>CAZNZD010000005.1:0-51347 GCA_964577435.1 uncultured Clostridia bacterium
CCCCTCTCGTTTCGCTATGGGCGGTTACTTTGCGGGAAGGGGAGCGATGAGCCCATCCACTCCTGACATGGAGCAGATCGTCATGAAAGCTACCTGAAGGGCCTTCCATGCGCCCGCCGGGTTCCAGGTCTCGGTCGGCGAATGGTTCCCTGTGCTGCTTCCGCCGGCTCCGATGCAAATCGACGGATAGCCCTTGTAGACTGACCAGTTGATGTTGGTGCTGGAAGCGTCCGTAAGCGAAGGGGTGTATCCGAACATCAGGTTGCTCTGCCAGTGTGCCTGGATGAGGCCGATGTTTGGATCCTGCTCGCCGGCCGGTCTGTCTCCAACCATCGTGGTCTTGACCGTGATGGTGTTGGGCTTGCCCCACCTAGCGTTCTCAGCATCTGCGCCCTTCTGGAACAACGGCATGATGTTGGCTTCAAGCGAAAGCAGGTTCGCCATGAGGTTCGACCTCATATCGAGCTGCAGCTGGCATCCAGCGGCTATCGAGTTGATGGAGGTTCCGCCGGAGATCATGCCTACAGTGAATGTCGTCTTGGGTCCGGACGGCACCTGCACGTCGCCGACCAGAGCTATTGCGCGGCCTGCGGCATGTATCGCGCTGGGAAGCCCGAACGCACCGAAGCTGTGGCCGCCGGGTCCCATGAAGTCTATGAAGTACCTGTGGCTGCCCGTGCAGTTGTAGGTTATGCGCTCAGGGCCGCCGCCCTCGAAGTCGATAACCGCGATTACGCTCTTGCCGATCGGATGGTTCTCGTTGAGGAAAGCCTTCATGCCCTTCAGGTCTCCAAGGCCCTCTTCACCTACCGAACCCACGAACACTATGTCGTAGACCGGCTTTATTCCGCTCTTTACGAAGGCCCTGATGATCGACAGGACCCCTCCTAGTGCGGAAGTGTCATCTCCGATGCCGGGGGCGTAGATGACGCCCTTGTCATCCACCTTGACTTCCTTTACGGTCCCGAAGTCGAAAACCGTGTCGAGATGGGCGTCGACGAACACGACGGGACCCTTGGTCGTGCCGGGCAGGATGCCCCAGCAGTTCCAGGACTTTTCGTCGATTGTTACATCGCTCAGCCCTGCTTCCTTCAGAAGCTTTGCGTACGCGCGGCTTCTCGCCTCCTCCTTATGGGAAGGGGCTTCGATCACAACAAGGTCCTTCACGAACTGGACCCTCTGGTTGTGGTCCGCCTCCAGGAAACTGATTGCTGCCTTCACTTTCGGGTCTGCGGCCAGCTTGGCCATAGTGTCCACGGTAGCTTTCGAGATGACAGGGGTTGGGGCTGCGATTACTGCTGCTGAGCACATTGCGAGGGCCAGTGCCGTTGCGATGCAGAGCATGACGATCCTCTTCACTCAACTCATCCCTTTCCCGCCGATTGACGACCTTCTATACGATCGCCAGATAAGCATTCGGGCAAGGGAAAACGCTTCCTGCAAGAAAAGGATTGTTCAGATAAAAAACCATGTACGGATAAGATATCTCGTGAGACTCATAGTTCGGCTGACTTTCTGGGTTCAAGGGTCCTGTATAAGGCCAGGATCACGATTGCAACAATGCCTGCGGAAAGGCCGTTGTTGTATAGCATCAGGCCTCCGTGTATTGATGAGCACTTGGTGACCACGAACAGGTGAAGGAATCCTGCCAGAAGCCCATATCCGACACCCAGCCTGTCTGAGAGGGGACTAAGGCCGGTCACGAACAGCGCCCCCATGGCGATTGCAGGAGTCAGCTCATAGCTTGATATATAGAAGGCAACTACGTATCCTGCGATGAGCGTAACCATCGCAGTCGGCTTCTTGGCCGAGGCCGCCCACCCAGAGACAGCGATGATGGTGCCTAACAGAGGTCCGGTAAGAGGAGCCCTTAGGACCAGCCACGGCACCAGCACGAGGACGAAACCGACAAGCGAGAGGTTCAGCAGAGCCCCGCCGAAGCCCCCAGTAATAAGGTAATCCGCTCCTTCGTACCTTGAGCCCGAGATCTTCCTGAGACCTTCAAGCGCAGGCTTGCCCTGAAGAAGGCCGGCTATGCCCGCCAGCGCGAAAGCGGCGAAAATGGCCATGTAGACCCATGAGGGGTAGCCAACCGTGGGACCTGCGCATGCATCAAGAGGCAAACCCAGCCCACGCATTATCTCGGCAGCGACGGCAGTAATCATCGTGGAGGCGAATGCAGTATTGTACAGGTTAAGGTTCTTGTATGCCCTCTTCGTTATCGAAGCCATCTCAGGAAGCAGGAAGCCCGCGGCAAGGCCTGCAAATATGGCTACTGGCCAGCCGCCGGGCGTCGAGTAGGCGATGTAGGACACCATGGGACCCATGCATGTGCCGAAAAGGGCTGTGGTGATGCTATCGAAGAGGCGCTTCCGCATGATGAAGTTCCGGACCACAGTCCCTGCGACAATCACCGCGCCGGTGAGAGGCGTCTTGCCGAAGAAGGCGAATCCCGCACACATGGTCACTGCGGCAAACGATAACCCGGTATGCTCACCCGACGCATATATCAGGGCTGATGCAAGAAGCCCCATTAGGCCGGCATTCAGAAACGCCGCGCCGATGCCGCCGATATATGAGAAGTCGGTGAGAAGGATCGCAGGGTCAGTGAGCACCTTCATGTAGGATTCCTCGATGCCTCCGGAAAGCAGGAGGGCGGAAAGCGCCATCGCCGCGGAGAGACACAGTCCGATGTAGAACAGCCCGGAAGGCCTCTGCCTTATGGGCGCAGGAGCGAATCCCATCTGCCACCTCTTGAAAAAGCCCGGCCACCGCGGCCGGGCGTCATCGCCGTGTAGTTCAGTCTGTCAACCCTGCTTCTTGGCCCTCGCCTCGAAGAACTTCAGGGCCTGGTCAGGGTACAGCGCATAGGAGAGGGCATCCTCGATGGTCCCGTTGAAGGGCTTGACGGCCTCCTTGCATTTCTCTATCTCAAGAGGCAGCTTCGGCCTTTCGTCCAGCACCTTCTCATCGCCTATGGCAAGCTTCTGAACTTCCGGGTTTATTGAGCCTGCAGGCCTTCCGTATTCTCCTTTTATATAGGCCTTAACTTCCTTGCTTATCATCTTGTAACGCTGGCCGGTCATGACATTCATGCTGGCCTGCACGCCGACTATCTGGCTCATCGGGGTCACCAGCGGCGGAAAGCCGAGGTCCTCCCTTACTGCTGGCACCTCCGCAAGTATGGTCTCGAGCTTGTTCAGGCTGTTGCTCTGCGTAAGCTGGGACCTGAGGTTCGATATCATGCCGCCAGGTATCTGGTAGTTAAGCACATCGGTGTCGACGGTCCTGGGGGCCGCGACCCCGGGGTTTGCCGCCGTTATCTCGTCCTGGATGGACTTAAGCAGCTGGGCTGCCGGACGTATCTTCCTCACATCCACTCCGGTGTCATACAACGTGTCCTTGAATGCGACTATCATGGTCTCGTCGGGCGACTGGGACGATCCCATAGCGACCGTGGAGACCGCGCAGTCTATGACGAATGCGCCTGCCTCGACGCCCTTCATGTAGGTCATGGAGGACATGCCCGAAGTGTAGTGCGAGTGTATCTGGACGGGGAGCCCGACTTCGGACTTTAGCGCCGCCACCAGGTCGTAGCAGGGATATGGGGACATGATGCCTGCCATGTCCTTGATGCAGATGCTGTCTGCTCCCAGGTCTGCGAACTTCTTCGCGTACTCCACGAAGCCCTTGGTGGTGTGGACCGGGGAGATCGTGTAGGAGAGCGCGCCCTGGAGATGGGCTCCCGCCTTCTTTACCGCCCTTGCGGAGCGCTCCACGTTCCTGATGTCGTTCAGCGCATCGAAGACGCGCACTATGTCGATGCCGTTTTCGACCGACTTCTGCACGAAGGTGTCCACAACATCGTCAGCGTAAGGCCTGTATCCCACAAGGTTCTGCCCCCTAAGGAGCATCTGCATCGGGGTGTTCTTTATCACTGAGCGCAGGAGCCTCAGCCTCTCCCAGGGATCTTCTCCAAGATACCTCAGGCAGGTGTCGAAAGTCGCGCCTCCCCATACCTCCATGGAGAAGAAGCCGACCTTGTCCAGGTATGAGGCGATTCTTAACATCTGCGGGGTAGTCATCCTGGTCGCAAAGAGGGACTGGTGAGCATCCCTCAGCGTCGTATCCATCACACCAACCAGGCGTCCTTCTGGCAGCTTGGCCTCCCTTATCATAGAAACCACCTACTTCTTCTTTATTATCCAATATAACAATTATACAGTATGGGGCGGCACGGTTGCAGTACCGTGGTGAGTGCAGGCGAGAACAAGAAATGAGTTGGTTCTCATACTCAGCTCCGTCTAGAAATCGGTTTCTAGAGAATAAGCAAGGCCGTCGATATCGATTGCTAAAGCTTGATGACAAAGAGTGTGTTACAATTTCTAACAATGAATGTTACAAAACACAACAGATATGTTAGATTAGTACGTGAAGAAGCGCTAGGGAAACAGAAAGGGATGGTACCATGGCTGATTTAGTAAAACGTATAAGGGATTGCAGGAGCAAACTGCACCTTTCACAGGAGTATGTAGCGGGGCACATGTCTTTGAGCAGGTCGACCATCGCTCAGATCGAAGCTGGTAAGAGGAAGATTACGGCTGAAGAGCTGGCAGGTTTCGGGTCTTTATTTGGGGTATCGGCGGATGCACTTCTGCACGGGATTCAGACTGAGGAGCCGATAGCGATTTTTGCCAGGAGCTTCAGCGAACTTGATGCGGATGACAGGGAAGAGATAATCAACCTGATGCAATTCAAGAAGTCCATGAAAGACCAGAGGCGAAGGAATGGATGATATCAGCAAAGTAGCGGCAGAGGTCGATGATCCTGAGCGACTAGCTGTACTGTATCTCAAGAAACATTATAAAGGGCAAATCCAATACCCCATCAACCCATTCAAGATGCTAGTTGATGAGGGTATTTTCTTCTCGCTTCGGAATTTCAAGACACTAGAAGGGGTCTTTATTCCAGCAAAAGACGATGATGACATACCTATCGTCGGTATTAATCTGAACCGCCCGATAACTAGGCAGCGCTTTACTGCAGCCCATGAGATTTGCCATTTCCTTAAGGATTCAAAGCAATACGCATGCCCGGTTTATGGAAGGAAGTCGAGCTCGGAGATATTTGCAGATAGGTTCGCTTCAGGGATTCTGATGCCCTACCAAGAGCTTAAAACTCAAGTTGAGAAACGATTGAGGAATGGATATGTGAGCTTCGACAGTGTCTTAGAAATATCTGATTTCTTCGGGGTCAGTTTCGAGGCCTGCCTATTCAGGATAGCCTACTGCATCAAAGCAATAGACGGAAATGTCGAAACTAAAGAGCTGAGAAAAAGAATCAGAGGGTTCAAGCCAGATGCAAAACGCAAGGAACTAGGATACAGCAGCATTCCACTGTATGATGGCTTGATTAACTCCTACGAACACAACTTGAGGCACAAGCCTAATGATTATATAAGGAATGTATTCAGGAACGAGTACATTTATAACGATAGCCGCCTAGAAGGCGTCGATATTGACATAGTAGCTGTTTCAGAGATGGTAATGGATATTATGCTCAAGAGGGAACGAATAGAGCGTAATACGGCTGAGAATGAGGCTTTACTGTCAATTGCGGGTCATGCTGAGATGTACCAATACATTTTCGAAGAGCCATTGCGGGAGGGATGTTCTGTTTTCGAAGCATTGACCTTACACCGGAAGCTTTTCTCACATTTCCCGTGTCCAGACTTCGGGGGGAAGCTAAGAGACTGCAATACTTTGGTAATAGGAGCGAAGTTTGAGATACTTAGCCATGAAGAAATCATAGGCGAGATGGTGAAGGTAGACAAGGATGTGAAGGAAGTTTTTCGCCGGAGAGGAGAAATTGGCCTTAGTGACTACATCAAGAACTTGGTTCAATTGCATCACAGACTTACTGTAATTCACCCGTTTACCGATGGGAATGGACGGACACTTAGGGCATTCTTCAATATGATGATGGTCAGAAGCGGGTTTACTCCTACCTATATTAAAGCCGAGGATAGAAAGGAGTACTTCGCTGCACTTCATAAGGCGGATGAGAAATTGGATTACGGGCCTCTGTATGAGTTCTTCTATAAAGCTATACTGCGTGCCAACACCGAGTTGACGTGGTACCTATACTGAACTTGTCGCTCCCCATAACAGCCGTAGACAGCCATTTGGGGAGCAGACAATTCTCTATATTGCAACTAAGAAATAGTCAATGACGCTTTATATTATCCCGAGCTCTTTTCCGCGCCTTCCGAGGATCTCAAGGGCGATGTCGATGTCCTCGTCAGTATGCGCCGCCGTCACGTTCGCCCTGAGCCTGGACTTCTTGGGCGGGACTGCGGGGGGCAGTATGGGTGACACGAACATGCCGTCCTCGTGGCAGAGCCTTGTGAGCTCCAAAGTGGGCTCGTCTTCACCCACCAGGACCGGGATTACGCAGCTCTGGGTGTGAAGAGTATCATATCCGAGCCTGTTCAGGCCGCCGACGAAGCGGTTGATGTTGCTTCTTACCTTGTCCAGGCGCCACTTCTCGGTCTCCATAACCTCGACTGATCCGATGATGGCTCCCAGAGCCGCAGGCGGGACAGCCGCCGAGAACACGAAACCCCTGGCGTTGTTCCTTAGGTATGTTATCAGGTCCTTCGAGCCTGCCACATAGCCGCCTACCGAGGGGATGGTCTTGGCAAGCGAGCCTGTAAGCACGTCGATGGAGGACATGGGCATGCCGAAGTGCTCGAGTATGCCCTTTCCGGTCTTGCCAAGCACACCGAGCGAATGCGCTTCGTCGACCACAAGCCATGCGCCGTACTTCCTGCAGGCTTTCGAGAGGTCGGGAAGAGGGCAGACGTCTCCGTCCATGCTGTAGACCGCGTCGACGATCACCAGGATGCCGCAGTCTGCGCTCTTCTCGCGGCGGGCCTTAAGAAGCCTCTCAAGGTCCTCCACGTCGTTGTGGCGGAAGCGCTGGAACTCGGCCTCGGAGATGCGGCAGCCGTCGATTATGCTTGCGTGAGCCAGCTGGTCAGAGATTATCAGGTCATGCCTCCCTGTCAATGCGTCAAGGCTTGTGAGGTTGGCGATGAAGCCGCTGGAGTAGACTATTGCGTCCTCTGTCCCCATGAAAGAGGCCAGCTTCGCCTCGGTCTCCACGTGAAGCCTCGTCGTCCCGGAAAGGACCCTTACGCCGTGTGTGCCGGTCGACCACTCTTGAAGCGCCTCCATCGAGCGCTTCAGGATGTGAGGATGATGCAGAAGGCCAAGATAGTTGTACGAGGAGTAGACTATCATCTCCCTGCCGCCTATCTTAACCCTAGTGTCGCCGACCTCGTCTACTTGCTGGAGGTAATAGTAATGTCCGTCGGCCTTGAGCCCTTCTATCCTTTGCCTGAAGGCGTCCAGCCTATCCTCAATTGCGCTCATCGGCAATCCTCCTGTCGGAATTGTTCACAAAACTGTGCACAAGCTAAGGAGAATGATAAATAAAGAGCGCCGGGCTGTCAAGGGAACAAGCCCGGCGCGATGCGAAAATACTGCCTTTTGTCAGGAAAGTATGTAAGCCAGAAGAAGTCCCAGGGCCCCGTATACTACCGCGCCCTTCCACCAGGCCGGCCCCCCGTTCATATCGTCCGCCTGGGTGCCTATCGCCCACGCTGCAGCAAAGCCTCCGACCAGGCCTCCTATATGGGCCCATACGTCTATGCCGGGTATAGCGAAGCCGATGAAAAGGTTAAGCAGGATAGATACAACGAATGACGAGCCCAATATGTACTTGAAGAGCTCAGGGCGCCTAACGCCCAGGTAGAGTATCGAACCTGCTACACCGAATACCGCGCCGGAGGCGCCCACGCCGACGGAGTACAGGCTCCCCAATATGGTGCTCAGCAAGTTTCCCGCCACGCCCGCGGTAAGGTAGATGGCCACGAAGCGCCACTTGCCGTAGACCCTCTCCGAGAAAGAGCCTAGATTGTAAAGCGAGTATGAGTTCACAAGTATGTGGAATACCCCGAAGTGCAGGAACATGGCTGTGAATATCCTCCACCACTCTCCCGCCCTCACATAAAGGTTCACCTTCGCGCCGAATGCTACCAGCGTGTCCAGGTCCTGCGAGCTTCCCATGACCTCGAGCATTATGAACACGGCGGCATTTATGGCGATTATCGCCACGGTCGGGCTGGACAGCCTCGACAGCGGCGAGCTACTCCTGGGGAACTTGATGAGCTTGTATCTGTCCCTTCCGCCGTTTCCGTTCTCGCCGTAAGACATGCCATCACCCTTTGCCAAATCAGTGTGGTTCAAGCCGCTGCGTTGCACTATAATCATTATACAGACTTATCGCGGCCCGGACATCCTCCGGTTAGCGCCGGATACCTACTATAACGAATAATAAGGCCTGCCGGGCGTCCGCACCAACAGCAATGAGAATAGCCTTCAAGCCAGTTTTCGGGAGGTAGACGGAAATTGAAGCTCATGCATATGGCAGACCTGCACCTGGGCGCCCCCTGCTCATCCTTCGGAAGATGGGCGGATGACAGGAAGTCGGCAAGGGACCTCCTGTTCGGCAGGCTCATCGAGAAGGCGTGCTCGGAGGCGGACATGCTGATCATTTCCGGCGACCTGTTCGACAGGCACGACCCCGAACCGGCCCTTATATCGCAGGTGAAGGCGGGCCTCAGGCGCTTCTCTTCGGGAGGAGGCGTAGCGATACTCGTGCCCGGAAACCACGACGAGATAACATACCCCAGGTCCGTCTACCGGAAAGAGGGCTGGGATGGACTCTGCACCCTGGTCACGTCGCCCTTGCCCTCCATAGTGTTTTCAGACCTGGTAAAAGGCGAGCGCGTGTCCGTGATGTCCTGCGCCTACACAGGCGGCGTCACAAGGCAGGAGAACCTTCAGCTGCTTCCATCTCCTAAGGAGGGAAGCTTCGGCATAGCCGCCCTCCACGCATCGCTTAACAGCGCGCCTCCCGGAAAGGACATGGACAGGGCCATGATAGTGAAGTCCTCGGCACTCTCCTCCGCCGGATACAAGTACGCGGCGCTCGGCCACTTCCACAGGAGGATGCAATTGGTGGAGGGCGGGACCACATACGTCTACCCCGGCATAATAGAGGCCTCTGGCTTCGCCGACGAGCCGGTCGGCTCATGGGTGCTGGTAGAAATCGCAGGCGGTAAGGCTAAAGCGGAATGGATGCCGCTAGACGGCCTTGAGGGGCTCAGCAAGGTGAGGGTCGATGTCAGCGGCCGCCGGGCCGACGAGGCGGCCAGGATGGTGACACAGGCAGCGGGCGATGCGCTATACGTGGACGCTGCCCTTTACGGCACGGTGTCCCCCGGCTTCATGCTTGAGGAGGTCGGGGCGGAGGTTGAGAGCGCGGGCAAGAGGGCAAGGATAACCGCAGACGAGGTCGGATCCGACGGGCAGGAGCTATCGGTGACAGCCGGCGAGATGAGCATAAGGGGACTTTTCGTGAAACAGCTGCTGTCAAAGATGGAGGCTGCGGACCCTGAAAGGAAGAGGACGATCGAAAGGGCCCTTAAGCTAGGGTTGGATGCTCTCAGGAGGAACGGCTGACATGGTGAGGTATCTTAAGCTGGTACTGGACGGATATGGATGCTTCGCCGGGAGGAAGGAGTTCCTCTTCTCCGGCGGGATAGACACGATGTCGCTTCCGAACGAGGCCGGCAAGAGCATGATGCTAAACGGCCTTGTCCACACGATATTCGGCATGGACAAGAAGGCTAAGGACCGCTTCCGCCCATGGGACGGCGCCGCCCTATCAAGAGGGGAGCTCACGCTTGAAAGCGACGGGGCCCGGTACGTCATACGCATGGATTTCGCCGGAGACAAGGTGGAGGTCCTGATTGAAGAAAAGTTAACAGGCCTTCTTTCGGAGCGAATAAGAAGGCAGGGGCATGTACCCGGAGGAAAGCGCAGCCAGGCATACATGGAGTTTCTGAGCGAGGCGCTCGGCACAGCCGATGAGGATGCGTTCAGGGCGGCTTATGTGATAGCCCAGCCGATATCAGGCGAGTTCGCGCTAGGCGCGGGCAGGGACCTGCTCACCAAACAGGGCAGCACCCAGTTGGATAAGGCCATAAAGGAGCTTCTGGGTCAGCTCGGCAAGGCGCCGGAAGGCATCACCAGATACCTGGAGAACTACGACAGCGAGAGCAGCAGGCAGCAGAACGACAGAAGGCTTGAGCAGCTCAGAGGCAAGATGGATGACATAAGGGCGAGGCTCTCCCGGGCGCTTTCCAAGCTTGACGAGATTCAGCCCTCCAAGCAGGAGCTAGCCGAGGCGAAGCAGGCGCTGGAAGCCGCCTTAACCGCCCTGAAGAGCGGGGACGACAGGCGGGAGCGCATATTGAAATGGGCGAGGCTCAGGGAGGAGTGCCGCATCAAGCAGAAGGAGGCGGCCGATGCCACCAATTACCTCAATGCAGTCAAGGACGAGGCGAGCTCCCTTGAAACTTTAAGGCTCAAGCACGCTGAGCATCTAGGCAATGAGCCGAAGAAGGCATATGAGGAGCACCTTATAGCATCACTTGAGAGGACGGCATCGGACGTGGAGGCGATCCTCATCGCTTCGGAAGAGGCCTCCAACAAAGCTGCCATCAAGGCCGCGACGGGGTTGCCGTCAGGACGCGAGCTTCTCTCCCCTGACGCGGAAAGCCTGCTTAAGAAGGCTGAGGAGGATGCCAGGAGGAGGGCCGCCGAGCTCAATAAGGTTATGGACGCAAGCTCCGAATGGGAGAGGCGCTTCTCTGAAGTGTCGGGCATGGGAGAGGACGAAAGGCGCAAGCTGGACCAGGTGATAAGGAAGGCCTCAGAGCCTGTGGGAAGAGCAGCCGCCGGTATGAAGTGGGCCGCAGCGCTTGCGGCGCTTTTGGGCCTTGCCTCCATAGCAGGCGGCCTCATCCTTCATTTGAGCTGGCTCGCCATGGCCGGCGTCGGGGCGCTTGGTTTTGCCGCAGTCCTTATGTTCATTGCCAGCAAGGGCAATGGGCGGAAAGCGGCGGAAAGCTTTGAAGCGAGAGCAGAGGCGGCCGAGGCCAGGAGGATAGCAGACCTGTACGACAGCATGATGGCAACAGCCAGGCCAGTAGTGCCGGGGGACGCCAGCGCGCAGCTCGAAGAGCTTGACAAGATCTCAAAGTGCGCCGACTCGCTCACCAGGGTCGCACTGAAGGTGAGATCCAGGCTAGATGCTGTGACGGTTGAGCAATTGGAGGCGCTTACCGACCTTTCCGGGGGCGATGCCTCGCTTGGGATGGAGGGGATCTTGGGCAGGGGGGATGCCTTCTGGGGGGCTGCCCGCAGGGAGAACGCGAACCGGGCGCTTTCCGCTGAGGCGCTTGTTAAGTCGGCCGCCGAGGTCGCCAAAGCTGAGAATGCTGTGGCTAAGATGCTGTCTGCAAAGGGCTTTGAATCTATGGAGAAGCTTAAGGATGATACCTCGCTGAAGATGGTGGAGGCGGCAAGCGCAAGAAGCGAATGGTTGAGGGGCTTTGAGGATGACCTGATACTCAGGCCGGATCTCACCGAAGAAGTCCTCAGGGCCGCTGACGGCGAGCTTAAGGGCCTGGATGAGATGCAGGCGCAAAGAGAGCAGGATGTGGAAAGCCTAAAGCTAAGGGTGAGGGGGCTTGAGGATGAGCTGCGGCAGGCTGATGCCGAGTCGCTTTCCAACATACCAGAGCTTGAGGATGAGCTTGAGGGGCTTCAAGAGGAAGAGGAATGCATGCTGTTTGAAGCGGATGCCCTGGCAGAAGCGATAAGGGCCCTTAGAATGGCCGATGCGAGCTTCAGCACCGGGGCGAGGGTGGCCTTAGAGCAGAAGGCTACGGCCCTCCTTCAGGAGATAACCGAGGTAGGCATAAGGCAGGTGGCGGTAGGGGAGGACTTCGCGCTTGACGTAAGGCGCGAAGGAAGCAGCATATCGGCCGAGCAGCTCTCCCAGGGGACAAGAGACCAGCTGTACATATCGATGAGGCTTGCCGCAGCTTCCGTGCTCGAGGACGGCAGGAAGGTGCCCATATTCATGGACGACTCCTTCGGCACTACGGACAGAGGAAGGCTTGCCAGGATTAAGCTCATGCTGGAGAGATATGCATCAGAGAGGCAGTTTATCGTGCTCTCCCACTCCGAGGACATCTCCGGCTGGGGAAATCCCATAGCAGGAGTATAATGGTGCAGTTTGATGTATAATCTTCCTGTCCAGTTCGCGTCAGGGGGGAATGCCAGTTGCAATGTGTGGCCGGGCGTATATCGGGGAGGAAGGCCGAGGGGGCTTGGATAGCCCTTATAGTCTGCTCATTGGGATACTACTTCGTGACCTTCCACAGGATGGCCCCGGCTGTGATCGCAAATGAGATCAAGCTTGAATTCTCGACCACGTCGGCGCAGCTTGGCATGCTTTCATCGATCTACTTCTTCGTATACGGGCTCATGCAGATACCTATAGGCTACCTGGTGGACAGGTATAATCCGGGGAAGGTACTGGGATTCTTCCTCATGCTGGCAGCAGCCGGCTCGCTTATGTTCGGAACGGCAGGGTCCTTCGCTACGGCTGTGTTCGCAAGGGGGCTTACCAGCCTGGGCCTTGCATCAACATACGTCACATCGACCAAGCTCTTCGGGAAGATATTCGACCGTAAGGGCTTCATCCTCTCTACCGGCATATTGATAACGGTGGGCAACATCGGGTCGATGACTGCTGCAAGCCCTCTTGCAGCCATAGTCGACAGATTCGGCTGGAGATTGTCCTTCCTGATCATGAGCGGCATCACGGCGGTAATCGCGGCCGCGTCTCTCGTCATACTGGGGAGGAGGGAGTACTCGCCGGCCTCATCTGCCATGAAGGAGCGCGGCAAGGGAGGCATATCGCGCTTCGAGCTTGCGCTTTCCCTGGTCCTTGGCATCGCGGTGTTCCTGAAGAACGGCCCCCTGTTCAGCTTCCAGGGGCTTTGGGGCGTCCCGTACCTCATGGACGTGCATGCCCTGTCCAGGATGCAGGCCAGCACCGTGCTGATGGTGATGTCCGCCTCCGCGGCTGCCGCCGGAGCGCTTGGCGGAAGCCTGTGCAGGGCATCCGGCATGGGCGAAAGGCGCTTCCTGGACCTTAACGCCGTGCTCTATGCGATATCATGGATACCCATCGCGATTGTGGTCAAAGGCTTCGTCATCCAGTCGCTTTGGGTGGCAGGCGCCCTGTTCGGGGTAACGAGCACGCTTCTGGCCGTGATGATGCAGGCGGTGCTGAAAGACAGCGTGGCCGAGGCGGGCCGGGGTGTGGCGATAGGCATAACAAACGGAATGTCGATCCTAGGAGGGGCCATCTTCCAGCCCGTGATGGGCTATATGCTCGATGCGGCGGAGGCCGGGGGCAGGGGCATCGCGGCCGGTTACTCCTCTGCGCTGATGTTCGGCCTGATCTCGGTCTGGGCCTCGGCTGCGCTGTTCATCGCAGCATGCCATATGGTGAAGGGCAAGGGGAGAGGCTGCGAGCTGCTTCCGATGCCGGAGGCCTCGTGATAGGGGCTACGGCACAAAACGATGGATATGACAGGGGCAGATGGCTCGCCCTTGCCGCATGCTCGATGGGCTTTTTGGTCGCCAACATTCACAGGATATCCCCCGGGGTCTACGCTTCCGAGCTAATGAGGGAGTTCAATACGTCCGCCTCGGTCCTGGGACTTCTCAGCTCCAGCTATTTCTATACTTACGGCCTTCTTCAGATACCGGTCGGCTTCATGTGCGACAGGTTCAGGCCCGGAAGGGTCATGGGCTTATCCATGTTTGCAAGCGTATTAGGCTCCGTCTGGTTTGCAATGAGCAGGGGGCTCATCGAGGCGATGCTGGCCCGGATTCTCCTTACCGCAGGGATCTCCTCCGTCTTCATAGCGGCAGTCAGGATCTTCGGCTACGCCTTCGCGAAGGGGGGCTTCTCGATGGCGACCGGCGTGATGGTCGCGGCAGGAAGCGTTGGGGGCATCGCAGCGCTCGCCCCTCTTGCGGTCTACATCGAGAGTTTCGGCTGGAGAAGCTCCATGCTCGCCACTGCTGGGTTAACCCTCGCGGTCGCCGTCCTTATACTCCTCGCGACGGATAAATACAAGCCCGGCACCATGGGAAAGTCGGAGGAGGGGCGAGGTGCCCGGTTCTCGCTCAAGGAGGGCAGGAAGGAATACATGCTCATGCTCTATGGGCTGGGTTTTGCGATAATGCTCCAGTACGGCACGCAGATGGGCTATCAGGGCCTGTGGGGCGTGCCTTTCCTGATGGACATCTACGGCTTCACCAAGGTCGCCGCCGGTAACATCCTGACATATGCGAGCATCGGCGCAGTCGCGGGGTCTGCCTTGGTGGGCTGGTTAGTGGATTCCAGGAAGGCGTCACCCCACTCGCTTATGCTCTGGTCCGCCTCGCTGGTGCTTGTCTCATGGTTCCCGATGTGCCTGAAGCTGGAAACGAATGTCCAGCTTATGCTGTCGTCGGCGGCGCTTCTGCTGGGAGGGGCGAGCTCATTCACCGCCATACTGAACCCGACCTTCGGCAACAGCTTCATAGACGACTCGTCGAGAGGCAGGTTCTTCGGCATTCTGAACTCCTGCTCTATGGTCGGCGCATCCATATTCCAGCCACTCATGGGGATCATGATCGATTCGTCCATAAAGACGGAAGCCGGCATCCAGGCCGGCTACTTCACATCCTTCAGGCTGGCTTTCGCCTGCTCGCTCATGGTGCTTCTCACAAGGCTCGCAATGTACTACAGATACAGGCGCCTTACCATCTGAGAAGCCCTGATGCTGCCAGGGCCTGCACATTCCTTGCTATGACATCCTCCAGGTAATCCAGCCCGCACGCATCGAGCACGCGCCTGACTCCCTCAGAAACGGGGAGGATCCCCGAATTTTCGGGGTCGAGTAGCCAATCCGTCTCCTGCTCGCCGAAGCCGCAAGGCAGCTCGGCCACTTCAAGCAGGCCTTCGTTCATCGGACAGACTGACTGGCACCTCATGCAGCCTATGAGGCAGTTGTGGGCTGCCTTGTCCAGCCATGCGGGGAATGGCGGCTGCACCTCGTTGAGGTAGGTAATGCAACGGCCGGCTTCAACAGGGAAGCTGTCCTCAAGCAGAGCCCCCGTCGGACAGGAAGAGGTGCAGGCGCTGCACGAGAGGCATGCCTGGGCCATGAAGTCCTCGTCGAAGCCCCTTGACAGGAAGATCTGCTGCCTTGGGTCCGAGCTGCCGCAATCGGCGTCGACCAGATAGCACCTGAGCCTTACGTAGCTTCCAAAGCCCCTTACATAGGCGATGTTGTTCCTTCCGTACTCGGCAAGGCCCATCGCAACGGCAAGCGTCTTGAAAGGGGCGCGGATTGCGACCGCACCCTGAAACGCGGTTTCCACCATGCTGTCCGCTTCCCTGAGGGCCTCCTCGACCTTCGCGTAAGTTGGAGGTATCAGTGCATGTGCGAGAGCTCCGCCGCGGGCGAAGGATATCCTGTAGGCAGGCACCCTGATTGCTGCCATGACTAGCCCGCCGGCGCCGCTGGCCATCTCTGCAAGGGTCTTCTGCCCCGCCAGGTACAAGTCGAAAAGCTCCGGGTCTATGCTGCCTTTCATCCCACGGACCCTCTCGACGGCCCTGTCCAGGAGGACCGACGGCCCCCACGCGAATTTCGCGGACGCCGAGCCCTGGAGCACCGAACCTGGTGTCAAGTGAACACCTCCCGAAATGGTGAAGTTTTGAAAAAGTTCAACATGAAAGGCCCGAATCCTCCAGGACGATTAAATATATCGGCATTTATGCCTAGGGAGGGGCGATTATCCTGTTGCGGCGGGGAGGATATAATATTGCCGGGGTTCCTTTCGGGAAGCCCCGGCCCAAGAAAAGGAGGAAGGGAAGATTGGTTCTGCCTTGATGATATCATAGGTAAAAATATATGCAATATGGTATAGAGAAATATTGTAAAACACCAGCAAAAAGACTATAGGCTGGAGGAGGTGCGGTCATGGGTGGGAAGCATATGGCATTCAAATGCGCCTATAACGACAACAAGGGCGACGACAATCCTGTTATCGGCTATATGGGAGCCTGTTCCAAGGCGGCGACTGTATACAACGTGAAGCGGGGCGCACCTTGGTGCTCGCTTCCGGAGTGCCCCTGCAGCGCCTATGTCATAAAGGGCGAACCCAGGCCCGAAAGCCCCTGCTACGAGTGCAGGATGCTGATAGAGTGGAAGGCATATGCCGGCTTCGACCATGACGGCCCGTATAGCTGGACCCCCAGGAGGATCACCGGCGCCGTGGAGGGCGGGCTCTGCTTCCTCACGACGAGGTATCCTGGCACAAGCGAGGCCGAGCGCTTCATCTTCGCCGCCTTCATCGTCGCCAGGGTGGTGTCGTACGACCCCGACAAGTCGGGCTGGGTCCAGGGCGACGAGAGGCTGAGGCTGGCCCTTTCGGCCGACGAACTTGTTTACTTCTGGGACTATTACAGAAACGCCAACAGGCCTGAATATGTGGGGTGGGGAAGCGGCAGGTACAGATACCTTAGCGATTCACAGGCCGAAGGCGCGATGAGGGCCATATGCTCAGCAGCTAAGGGCCCCGATAGGAAGGCGCTCGCCCTTGAGATGGCGGCCGCAGCCTTCGGTAAGGCCTGATGAGCCGATACCGCCCCCGTATGCAAGGATGGTATAATCATCTTTGATAATCGCGATTGGGGTGGTTGTATGAGTAGCCTCGATTTGTCGGGCCATCTGACGATAGGCGACGTGGTGGACGTCGCAAGGGCCGGCCGGCGCGTATCGCTCTCCAGGGATGCCCTGGCGAGGATAGTCAAGGCGCGCGGGCTCATAGAGGAGCTTGTTCGCGAACGGAAGCTCGTCTACGGGGTGACCACCGGCTTCGGCAAGTTCGCAAGCGTTGCGATCTCCGCCCAGGACACCAAGAGGCTGCAGAGGAACCTGATAGTATCCCATGCCACGGGCGTGGGCGAGCCGCTTCCGCCGGACCAGGCCAGGGCGGTCCTTCTTTTACGGGCGAACGCACTTTCCCGGGGGCACTCGGGCGCAAGGCCGGAGCTCATACAGACCCTTATAGACATGCTGAACAAGGACGTCCTGCCGGTCATCCCCTGCAAGGGCTCCCTCGGGGCAAGCGGGGATCTGGCACCGCTTGCGCATATGGCACTTACCATAATCGGCGAGGGAGAGGCGACCTACAGGGGAAAGAGGATGCCATCCACAGACGCCTTGGCGAAGGCGGGGATAAAGCCCGTGGAGCTGATGGAGAAGGAGGGCCTGGCCCTAATAAACGGCACTCCGGTCATGACCGCCATCGCGGCGCTTGCCCTTTATGACGCCCAGATACTCCTGAAGACGGCGGACATCGCCGCCTCAATGAGCCTTGAGGCCATGAACGGGATAAGCGACGCATTCGACCTTAGGGTGAGCCACACGAGGCCCCACACCGGCCAGGCGGTGGTGGCGGAGAACATGGGAAGGATCACCAAGGGCAGCACGATGGTAGTCTGCGGCACATCCGAGAAGGTGCAGGACCCATACTCGCTGAGGTGCGTCCCCCAGGTGCACGGGGCATCAAGGGACGCCTTCTCGCACATCTGGAAGACGGTATCCATAGAGGTGAACTCCGTGACCGACAACCCCCTCGTCTTCCCGGACGACGGTGACGTGATATCGGCCGGCAACTTCCACGGCCAGCCTGTGGCGCTCGTGATGGACTACCTGAAGATAGCGGCGTCAGAGCTTGCGGACATCTCCGAAAGGCGTATAGAGCAGATGGTGAACCCCAGCCTTTCGAAGCTGCCGGCATTCCTGACCGAGCACGGGGGCCTTAACTCCGGGCTCATGATAACCCAGTACGTTGCCGCGTCCCTTGTGTCTGAGAACAAGGTACTCTGCCATCCTGCGAGCGTCGACTCCATCCCCACTTCGGCGAACCAGGAGGACCACGTCAGCATGGGGACTATCGCGGCAAGGCAGGCCATGGAGATAATCGGAAACGTAAGAAACGTGCTCGCCATCGAGCTCATCTGCGCGGCGCAGGCGCTGGACATGAGAGGCTGCGACGGTAAGATGGGCAAGGGCACGGCCGCAGCCTACAAGGTGGTAAGAAGCGCTGTGGAGGCCCTTCATGAGGACAGGGTGATGTACAGGGACCTGGAGAAGATGGTGGCGCTGGTGGAGGACGGGACGCTAGTAGACGTGGTCGAAAGCGTCGTCGGGGAGCTATAGCGGATTCCGGGAGGTGGGAGCATGGGCGGGTACACGGGCGACTTCAGGATTGACGGTCCGCTTCCTGAGGCCCCCAGGTTCGAGGAGGGCATAAGAAGGGCGCCGGACAGGGGGTTCAGGCTGACCCCGGCGCAGACCGAGACCGCACTGAAAAACGCGCTCAGGTACGTGCCTGAGGAGCATCACGCAGCGCTTGCCCCGGAGTTACTGGAGGAGCTTGTGACCAGGGGCAGGATCTACGCCTACAGGTACAGGCCCCAGGGCAGGATCAAGGGCCTGCCTGTGGACAGCTATAAGGGCAGATGCCTTCAAGGCAGGGCCTTCCAGGTCATGATAGACAACAACCTTGACTTCGACGTGGCCCTCTACCCTTATGAGCTGGTGACCTACGGCGAGACGGGCTCCGTCTGCCAGAACTGGCTGCAGTACAGGCTAATAAAGAAGTACCTGGAGGAGCTGACCGAGGATCAGACGCTGGTCGTCGAATCAGGGCACCCGCTTGGGCTTTTCCCCTCAAGGCCGGACGCCCCCAGGGTCATAATCACCAATGCGCTCATGGTCGGCATGTTCGACAATATGAAGGACTGGGAGATAGCGGAGCAGATGGGCGTGGCCAACTACGGGCAGATGACCGCGGGCGGCTGGATGTACATCGGCCCGCAGGGGATAGTCCATGGGACCTTCAATACGATACTGAACGCAGGAAGGGCCAGGCTCGGCGTGGCTAAGGAGGGGGACCTGGCAGGGTTCCTGTTCGTGTCATCGGGCCTGGGCGGGATGAGCGGGGCGCAACCTAAGGCGGCGGAGATAGCAGGCGCGGTCGCGATAATCGCCGAAGTCGACGAATCTAGGATTGCGACCAGGCACTCGCAGGGCTGGGTGAGCGAAGTGGCGGACACCCCCCAAAAGGCGTTCGAGCTAGCCGAGGAGTACATGGCGAAGCGGAAACCCATGTCGGTTGCCTTCCACGGCAACATCGTGGACCTTCTGAGATATGCCGCTGACAACAGAAAGCGCATCGACCTTCTGTCTGACCAAACTTCATGCCACAACGCGTATGACGGGGGCTACTGCCCGCAGGGTGTGACCTTCGCCGAGCGCACTAGGCTTCTTGCAGAGGACAGGAGGCTCTTCACAGAGCTTGTGGACAGGAGCCTCAGGGAGCACTTCGAGTGCATAAAGGCGCTTGTCGCAAGGGGGACTTACTTCTTCGACTACGGCAACTCATTCATGAAGGCCGTATACGACGCGGGCGTCAAGGAGATCTCCAGAAACGGCATGGACGAGAAGGACGGTTTCATCTTCCCCTCCTATGTCGAGGATATAATGGGCCCCATGCTCTTCGACTACGGCTACGGCCCGTTCAGGTGGGTGTGCCTCTCCGGGAAGGACGAGGACCTCAGAAGGACCGATCAGGCCGCCATGGAGTGCATCGACCCGTCCAAGAGGGGCCAGGACAGGGATAACTACATCTGGATCAGGGATGCCGAGAGGAACAGTCTAGTAGTAGGCACCAGGGCGAGGATACTCTACCAGGACGCAGAGGGCAGGAAGAGGATAGCGCTGAGGTTCAACGAGCTTGTAAGAGAAGGCGAGGTGGGTCCCATCATGCTGGGAAGGGACCATCATGACACGGGCGGCACCGACTCGCCCTTCAGGGAGACCGCCAACATCAAGGACGGGAGCAATGTGATGGCCGACATGGCGACCCAGTGCTTCGCCGGCAACGCGGCGAGGGGGATGAGCCTGGTCGCCCTCCATAACGGAGGCGGCGTCGGCATCGGCAAGTCGATAAACGGGGGATTCGGCCTTGTCCTGGATGGAAGCGCGAGGGTCGATGGGATAATCGAATCGGCGATGATGTGGGACGTCATGGGCGGAGTGGCAAGGAGGGCTTGGGCCAGAAACCCGGCCTCCATAGAGACGTCATGCGAATACAATGAGAAATACGCCGGCAGGGGCCACATAACCATACCATCCATCGCGGATGGCGGCATGGTGGCAAGGCTGGTCAAGGAGAGGTTAGGGAACTGATGGCAGATAAAGAGACGGGACACATACACGGGCCAGGCTGCTCGCACGGACACGACCACGAAGGATGCGGATGCGGAGGGCACGACCACGGTCACGACCACGGGCATGCAGCTCACGTGCACGGACCGGGATGCGGGCATCCTGCTCACGGCGAGCCGGGGCACGTGCATGACGAAAGCTGCTCGCACCGAAAGACCGGAAGCGGCAAGCCGTTCGACCTTCTCATACTTAACATCGGCGCCATCGCCACCCCGAAGGGCGGCAGGGCGCTAGCTGGGGCGGACCAGGCTGCAGTCGAGATAAGAAGGGACGCCTGGATCGGCATCAAGGACGGAAAGATTGCCGAAATAGGCGGCATGAAGGACGGAAGGGGCAAAGCCGAGGATTTCGCCGACGACATACTTGACGCGACCGGCCTTCTGGTAACACCGGGGCTGGTGGATGCCCACACACACCTCGCCTTCGGCGGCTGGAGGCACAAGGAGCTGGCACTTAAGCTGAAGGGCGTGCCTTATCTCGAGATACTGAGAAACGGCGGCGGCATATTGAGCACCGTAAGGGCCACCCGCGCGGCATCCCTTGACCAGCTGGTCGAGAAGGGCTTATGGGTCCTCGACCAGATGCTCTCCCACGGGACCACCACGGTGGAGGCGAAAAGCGGCTACGGCCTCACCATAGACGACGAGATGAAACAGCTTGAGGCGATTGCTATCATGGCGGAGAACCACGACGTCGGGATAGTGCCGACGCTGATGGGCGCGCATGCGGTGCCTGAGGAGTATATCGACAACAGGGAGGCCTACATCAGGCTAATCGTCGACGAGATGATACCGAAGGCCGCGGCATCGGGCTTTGCCGCATACTGCGACGCCTTCTGCGAGAAGGGCGCGTTCACACCTGATGAGACCAGGGCGGTGCTGGAGGCGGCGAAGGCATACGGCATGGGCGTGAAAGTGCACGCCGACGAGATCCATGACACCGGCGCGGCAAAGCTTGCGGCTGAAATGGGGGCGGCTTCCGCCGAGCATCTGATCAAGGCCAATGACGAGGGGCTTGAGGCCATGGCGGAATCCGGGACCATAGCCGTGCTTCTGCCCTGCACATCATTCTACCTGGGCGAGGACTTCGCAAGGGCCAGGAAGATGATTGAGCTCGGGATCCCGGTGGCGATTTCCACCGACTTCAACCCAGGCTCGTCGCCCAACCTGAACCTGCAGATGGCCATGACCCTGGGGTGCCTTAAGTACAGGATGAGCCCGGAGGAGGTGCTCACCGCAGTGACGCTGAACGCCGCCGCTGCTATCGGCATGGCGGAGGATATCGGCAGCGTAGAGCCCGGCAAGGACGCCGACCTCGTCATTTGGGAGGCGCCCGACCTGGATTACCTTCTTTACAGGTACGGAAGCAACATGGCAAGCATCATCGTTAAGGGCGGTAAGGTCCATGGCGGGGACCATGGGCAGTCCCACTAACCTATTGGGGGTATGGAATTGAAGAAGCTTGTTGAGATGAGCGTGGAAGATTTCCTGGAACAGCTCTCCTCCGACTGCCCGACTCCCGGGGGAGGAAGCGTGGCCGCGCTGCAGGGGGCAACCGGCGCGGCGCTCATCGAGATGGTGGCGAGGCTCACCATAGGCAGGGAGAAGTTCCGGGAGCACGAGGATCTCATGAAGTCCGCGCTGGAGGGTGCATACAGGCTGAGAATCGAGCTTACCGACCTCATAGACATGGACACCGACTCGTATGACAACGTCACTTCAGCATACAAGCTGCCCAAGGGCACGGAGGAAGAGAAGGCTATGAGGGGCACCGCAATACAGGATGCGCTGAAGATGGCCACCAACATCCCCGCCGAGACGATGGAGAAGGCAGAGCAGGCCCTTTCCATCGCCGAGGGCATGAAGGGCAAGGTGAACCCGAACTGCGCAAGTGACCTTGAGGTGGCAATCCTGAGCTTGCGGGCTGCGTCGATGGGCGCCTGGCAGAACGTGCTTACCAACCTCTGCGGCGTCAAGGATGAGCTCTTCGTCGAAAGGACCAGGAACAGATGCATCGAGTGTTCGAAAGCCCTTCGGTAAGAGCATCGGAAAATGGCGCTTCAGCAGGTAAGGAAACCATCAGCCCGCCGGAAACGCCGACGGGCTTCAGTCTTACTTAGGCGGGAAATATTTCTTTAGGAACCGCTTGCAACACATTGACAGTCATTGATGCGGAGACTATATTGAAGGTGATATATCACCGATGCACCGTCAATATATCCCGAATTTCGATGACGGAAACGAGGGATAGCATGGAATACGGGTCGCTCAGCGAAAAGGCTTATCACCTGGTCAAAGACATGATACTCGCCTGCGAGAAGGGCCAGTACCTGAGCATGAGGGACGTGGCCTCGCAGATAGGCATGAGCTACACGCCGGTCAGAGAGGCCTTCCAGCGCCTGAAGAACGAAGGGCTGCTGGACCTGGAGCCCAATGTGGGCTTCTTCGTCCCCAGGCTGGACATCTCTGAGCTTGTGAAGATATACGAGGCGAGGGAATGCATTGAGAAGTTCGTGCTGGACAAGGCCTTCGACAACCTCCGGCCGGCGGACATCAAGGAGCTCAAAGACGCCGTGGAGGAGCAGAAGAAGTGCCTGGCAGCCGAGGATATAAGGGGTTACCTGAAGGAGGACGAGAGGTTCCACATGGTCTTCTTCAAGGCGTGCAACAACCCCTACCTGACGGAGCTTGTCAGGTCCATCAGGGCCAAGTACCTGGTCTGCTCGAAGAAGATCAGGCACGGAAGCGACGTCGCGATAGAAGAGCACCTGAGCATGATAGAGCTCATAGAGAAGGGCGAGAAGGATAAAGCGGCGGCCCTCATGCAGTTTCATGTGACGCACGCCAAGCAGCGCATGATGGAAGGATATATCTCCTACAACGGATGAAGGTCCTTCCCCAGCTGACTCGCCGGCCTTAGATTCACTGCCCCGCGGCTAGGCTGCCCGGGGTTTATGATACGGAAGATACGCGGAATCGGCGCAACTCACCCTTAATGATAGATATTTCCGCTTGCGGTAAACATCGAAAGGGGATGCCACGCAGATGATTCACGTCCGTACCAGAATCGAAAGGCCGTCCAAGGAGATAATCGAGGCTTACAGGGAGATTCCATCAGCCACCATCCACGAGGCCGGAGGCCGCAAAGGCTTCATAGACCCGGCTATCAGACCCATAGCAAGAGGAATGAGAATATGCGGACCCGCGTTCACCGTGCTTTGCGCACCGGGCGACAACCTCATGCTGCACAAGGCGCTTGAGAAGGCCAAGCCCGGCGATACAATCGTTGCCTCGGTGGGCGGCGGGTATGAATACGGCTACTTCGGCGGCCTCATGGCTGTATCTGCCATGGCCAGGAAGATTGGCGGCCTTGCCATAGACGGATGCATCAGGGACTCGCAAGAGATCATCCATATGGGATTCAACATCTTCAGCAGGGGGTTCGCCATCAGGGGCACGGTGAAGAACACCCTCGGCCTAGTGAATTACCCCATAGTCTTCGGCGGGCTCATGGTGAACCCCGGCGACATCATAGTAGGCGACGACGACGGCATGGTCGCGGTTGCCCTTAAGGACGCGGCCGAGGTACTCGAGAAGTCGCAGAAGAGGACCGAAAACGAGATTCAGAAGGCGAAAGTGCTGGAGACCGGGATTACAAGCGTGCAGAACAACAAGCTCGAGCCGGTGTTCGAGTCCCTGGGCCTCGTGGAGGAAGAAGATGAGGATTGAGCAGAAGCAGCTGAACCTGGCCGCCCAGTCGGTGCTTATCAAACTGGGTGAAGGGTGCCAAGAGGCTGAAAGGGCGGCGAACTGCCTTGTCTATGCGGACATGACTGGAGTCAGCACCCATGGAACATACCTCCTGAAGGTCATATACGAGCGCGTGAAGGCCGGCATGACGAGGCTTCCCACCTCACCGAAGGTGATCTCCGATTCAAGCGCCACGGCGCTCATCGACGGAAACAACGGACTCGGCCCCGCCGCCGCGGGCCTTGCGATGGAAATGGCCGTTAGCAAGGCGAAGCAGTTCGGAATAGGCCTTGTGCTTGTAAGAAATACCAATAACGTAGGCTGCCTTGGCTATTACACCCACATGGCGGCAAGCGGCGGGATGGTCGGCATGATGGCCGGAAACGCCAATGCCGCGATGGCCCCGTGGGGTGGAGCCGATGCCTACTTCGGTACCAACCCTGTCTCCATATCGGTCCCGTCAGCGGGAGGCGCCCCGATAATACTCGACATGGCATCAAGCCTCGTCGCAAGGGGCAAGATCAGGAAGTCATCCAGGGAGAAGAAGCCCATACCGCAGGGCTGGGCCATCGACTCCGAGGGAAGGCCGACCACCGACCCCGACGCAGCGCTTTCAGGCTCCCTTCTTCCTATGGGAGGCCCGAAGGGCTCGGGCCTTGCCATAATCGTCGACATGCTGACGGGCATGCTCTCAGGGTCCCTGTACGGCCCTGCGGTCAAGAGCTTCCACAGCATGGACGGGCCCACCGGCGTAGGTGCGGCATGTGCCGCCATAGACCCCGGCAGGTTCATGGATGAAAGGCAGTTCGCCTCGTCCGTCGCGGAATATGTGAAGGATATGAAGTCCATGAGGAAAGCCGAAGGCCACAGCGCCATATACGCTCCCGGCGAGATAGAGGCCCAGAAGTGGACGGCATCGCTTCTAAACGGCATAGAGATGGAAGATTCGGCGGTCAAGGCGATAAACGAGCTAATGAAGAACGTCGGAACCGACATGATCCTCGGAGGATGAGCCAGATGGAATGGATTATTAGGGTCAACACAAGGACCCGCGAAGTTACTCGGCAGAAGGCGACAGATGAGCAGATGGGCTGGGGGGGAAGGCTCCTCATCGCCAAGATGCTCCTCGCCGAGGTGCCCCCTACGGCTGAGCCTCTCGGCAGGAGGAATAAGCTGCTCTTCTCGTCGGGGCTACTCGCCGACACCCCTGTCACTACGACAGGCCAGCTCTCCATAGGCGGCAAGAGCCCGCTTACGGGGGGCGTGAAGGAAAGCAATACCGGCGGCTTCGCCGGCAAGAGGATAGCGAAGCTCGGCATAAGGGCGATAATCCTGGAGGACATCCCGGAGAAGCCCGCCACAAGGATCCTCTACATATCCAAGGACAGAACCGAGCTCATCGATGCACCCGAGCTTAAGGGCCTTCTGGTGGGAGATGCCTTCAAGGCCCTCAGGGAGAGGTTCGGCAAGGGGCACGGGCTCATCACCATAGGGCCCGCCGGCGAGCTGCTCATGTACGGCGCAGGCATTGCCGTGACCGACGACAGCGACATACAGGTACGGTATGCGGCAAGAGGCGGCCTGGGAGCGCTCATGGGCTCCAAGGGAGTGAAGGCCGTGGTAGTCTCCGACGCGGGGGCCCCCCAGCCGCAGTTCGCCGACAGGGATCTGCTGATGAAAGGCTCCAAGGACCTGGTAGATGCGCTGATGGCGGACCCCAAGACAGAAAACCGCCATATGTTCGGGACCCCCGCGATACTAGACCTCGCCAACCGCTCGGGCATACTCCCGACAAGAAACTTCAGCGCAGGATCCTTCGAGCACGCCGACGTCATAAACGGCGAGTATGTAAGGGAGACAATCGCGAAAAGGGGAGGCGACGGGAAGTCGGGCACACCCTGCGTCGCAGGCTGTGCGATTAAGTGCAGCAACATATGGCCCGACAAGACGGGAAAGAAGATCGTCGCCTCAGTTCAGTACGAGAACATAGCGCTTCTCGGCTCCAACTGCGGAATAGGCGACATGGACGACATCGCCGAGCTTAACGACCTCTGCAACCAGGTCGGGGTGGACGCCATCGAGACGGGCGCCGTAATCGGCGTAGCCATGGAGGCAGGTGTTGTCCCGTTCGGCGACGCCGAGGGGGCAAAGGGGCTCATAAGGCAGATTGGCGAGGGTACATACCTGGGAAGGATACTGGGACACGGAGCAGTCATCACAGGAAGGCTCCTGGGAGTCCGCAGGGTCCCCGCAGTCAAGGGGCAGGCGATACCCGGCTACGACCCGAGGTCGCTTAAAGGAAACGGGGTCACCTATGTCACATCCCCGATGGGCGCCGACCACACGGCCGGAAACGCCTTCGAGACTCTGAACACGATTAATCCCACAGGCCGCGAAAAGCAGGTCGAATCCTCATACATGCTCCAGGTAAGGGCGGCAATGCTTGACTCCCTTGGGCTTTGCCTGTTCACAAGGCCGCCGATTAGGAAAAACCCGCAGATACTGCTGGACATACTGAAGGGCAAGTACGGAAGGGACTTCTCTGTCTCCGACGCAAGGGGAATCGGGGAGGAGTGCCTCAGGGCGGAAAGGGAGTTCAACAGGCTGGCCGGCGTGAACGAGGAATTCAGGCCGATGCCAGAGTTCATAAGGGAAGAGGCGCTTCCTCCCACCAACGCGGTGTTCGACATACCGATGGAGGATATGGTCAAGGTCTGGGACGTGAGACTCAACGAGAACGACATATAGCTTACTTGGCCTAAACCGCCGCGGCGCGGCGGATAACATTAAGGTGGTGCAGTACATGGAGCTTAAGGACAAGGTAGTCATAGTGACTGGTGCCGCAAAGGGGCTGGGGAAGGCGATCGCCGAGAAGTGCTTCGAGGAGGGCGCGAAGGTCGCGCTCTGGGACGTGGCGTTCGACGGGGTGAAGGCGTTGGCATCGGAGCTGGACGCCAGCGGCAGGAAGGCCAAGGCGTATGAAGTGGACATAACCGACGAGAAGTCGGTGGAGAAGGCCATGGCGAAGACCGTGAAGGAAATGAAGCACGTCGACGTCCTCGTCAACAACGCCGGCATCTCCCAGCACAAGCCGATAGACCAGATGACCCTCGAGATCTTCGAACGCGTCATGAAGGTGAACGTCACCGGCACTTTCCTCTGCTGCAAGGCCGCAGCCGCGGTCATGAAGGAGCAGAAGTCGGGCAAGATAGTAAACATCGCGTCACTTGGCGCAAGGACGGGAAGGCCCGGCGTGGGCATCAACTACGCGGCGTCGAAGTCCGCGGTGATAGGCATAACGCAGACGCTGGCAAGGGAGCTCGGACCCAGCGGCATATACGTAAACTGCATATGCCCGGGCCCCATCCTCACCGAGCAGACGAAGCAGTACCCTCCCGAAGTGTTCGCGTCATGGAACGTGGGCAGGGCGATACTGAAGGACGGCCTTCCCGAGGACGTGGCGGACGCGGTCATCTACCTCGCCTCGGATAAGTCCGCATGGGTCACAGGCGTTACGCTGGACGTAAACGGCGGGATTCTCATCAGAGGCTGATGTAGCAATAACCACAGGAGGGACAATATGTCAGGTCTTAAGGTAGTCGATATCAGAAACGTGGAGGGCATAAGGCGCGACCCTCCGAGGACGTCGTGGATACTCGTGTCCGAGCAGACGGTAGGGGCGCAGAACCTGGCCATGGGAGTGAACGAGACCTACCCGGGCGGGATGGTGCCCGAGCACATGCACGAGAAGGAGGAGGAGGTCATGTACTTCCTCTCCGGTACGGGCAAGTTCATCACGAAGGACAGGGAGATAGACCTTCACGAGGGCATATGCATCTACAACCCGCCGGGTGAGATGCACAAGATCGTCAACACGGGAGACGATGTCCTGAAGTTCGTCTGGATCTACTCCCCGCAGCTGGACAGCCACAGGAAAAAGTAGCTAGAGAGGTGGAGACTATGGGCGATTGGAAGCTGCCCCGCACTGAGGGGCATATGGACAGGCCTTCGAAGATCTATTTTCAGACAATGACCAAGTACGACGTTGAGGAGAGGCTCAAGGTCAACGACATCATCATCATACCGATCGGTTCGACTGAGAACCACGGCAAGGCGGGCCCGTACGGCGAGGACACCTTCCTAGTGACGAGGATGGCCGAGATGGTAGCGGAGAAGACCGGCTGCACGGTAGCCGAACCCCTTTGGTACGGCTCGCACCCGTTCCATCACATAGGGCAACCCGGCACGGTACCGATTCCGGACGACGTGTTCAACGCCTACATCAGGTCCATGATCTCAGGATTCTGGAACACTGGCTTTAGAAAGCAGATCCTTATCAGCCTGCACGGGCAGGAGTACGCCATTCCCTCGGCCATACAGGAGTGGGGGAAGAAGTACCAGGTGCCGGCTGTGCTCATCTTCCTGGACCTTCCCCGCGTGATGGGTCAGTCCTTGATGGACCAGGCGCACGGCGGCCCGTTCCTCACCCCATTCCAACACGCTGACGAGGCGGAGACCTCGCTGTCTCTTGCGCTGTTCCCCGAGCTCTGCGACATGGCGCACGCGGAGGACACGAAGCTCGGAGGATTCCTGCCCCCCGGACACATCGACAGGGGCGGGGACATCTACGGAAACCCGATACCGGGCCACTGCGCGGTAGGATGCGGCGGCATCGAGTGCGTGCTGTTCCCCGAAGGAGTGCTCGGCAAGGCGACGCTTGCTGACGGGAAGAAGGGCGAAAGGGCCGTCACCACCGCATGCGACTACATGGTCAGGCTCCACAACGACATACTGTCAAGGTTCCCAGCAGGCGAGCTGCCACCGATAGAGCTGATGACCCAGAGGGACAGGGCCGAGATAGAAGCGATACTCAAGGGCCCTACAAACGGCGGAAGGCACCTGTACACACTAGGCTGGCCGTCCTGATAGAAGGACAGAAGCATAGAAGGACCAAAAACGAAGGAGGGGCATTTTATGAAGAGAGCTCTGGTAAAGGTATTAGCGCTGGCAGTAGTTCTGACGATCCTCGCTCTTTCCAGCACAGGCCTAGCAGCGACCAAGATCGTGATGAAAGTGGCCCACGCTGACGCCGTAGACGTCTACACGTCAAGGAAGCACGGACAGCTCGTGACCTTCGCAAACCTTGTAAACGCCAGAAGCGGCGGCAGGCTCGAAGTACAGGTCTTCGGAGCGGGCCAGCTCGGCGCAGAGCGCGAATACGTCGAAGCGATCATGGCAGGCACCGTCCAGGGCGGCATAGCATCCGGCGTAGTAGGAAGCTTCCTGCCCGAGGCCATGATGACCGACATCCCCTACCTGTTCCCGTCAGCATCCATAGCATGGGACGTCCTTGACGGCGCATTCGGCGACAAGCTCTCTGCGATGCTTCTCGCCCGCACCGGCATGAGGAACCTCGGATTCGCCGAGGTCGGCTTCAGGCACTTCACCAACTCCAAGCGCCCCATCAAGACGCCCGCCGACATGAAGGGCCTTAAGATAAGGGTGCAGGAGACCCAGGTATTCCTGAGGCTCATCAACGCCCTGGGCGCAAGCCCCACCCCCATCGCATGGACCGAGACCTATACCGCGCTACAGACCAAGGTGGTCGACGGCCAGGAGAACCCCGTATCGACGATAGTGTTCGCCAAGCTCGCCGAAGTCCAGAAGTACCTGACCCTTGACGGGCACGTATACGGAGTCGACTGGTTCGTGGTGAACGAGAAGTTCTTCAAGAGCCTGGACAAGGACCTCCAGGAGATCATAGTCGACAGCGCAAGGATATCCGCCAACGTAAGCCGCGGCCTGCAGCAGCTGAACTCCGCTGTCGGCCTCGACACGCTCGTCAAGGCCGGCATGGAGATCTACTCCCCGACCGAAGCCGAGATGGCTCAGTTCAAGAGCCTTTCCCAGAAGCCCGTTATCGACTGGCTCAAGACCCAGATGGACGAGAAGCTCATAAACGAGCTCCTCAAGGCAGTCGACGACGCGGTGAAGGCGCAGAAGGCCAGCTTCTAACCTTATCTGGCAACTACCGGAAGGCGGCCCGGCCGCCTTCCGGCCCCACAGACCTAATCCAGACACCGCGCGCTTAGGCAATAACTGAAATGAGGTATATGCCATGCGAGCTTTGAAATGGTTCTACGACAACATAAACAAGCTTGTGGACATTATGATTATCGCGGTCCTCTCGATCATGATAGTCGACGTGGCTGTGGGAGTCTTCTTCCGCTACGTCCTGAACAATGCGATACCCTGGGTCGAGGAAGTATCAAGGTATCTTATGATCTGGGCAGCGTACCTTTCTATGGGCATGGTCATGAGAGACGAGCAGAACGTGGGGGTCGAGTTCGTGGTCAACTGGTTCCCCAAGGGTGGCAAGAAGGTAATCAAGGTCCTGACGCACGTCGTCATCTCCGTATTCCTCGCCATCGTTCTGTATCAGTCCATTAAATACACGAGGATCCTCAGGATTCAGAGGTCGCCTGCGCTCGGCATGCCCATGATGTACCCATATATTTCAGTGGCGATAGGCTCGTTCTTGATGCTCATGGAGAACATAAAGCTCATGTTCGAATACGCGACGGGCAAGAAGACCGCATAACACGGAAGGAGCAATTCGGAAGATGATTTACGGATTCTTTGCATTCTTCGTGACGATGCTGGCCGGCATTCCCATCGGCTTCGGCTTGGGCATTGGCTCGGTGGTGACGCTTCTGGTGAAGGGATACTCCTTAAGCGTCGTGGCATCGAGGATGTTCACCGGCATCGACAACTTCCCGATAATGGCCATCCCCTTCTTCTGCATCGCAGGGGACCTGATGAACGAGACCGGCATCACGCAGCGGCTGGTCAAGTTCGCGGATGTCCTTGTCGGACACATAAGAGGTGGACTGGGGCATGTGAACGTGGTGGCCGAGTGCTTCTTCTCCGGCATCACGGGCTCTGCCATCGCCGACGCATCAGCCCTCGGCTCGATGCTCATCCCCACCATGGTGGAGAAGGGCTTCGACGTCGGGTTCAGCGCGGCTGTGGTGGCCTCATCCTCAGTAATAGGGCCGATCATACCTCCCAGCATACCATTCGTAGTCTACGGGCTAATCACCGGCGTGTCGGTCGGAGGCCTTTTCATGGCCGGCATGGTCCCGGGCATAATCCTTGCAATAGGCCTCATGATCGTTATCTACATCATATCCGTGAAGAGGGGATACCCCGCCAATAGCAGGAGGGCTACCTTCAGGGAGATAGTGGATGCAACCATTAAGGCGACTGTGCCTCTGATGATGCCGATAATCATACTGGGCGGCATCATGGCCGGCATATTCACCGCCACTGAGGCATCGGCAGTTGCAGTTGTGTATTCGCTTATCATAGGGTTCATTGTCTATAGGAACCTTGACTTTAAAAAGCTGCCCAAGATACTGCTTAACTCATCTAGGACGATGGGAATCGTGTTCCTCGTCATGGCAACGGCTAACGTATTCAACTGGCTCATGGCGACGGAGCAGGTGCCCCAGAAGGTGGCCCAGGCGCTCACCTCACAGGTATCCAACCCTGCGGTGCTGCTTCTCATTATAAACGCGGTGCTGCTGGTGCTCGGCTGCTTCATGGAGGGCACGGCCGCCATGATCCTGACCGTCCCGATAATACTCGAGATAATGAAGGGAAGCGGCGTGCATCCTATCATGCTGGGAATCATCATCGTGCTGAACCTGATGATAGGGCTCATAACGCCTCCTCTTGGGCTAAGCCTGTATGTATGCTGCAGCATGGCGAAGATCTCACTTGACAAGATCTCGAGGGCCATCTGGCCATTCGTCATCGTCGAGGTGGTCGTCCTGCTGCTTGTGACCTATGTGGAACCGATAAGCATGTGGCTTCCGAGGCTGACCGGCTTCGCGCGATGACAAGATGGGCCGGACGGCCCGCTTCGAAGGGGTGTTTTGTATGAAGGCGATAATCAAGTACAGCGCCGAGCCCGGAGACATGAGGGTAATGGACGTGCCGGTTCCCAAGCCGGCCCCGGGAGAGATGCTGGTCCAGGTCAAGGCGACTGGCATATGCTACAGCGACATATCCATACTCGACGGCAAGTACAAGGGCCGCAAGCCGGTGCCCTATCCTGTGGTCATGGGTCATGAGGGCGCAGGAATAGTGGCGGAGCTGGGCGCCGGCGTGACCGACGTCAAGGTGGGCGACAGGATAGGCTTCGAGGTCCTGTTCGGCTGCGGCAAGTGCGAGAACTGCAGGAACGGCAACAAGAACATGTGCTCCGACTGGGGCCATTACGGCATCACCACGAACGGCACGTTCGCGGAGTACATCGCGATAAAGTCGGAGCTGGCCCACAAGCTGCCCGACAACGTCTCATTCGCGAATGCTGCCTTCCTTGAGCCCATAAGCCTTACTGTAAGGTCCATCGAGCACGTAAAGCCCATGGTGGGGGACACCGCCGCGATCATAGGCCCCGGCTCGATAGGCCTTCTGCACCTGCAGGCCCTTAAGGCGGCAGGCTGCGCCAAGGTGATCATGGTGGGAATCGAGAAGGACAGCTTCAGGTTCGACATAGCGAAGAAGCTGGGGGCTGACCATGTGGTGACCATAGGCAAGGAAGATCCCATCGCCGCGGTCAAGGAATACACCAAGGGGCTGGGTTGCGACGTGGTCGTGGAGACGGCAGCGCATCCGTCGGCCTTCGGGCTGGCAATCGAGCTTGCAGCCTCCAAGGGGAGGATCTCGACCTTCGGGCTTTATCCGGAAGCCACTGTAAGGCCCATCCAGATAATCAGGGAGGGCCTTACGATATTCGGCGACGTGGCGCTCCTGCAGAAGCACTTCCTAAGGGCGATAAGATGGGTGGAGTACGGCAAGGTGCTTGCAGAACCGATAATAACGAAGAGGTTCAGCCTGGACCAGGCGGCCGAGGCCGTGGAGGCTAACCGCAAGGGTGACGCCGTGAAAGTGCTCTTCGAGGTCTAGATAAGGGCTCTTCTGCCGGGGTGCGCCCCGGCAGAAGCATATAGGGTAAAGGGCTTCGACCCGAAAGCGAATAGTAAAGAAACCGTGACCGGAATCAAGCGGAATCTCGATTAAAAGGAACGGGGGCCCCTTCCTCCTGCAACGTGAAAGGGAGCCGCCCGCAGCTAGATCCAGCAAAGGGTCAGGGAGAGCCCTGCCTTTGGCGTAGACCTACACTAAGTTTACGGTAACTGAAGCAGTCTAGTCAAAGAGCGGAGCCCATCCTGATGCCAGCAAGCTTTGAATCCACAGGAAAGGGGGCCTATGGCACTCCCGAACGGCCGTGACCGGCCTCGATGCATCGGGACCTGGCAATGTCGCCAAGCTTGCTTCAACAGGCATCTAAAAGGAGGGGACACGATGAAAAGGAAGCTGTTATCCATAGCGGTGCTCTTGATGGTCTTTTCCCTCGCTTTCGCAGCCGCGGCCGAAAGCGCGCTGCCCAAGCTGGTCTCAATGGACACCCTGGCTTTCCCTGACTATAACTATACAAGGGCCAACAAACTTCCCCTTACGGGCTTCCTGGAGAAGTCCTTCGACGTAAATGGTGTGACCCGCACCGCGAAGGCCTACATATCTCCGAATGCCCCCATAAGGGCGTTCTTCACTGTGATCGCCGTGCCGGACGGGCTGGACACGGCCGATTTCCTGGACAAGGCAGGCTGGAAGGACATAGCCGACAAGACGGAGGAATGCCTCTTCGTGCTGGAGCCCGGCAAGTCCGGCTGGGGCAAGCCCGAAGACGAGCTTGCATACATCAACGCGGCCATCAACTTCTACAAGTCCAACAGGTTCTTCTCCATATTCGGGGAGAACTACCTGGTAGGCTACGGCAAGGGCGGAACGGCCCTTGAGGCGTGGGCTGCAGCCAATCCTCTCTTCGTGACAAGCCAGGTGTTCATAGACACCGAGAGCCTCAGCGAGGCTTACTATGCGCAGTTCGCGAAGAAGCTCTTCGACGGCACATACCCCGGCTATACGTCGATAACGATACCTGAGGCCATGAAGATACCGTACAACGACGTGCCGGTGCCGACATGGTACATAAACGCGAGCCTAGCCAGGGTGGAAGGCGCCCTTAAGTACTGGAAGGCCGCAAGCGACTGCGCCTCGGCCACGACAGTGAAGTCCGACTACCTGTACGGAAGCAGCGTGTTCGCGCAGGCGAAGGATTCTACCGCATGGCAGACGCAGTACAACGGCCCCATCTCGAAAGTCGCCTCCCTGGAGAAGGCAGTCAACATCTGGGATCCTGCGGTTAGCAAGACCATGTATGACTTCCTCACAGAGTATGTGCGCTATGACAACACGTCGGCGTTCGGCAACCAGCTCGCCCCCAGGAAGCCTTACGGCGAGATCCACACCATGATGGTGAACGGCTTTTTGCGCGAGTACATGCTCTACATACCAGAAACGGCTGCCAAGCTGTGGCCGGACGGAGCGCCCGTGCTGTTCGTGTTCGCCGGCAACAGCCAGACGGACAAGGTGTTCTGGTATGCGACCCAGTGGTGGAAGGTGGCCGACGAGGAGGGCGTAATACTCGTCATCCCGTGCGAGCAGTACAGCACCAACTCCACGGTCGTAAGCCATAAGGACACCGACATGTTCTACGAGCAGCTGGCACTGATGATGAAGGGATACTACAACGTTGATCCCACAAGGTTCTACGCCACGGGCCAGTCTGCGGGAAGCATGGCGGCGCAGGGCTTCGCCATGACGAACCCCGAGTATTTCGCGGCTATCGCCTCCACTTCGGGGCTTATGAGCCCGGGCGGCACTGGCAACTTCGTAGTGCCGGTCGAGAAGCTCACCAACAAGCCCGTTCCCGTATACGCGATGGTCGGCGAGGGCGACATCGGCGACTTCACCGGCACCCTCTGGGATGCCACGGTGAACGGCCTCGACAACTGGGCCGGATATCACCTTGGCGTTAACGGCCTTGAGAAGGGCGACGGCTCAAACCTGACAGTCAACGGCAGGCACCAGACGTGGTCCTGGAATAACTCCCAGGGCTTCCCCGTGTTCCAGATAACAAGGACGCTGTACCGCTCCCACAACAACATCATGGCCGAAGCGCCTCTGCTGTGGGATTGGCTCGAGCACTGGTCATACAAGGATGGCATCCGCTACTACGACGTCACCGTGAAAGTCCCGGTGACCAAGTAGGGCATCCTGAAGAAGGCGGGCTGCGCCTTGAAAAGGCCATGCCCGCCTGGTAATAAACAATGAAGATGTACTTTGGGAGGTAATCATGATGTCAAGGAGCCTGACGAGAAGGATACTGGCAGCAGTCATATGCGCCTTTCTTTTCACCGCGGCGGCGAGCACCGTATTCGCGGCGGCGAAGCCGATGACCAGAGCGGAGTTCGTGGCCATGATCTCCGGCTATTTCGCGTGGCCGCATCCGGACGACTACAACGACATATGGAAGACTCCCCTTAAGGAGTTCAACGACGTAAAGACGGAGGACAAATACGGAAAGCTCATCGAGACGGCATATGAGGAGGGGCTAATCGCCCCCGACGCGAAGGGCAATTTCAACCCCGGCGCGCTCATGACAAGGGCGGAAGCCGCAGTCATCTTCGCAAAGGCCTTCAAAGTGGCCACGGCCGGCACCGACGAGCTTGCGAAGTTCACAGACGCGGCGGGCATAGACCCTGAGGCAAGGATTTACATCAACGCCATACTTGCAAAGGGGTACATGATAGGGAAGACCGATGCGCTGTTCGCTCCTGCGGAGCCCATCACCGACTCCGAGGCCGAGACGGTATTCGGCAGGATAACCTCCAAGGTGGTCACCCCCGTGCAGGCCCTGCCGAAGCAGAACGCGGAGGCCCCCAGAAGGTATGTGAAGCTATACTGCCCGACTCCTGGTGCGACGATCCACTACACCACGGACGGGACCATCCCGACAGCTGAGAGCCCTGTCTACACCGTCGAGACCAAGGGCCACATCAACGAGATACTCTCCAACGCCCAGCTTCCCAGGAAGGACGTCGTGTACAAGGCCATCGCCATGAAGGACGGCCTAGAGGCAAGCCCCGTGCAGACGTTCGTATGGAAGCTCTACAGGCCCGTGATCGATGACTTCCAGCACGACCTAATACTAGCCAAGACCCCGACCAGCCCCGCGGTGTACCGCATCTATAACGACTCGGAGTCGGTGCGCGCGATGGCATGGTACATAGAGGGCCAGCAGAGGGGAATGCTGGTGGATGCGCTTCAGACGCCCTACAATGTGCTGAACCTGAAGGACTACATAGACAAGAACATGGCTACCCTGCCTTATTCGCTGGTGATAGGGCACACCCACGTCGACCACCACGCCCAGGCGCCGAACTTCGTGAACGCGGGCGTGGATGTGTACGCAAACGACAGGGGCTGGTCGGCGCTCACCGGAAACGCGCTCCTGCCGACGGCAGAACAGCAGGCCAAGGTGAAGAACGTGGAGTGGGGCGATGTGTTCGAGCTGGGAGGCTGCACGCTTAACGTATATGCCCTACCCGGCCACGCGGACGGCAATGTCATCCTCCAGGACAAGGCTAACGGCCTCATCTTCGCATCCGACATCTATGGGTGCACCAGGGCCGGCTCGGCAGACAACGTGAACATCTCCGGAGTGAGGGTGGACCTGCTTCTCTCGCTCGCCCAGCAGGTCTACTCCGCCTACAAGAAGGACGGCGGAAAGACCACGATGCTGTTCACCGGGCATGACGAGACGCCGCTTGGAGACAACAACCTCAGGCTGTTCGAAGCGGCCCTCCAGCAGGTTGTTGACAAGGGAGAGGCAGGATGCTCGCCGACTCTTCGCGGAAACAACGACGCTCCTAATAGCAGGACCACTATAATCGGCGACATGTGGAAGGACGGCACTAACTGGATAGCGCTCAAGCTTGCAGGCATCATGGGGGATGCCACGGAGTATCTTACGTCCTCGCCGATAAACTACAACGGCGCGGAAGGATACAGGAAGTACTCCGTCCTCAGCAACATAGAATTCACGGGCGGCGAGCTTGTGGGCGTAACCGTGTCATGGGGCGCAGATCCTGCCGAGTTTAAATGGGCGGGCGGCATGAAGAAAGCCACCAAGACCATGCAGAACCTCTTCGACCCCTGGACTTATGACTATGTGGTCAAGGTGCCCGCCTCCGTAGGCAAAATTGGCGTTATACCGACATCGATGTCCACGAAGATAACCTCCATGAAGCTTAACGGCAAGGCGATTGCCAGCAAGTCCGTCAATGAAGTTGAGGTTAAGGACGGAAGCGTGATCACCATCGAGGTTGTAGCCCCCGATTGGGTCACTACCAGCACATATACATTCAAGGTGGTGAAGGTCTAGACACCCAACCCCCGATCCCTCCTCAGGGCAGGCCGCGACGGAGCGATCCGACGCGGCCTGCCCGCATAAATCGCCTGCAGTGCTCAAATAATTCAATTGACTATGAAAAAAACGGGTGATAATGTTTATCCGTAGAAAAATTTTACCGGTGACTGCCTTCATGGAAGGGAGCTGCTGACATGAGGATCAATAGCAGGCCGACATTAAGGGATGTAGCAAGCGCCGCCGGCACTTCCATTGCCACAGCCTCCAATGTCATAAGCGGTAAGAAGAACAAGTTCGTAAGCGACCGCCTGAAGAAGAAGGTGCTCGAGGCGGCGGAGAGGCTCAACTATTCCCCCACGCAGCTTGCCAGGACCGTCCACGGCAAAAGAAGGCACGTAGTGGCTGTGCTCGTTCCTGAGCTTCACAACGCCGTACTCATGAGGATGATTCAAGGAGCGCAGAAAGTAGCCTCCGACAGAGGATACCTGATTCTTATTTGCAGCACACTAAGAGACCCGGCCAAGGAGGAAGGCTACATCCAGAGTCTCATGCAGGAGGGGGTGGACGGTTTTCTTATCGCCGTCACGCTCCAGGGGACCGATTCAGTGCAGAAGCTGCAGATGCTGGATATCCCGTATGTAGTCCTCGACAGGGGCTTCCCGTCCGTGTTCCCGTACGATTCGGTCAGCTTCGAGGATGAGCAGGCAGTCTCCCTTGCAGTAAGGCACCTGTATGACATGGGACACAGGCAGATAGGGTACATGGGCTATGCGACGGAGGACATGGCAAGGAGGAACGCATCCTTCAGGAAAGCATGCAGAGAGCTTAAGCTTAATGAGGCTGACTGTCCTGTGCACCTGGGGCTTCTAAGCGCAGGCGAGGGGGAGCGGATGCTTAATTCCTGCGCCGAGACTCACTCCTGCAGCGCCATCGTGATCGGATCGCATCTTGTTGGCGAGGATGTCATAAGGGCCCTGCGCCAAAAGGGGCTTTCCGTTCCGGACGACATCTCGGTAGTCATCGTCGGAAACCCGATATGGACGGACATGGCAGGCCCAGGCTTCACAGCTGTAGAGCTTCCGCACCCTGAGATGGGAAGCATGGGCATGGCTATGCTGATAGACAGGATCGAGGGGTCAAGAAGCCCCAAGAGGAATGTTAAGCTTGACTGCAGCCTAATAATCAGGTCTTCAGTGAGGGATATCAACGGAAAGATGGATGAAGCCGAATAGCATGCCTGGCAGGGAGCCGTCTCAGCGGACAGAAGGGTTAGCTAATCAAGCTTTTTGCCATCTACCGTTGGCGCCGGCTCATAGGCCGCCTCCTTCTCCAGAAGCGCCTCCATGTAAGAGATGGCCTCTCTTCTTCCCTCAGGGGAGAGCTTGTCCATGATGCAGGCGGCATCCCTACTGCCGGCTGCCTCGCCTTCTCTTTCCTGCGTGAACGCATGCAGGCCCGCAAGGCAATCCAAGCTTACGCCCAGCTCCTTCGACAGCTGCAGAAGGACCATGAATGTCGGCGTGTTTGCGCCTGATTCGTAATTGGAGACGGCCTGCTTGGAGAGGCCTAGCCTTGAAGCCAGCACCTGCTGTGAAAGGCCCCTTGATAGCCTCACCTGTCTGAGCCTTACCTTGAAGTCCATTACAAACCCCCTTGTTATAAATCTGAACTATGGAATCGCTTAAGGCAAGTAAAGAATTGCTTTACAACAGTTGACAGTAAAGCAGGACTTTACTATGCTTGAAATCAATGTATCAAGTTCCAAAGTAAGGTGATGCAGATGAGCTTGGCGGACAAGATAAGGGAGGCCAGGGCGGCAAACGGCCTGACGCTTGAGCAGCTGGGGGCTATGATCGGCAGGTCCAAGCAGTACATGTACCAGCTGGAGGCGGGAAACATCAGGCTTTCCTACCAGACCGCGGTGCTGATAGCAAAGGCGCTGGGAAAGAGGCCAGACGACATATTCTACGAGTGATGGAGAGCATCATCCCGAGCCACTCACCTTAGGGCTTTTGAGAGCTCCTTCTTGGCATCCTTATGCACCAGGACTACAAGATGCGCCTTCGCCCGAGAGAACGATGTGTAGTTGATGGAGTTCCTGAAGCCCGAGTCGTCGCTCAGCCTGTTCACATCCGCGACTATGACGGCCTTCGCCTCGAGCCCCTTGTAGGACTGTATTGTGGCGATCTTGACCTTGCCCTTCGCAGAGGCTAAGCCTGTGAAGCCGTCGATGACCATGTAGCTGCAGACTCCGTCAAGCGCGGACAGGTCATGGAAGCAGCCATCCTCCATCCTCCTGCCCTTATGCGACAGGACGACTATGTCATCCTGGGCGACTCCCTTCTTTATTAGCTCCTTTATCGCCGCGGCTAGGAGCTTCCTCTGCCCGTCGGGGCTCTCGTAGTACAGCACCTCCACATCCATGCCGGCCACCGTGAAGGGCTTGCCGGTGTCCATGCCGGTGGCCTTCCTTACGAAATCGGCGATGCTTTTCGTGTTCCTGCAGTTTCCCGTCAGGTTGAAGGACGCGAAGCCGAAGTCATCCCTCAGCATGCCTACCGACCTTTTAAGCTCCTCCTCGCTCTCGCGGTTTATGATGTTCTGCTTGCCGTCGTAGAACACGGCCACCCTCCCTTTGGAAAGGCCGCCCTTAAGCATAAGGTCCAGGCAGAGTATCATGCACTCGCCTATGATGTCCTGGGCCTCGTCCACGATGAGCGCGTCGTATCTGAGCTCGGCGGGTATGCCGCCCATGTTTATGAAGGCCTCGGGAAGCTGCTGCCTGTAGAAGGCGCGGACCCCCGCAGGATCCGACGGCCTGGACTTGTCCGCATTCGGATATACGTGGTTGTACAGGAAGTTGTCGACGTTGTCGTATGTGACCCCCTTTATCGGTTCCACCGTCTCCAGATAGGTCTTCAGCAGCTTGTTGAAGCACAGGAAAAGCACGGAGCACCCCTCAGACGCAAGCCTTCTTGCGTGGGCGACCGCAACTACCGTCTTGCCGGAGCCGGCGACGCCGCTGATGAGGAGCCGCTTGTTGTCGGCAAGGCTCTTGAGGACCTCCAGCTGCTCTCCTGTGGCCCTGTTTATGCCCTCAATGGCCTCATCAAACCGGTCTTTCAGGGTGGGGACGTATCCGAAGTCGCCGGCAAGGTATTTTAGCACCGAAGCCATGTCGACCTCGCCTTCGATGCGGGTGCCTGCGACCCCGTTCTTGCTTATGCACTCCCTCGCGGCGAAGTCATAGCAGCCTTCGATGAAGGACGCCAGCTCGTCGAGGCCCCTCCTCTTGTCGAACGTGATCTCCTCGTTTATGTCGCCCCTCTTGAAGCTCATCGGCTGGTCGGGGAAGATCACTCCCTTAGCAAACTGCACGTTTCTGAGAGGTTCGGCGGTGAAGACCCTGAGGAAGCGCTCGCGTAGCGCATGCATGTTGTTCTTGACCTGCTCGTAAGGGCCGTCGCCTCCGAAATGGCGCCTGCCTGTGTGGTCCGTGTAGTACCATTGCCGGTCCACTCGGCTTATCTGGCCGCCCTTCACCTCCAGGCAGAGTATCCCCCTTCTGGTTATGACGACGTAGTCTATCTCCCTTTCCCCTTTTGCGTCGAAGGACAGGGAGTGAAGCACATATCCATCTATGCGCGCCTCCTTGAGCTGGTCGAAGACCCTTCTCTCGCTTTCTGCGCAGAACTTCCCCTCGTCTATTTCCGGCGGCAGCATAACAGGCATGGCAGACCTCCGTCGCAGGCATCGCTTACTAGATCTAATAGGAATACATTCCACGGCATGAAGGCCCTTACCTGCCGCCGTCCTGCTGGAAGGGGTGAAATCGGCCCCGTTTTCTGATATACATATGGTAAGCATTGGAGGTGGCTTACATGTCCAAGAAGGTGAAGGCGGCTTCAAAGCCGACCTTCTGGGCTGACGTCCTGGCCCTGGTACTCATCACGGCGATAGGCGGCCTCATGCACTTCGCCTGGGAGAGAGTCGAAGGGATAGGCGCTCTCAGGTGGACTGCGGTGCTGCTTCCGGTTAACGAGAGCAACTGGGAGCACGCGAAGATGGCGGCCTGGCCGCTTCTCGCCTGGTCCCTCATCGTGCTGGCAAGGGACGGCAAAGCCAAGCTGAGAGGGTGGCTCATGCCGGCGGCGCTTTGCATATGGAGCGCCTATCTGGTGATGTTCGCTGTGCACTCGGCGATGCCGGTCGCCTTCGGCGAGCTGGGAATAGTGCAGTACGTCGGATCCTTCTTCCTGGGGATAGCCCACGGCATAATGGCCTTCAGGGTGGTCCACAGGTCGCCAGCAGCAGGCTCATGGTGGTTTATAGGCCTCATGCTTCTTGCAGCCATGTTCGCCATGCTCATAGCATTCACATACTATCCTCCCCACATCCCGCTGTTCCTGGACTCGCCGACGGGCCTGTACGGGATAGCCGGCTGAGGCGGGGGGTTAAGGGGCTGTTCTATTGCCGTCCTCTTCCAAGCTTACCGGCCTCGCGGCAACTAACAGATGGGTGGTCCTCGGCCTGTGCTCGATGGCCAACTTCCTCGTGTACTTCCACAGGGTGACCCCGGCCGTCATGGTCAACGAGCTGATGGCGGAGTTCGGCGGCACCGCCGCGCTAATCGGCATCCTCTCATCGACCTATTTCTACGCCTACACCGCGATGCAGGTCCCGGTCGGCTACATGACCGACAGGCTTCCCCTGAGGCTTCTGATAGGCCTTGGGACGGTCCTGGCGGGCATGAGCTCCATACTCTTCGGAGTGGCCGGGAGCATGGGCACGGCACTCATAGCAAGGACGGTCACGGGCCTGGGCGTATCCGCAGTGCTCATACCCTCCTACAAGATACTAAGCGTCGCCTTCGGCGAAAGGTTCATGATGGCAAACGGCATACTGATGGCGGCGGGGGCAGCAGGGGCCCTGGGCGCATCGAGCCCGCTTGCCATGCTAATTGACGCCTACGGCTGGAGGTCTACGTTCTATATCATCGCCGGTGCGAGCTTCCTGGTGGGCGCTTTGTGCCTTGCCTTCATAAAAGGGCCGTGGGACGGCCGCAATGCGGCGTCAAGAAGGGCCGACAGGGGCGAGGTGGGAAAAGGCGGCGGCGCGCTCGGGCACCTCAGGCATGCGCTGCTTCCCGGAACGGTGACCTTCTTCAAGTACGGCCCGCTGGTTGCGTACCAGGGTTTATGGGGAGTGCCGTTTCTTATGGCCTCGTACTCGATGACGAAGGTGGCGGCAAGCCAGGTGCTCTTCCTCCTGTCTGTAAGCACGATCGCCGGCGGCCTTCTGGTGGGGCCTCTCATGTCCCTTGCGAAAGTGGGGCAGGGGACGCTTCTTAAGGTGTCCTCGGCCCTGTTCCTCTTCTGCTGGGTGCCCATGGTGCTCACCCCGTCGCCCTCGGTCCTTAAGGGGATATATGCTTCGATGGCGGTGATGGGCGCAGCCGATATAATCGTCCTCATCTCGATTAACAACTACATAAGGCGCACCACCACCGAGCAGGTCAGGGGCACCGTGCTTGGCATGACGAACATGATGACGCTCCTGGGCGGCGCGATCTATCAGCCCGTGATGGGCCTTTTCGTGAACGGGGCCTCGTCCGGCTACATATCCGCATTCCTGCTTTGCATAGCAGGGGCTGCCATATCCCTCACAGCCGCTATGCTCCTGTCGAAGAAGCTCTCCTGACCGGTTAACCGAAAAGGAGAGGGGGGAAGGCGCCCTACACGCCTGCCCCCCTCCCGTCGAGCCGTCCCCATCCGGCACTCATCGCGCAAAATCATGCTTAGCTGCACCTAAGAGCAGATAACAGCCGGTTCAGCTTAATCGGACCCAATTCGCTTCAGGCAGCATCGACCCCTTCGTCCTCCTGCTCACCCTGACCGGCACTTTCTATCTCAGCCCAGAACCGTACCGCGCCCTCCAGGTTCTCCGCGCCATATCCCATGCCGTGCATCTCCTGTATCGCCCTGACTATCGAAAGGCCGAGCCCGTATCTGCCCTGGCTGCTGCTTCTGGCCTTGTCGGCCCTGTAGAAGCTGTCCCAGATGTGGCCCAATGCATCATCCGGTATGGGCTCGCCGTCATTTATGACCTCGAGGACCCATGGGGCCCCGTCCTCTCCTCCGAGGACGCTGACATCGATGGTTCCTCCCTCCGCAACGTGCTCGCATGCGTTGTTCAGGAAGTTGATGAGCACCTGTTCCGTACGCCTCTCGTCAGCTGCCGCCCACGCCTCTTCGGGAAGATGAAGCCTAAGCGTCGGGGCAAGCTCGGGCCTTATGCACCTGTCGGCGATCCTAAGCACCAGGTCCGTCAGCGAGAAGACCCTCCTGTCCAGCTTCGCGCCGCCGCTTTGATACTGCGACAGCTCCAGCAGGTCAGCCACGAGCTTGTTCATCCGCTCCGCCTCGTCGACTATCACGCCGCTGTAGTAGGCCTTCTTGTCCTCGCTTCCGGCTATGTTCATCTTCAGCGCCTCGGCATAGCCCTGTATCACGGAGATAGGGGTTCGGAGCTCGTGCGAGACGTTAGCGACGAATTCCTTCCTAAGCCTGTCGAGCTGGCGCTCCCTGTCAAGCTCTCCTTCTAGCATGCGGTTTTTAAGCTTCAGGTCCTCGAGAGCCGCGCTCAGCTTCTCCGACAGCTCGTTGATGCTCGCCCCCAGCTGTCCCATCTCGTCCATCTTCGCAGCCTCGCACTTCCGGGAGAAGTCCAGCTCTGATATGTCTTTGGCGATGCCGCTCATCTCGACGAGCGGCTTTGCGAACTTCCTTGAGAAGCCCGCTGCCCATATGACTGTAACAATGAGAGCCAGGGCCACCGCGTAGAGGGCGAAGGTGTTGGCGACGGATGCGCCGCGCTCTATTGAGCTGAGCATCACCCTCACGTCCAGCCAGCTTCCGTCCGAGAGCATCTTCTTCACGGTCATGTACCTTACGCCGAGCCTGATGTCCTCCTGGAGCTCGAGGATGGAGCCGTCCTTAAGCTTGGCGGAATCAAGTATCGAGAAGTTGGGCGTCTTTTGAACAGGCACTGGCCGGTCGTCCGGAACCCTTCCGCCGAAGGGCTGGTCCATGACGCCAGTCCTCGTGAAGTACCTCGGGGTCCCGTCCGCGCCGATTATCGAGACTGAAAGGCTGTTCTTCCTCTCAGTGCCCTCCAGAAGGTCCGAAAGGCCGCTGTCTTCCGAGGACGCCTCGACGATGGCGGCGACTTTGGCCGCCTGGCTCGTCAGCATCCTCCTCTCCATGAAGATGTAGTACTCCTCAAGCAGCGTCCCGTTCATCAGGATCATTATCGCCCCCATGAGAAGGACGATGCCCGTGATTGATAGAAGAAGGCGCCTTCTTATGCTGGGGCCCATCATCAGGACACCTCCAGCTTGTAGCCGAAGCCCCGGACGGTCTTTATCATCCTGCCGCCCTCGTCTCCGAGCTTCAGCCTCAGCCTTGCCATGTGCGTGTCGACAGTCCTCTCGTCGCCGTAGTATGTATAGCCCCATACGCTGGTAAGAAGCTGCCTCCTGCTGAAGACCTGCCCGATGTTTGATGCCAGCATCATGAGAGTCTCGAACTCCTTGGGGGCAAGCTCCAGGCTCTCTCCCGCAAAGCGCGCCTCGTGAGTCGCGGCGTCTATCTCGAGCCTGCCTGCCTTAACCTGGCCCGCCTTGGCCGGAAGGGACCTTCTAAGAAGGGCCGCCACCCTCGCTAGAAGAAGCGCCAGGCTGAACGGCTTCGTTATGTAATCGTCAGCGCCCACTTCGAAGCCGTGCAGCTGGTCGAACTCCTCGACGCGCGCCGTAAGCATCAGTATGGGAATGCCGGAGAGCTTCCTTATCTCCCTGCAGACCGTCCACCCATCATATTCTGGCATCATGACGTCGAGGATGATAAGGGAGAGGTCGGAATTCTCCTCGAAGGCGAGAAGCGCCTTCTTCCCGTCCGAGGCTGTAACGGTCGCATAGCCCTGGCTCTTCAGGGCATCCTCAACAAGACCCCTGATCCTTGCCTCATCCTCGGCTATTAGCACCTTGATCATTTCCCAAGCACCCTTTCGGCAGTCCTGCCGCCCTTATCCTTTTATTGGCCGGACAGCACCATTGTAACTCACCTGGAACCGGCCGGCCCCACGCCGCTTGACCCTATGCCCCTATCTTATCCGCCTTTTGTTACATCCATGTGACGGCAATATCAACCGAATGTGAACAGAAAGCCGCCCCCGGTGAAGGGAGCGGCAGCGTGTCATCCGGCTAAGCTGCGGCTTAGTGCAGATTGCTCTTATAGAGAAGCGGCATGTCCTGCGCCTTGGCCTTTGCCGCCCAGTCGGTGGGTATTACGGTCCAGTTTCCGATGGGCTTGGGCTCGAGCACCGCGGTCTGCTTCTCTATCCACTTCATTATGTAGTACCTGAGGTCCTTGATCGTGGATGAGGTCACGTACTTCATCGCCTGGACCTCGGCCGCGTTCATGCCTGCTCCCGTGGTGAGGTGGGCGCCTCCGCCCTGTGCGCGGTATGAGTTGATGGCGACCGAGTAGGTCTTATTGAGGTCGAACGCGCCGCCGTTGCTCATGCCAAGTATAGTGACCCTTGAGCCGACAGGCTTGCTGACGTCTACTATGTAGTCGATGCCGGCCGCCGAATCGTAGTTGTAGTAGCGTGTGGCCTGCTCAGCAAGGCCGTTTGTGAGCTTCAGGGTCCCGTCTGCGTTCTTCGCGAACTTGATTATGTGATCGTCCGCAGACTTCATCGTGTCGAACCATCCGGCGTATGAGAACTCGATGAAGTCCTTTATCTGCTTGCCGGTCATGTTCATCGTGTAGAGGAAGTTCTCGTACTTGTAGAGGTTGAACATGTCGCGCACGTACAGGGTCCCGTCTACCGATGTGGGTATCTGTGCGTCGGCTGAAAGCGGGGCTGCAAACGATATCTCAGCCTTGTTGAGTCCGAACGAGTCGTCCCTTGTGAGCTCCAGCTGGATGTTGTGGATGAGGTCCACGAAGGCGCTGTCGCCGAACATGGAGTCCCTGGTGGTGATGATGCCGTTCATCTTGCCAATCGGCCTTGAGACATATGCCTTGACGGCGTCGAACTGCTTCTGGAAGGCTGACACGAACGCCTGGTCCACCGGGGTGCCGGCGATGTCTTTGACCTGGGCGTCTACCTTGTCTATCTTGTAGAGGCCGGTCGCCTTGTCAAGTACGAGGTCCACCTTAGCCTGAGCTATGCTGCGGCAGGCGTTCTGGGCGCCCATTATGCGGACGGTCCTTCCGTCGGGGCCGGTCAGAGTCTCGTTGTACTTGTTGTGGTCATGGCCTATGAAGATGAAGTCGAAGCCGGGGACCGTCATCGCGACGTACTTGGAGCCGTTCTCGCCGTCGTTGGCGCTTCCTGTCCCCATGCCTGCGTGGAAGAGGCCGATGACGATGTCCGGGTTCTCCTTCTCGCGCACTACCTTCATCCACTTCTGGGCCGAGGCCGCCATGCCGTCGAACCTCATGCCGCTCCAGAACTGGGAGGGCAGCCAGTTGGGTATCCAGGGGGTGACGAGGCCGATTACCGCTATGCGCACGCCGCCCCTTTCGATCATGGTGTAGGGCTTGAAGTAGGGCTCGCCGTTGTCGGTGCGCACTGCGTTGGCGGCGAGCATCGGCACGGGCATCTCCTTGACCATCTTGTCATATACAGGGTGTCCCGCTTCTATATCGTGGTTTCCCATTATTGTCGCATCGGGCTTAAGGTACTTGAATATCTCCGTGAGAAGGTGGGTCGAGTTGAAGTCCTCGAAGTTGTAATAGTAGACCGAGGGCTGGCCCTGCAGGTTGTCCCCGTTGTCGAGGTACACGACCTGCTGGTCCGCCTTGGCCCTCTCCTGGGCAAGTATCGTGGACACCTGCGCGAGGGAGCCGTCGACGGCCTTGTCGGTTATGAAGTCGTAGGGGAAGAAGGAACCGTGGATGTCGGTGGTCTCGATGATAACAAGGCGCTGGGTGTCCGGCCTGTTTGCGGCAAGGGCCGGAGCGATGCTTACCAGAAGGGCTAGTGCTGCTGCTACAAGCAGGATTGGCAGTCTCTTCATAGCAATACCTCCCGAAAATGCTTGGTCCCCAAAAGCATTCTACAACCAAAAAGCGGGGAGGTTATACAGGAATCTGCGGATTATGCGCAATTTGAGAAGGAAAGGAAACCGCCTGCAAAAGGGGCCTGGATCTGCAATGTCCCGGCAAAGGCGATTACTTCAGCGATCATCATCCGTCCGGAGACATATCCGGTTCTGAGAAATATATTGATTTTCACCAGTAAAGTCATTAATATTGACTTAGGTGGTGAAAATATGATAAATACTACGAGAATGCTAAGGAATGAGCTGAAGGATTACGCCAATCCGACTGCAAGGATCAGGCAGCTTGTGAAGCAGGGGGCGCTGGTCCCGGTCGTAAGGGGAATTTACGAGACGGACAGAGATGTCCCGGGGCATTACCTTGCCCAGGTCATCTACGGGCCTTCATATCTGTCCTTCGAGTTTGCATTGGCCTATTACTCGCTCATTCCAGAGGCGGTCTATAACTATCCGTCTGCGACCTTCGAGAAGAAGAAGGCCAAGCGGTATGATACGCCCTTCGGGACATTCACCTACCGTGACATCCCAAGCGAAGCATACCCAGTAGGCGTCATGTTTCACATGGAGGAAGGATATTCCTTTCAGATAGCCTCTCCCGAGAAGGCCATCTGTGACCAGCTTTATGTCATGCCGCCTATGAGAAACAGAAAGGAGCTAGAGTATCTGCTGTTCGAGGACCTGAGGATCGATGAGGGCGGCTTCTCCGAGCTGAACATGGCGAAGCTTATGGAGATTGCCGCATGCTTCCGGACGAAGAACCACAAGCTGCTGCAGTCTTATGTGAGAAGAGGTTTGAGAAATGGACAGTACGTTACAGCAGATGCTCAGGCAGCATGAGGACGGGACACTGAAAGACAAGAAGAACCGAATCAAGGAAGTATTGCAAGAAGTCATACTATGTGGGCTTAGCAGGGCTGGCTTCTTTAAGACCGCTGCGTTCTACGGAGGGACGGCGCTTCGAATCTTCCATGGCCTTGATAGGTTTTCAGAGGACCTGGATTTCTCTTTAATGAATCCTGACACCTCGTTCAGCATTAAGGATTACCTTCCGTTGCTCGAGAAGGAAGTCCGATCATATGGACTAAATTTCGGCTTTGAGACGAAGCAGAAGTCCTTCGATTCCGATATCAAGTCTGCTTTCATCAAAGGCAATGCAAGGGAACACTTCCTGATGCTCTACGCAAATGATCAGCTTGCTAGTTCCATCGGAGCCAATGAGCTCATTAAGATCAAACTGGAAGTGGATGTTACCCCTCCTGAACATGCAGGTTTTGAAGTTAAGTACAGGCTGCTTCCCATCCCTTTCGAAGTGCAGCTGTATGATATGCCGTCGCTGTTTGCCGGCAAGATACATGCCGTGCTCTGCAGGCAATGGAAGAGCCGGATTAAGGGCAGAGACCTATATGATTATGTGTTCTACAGGTCGATGGGAACAGAAGTAAACCTGGAACACCTTTCTGCGCGCCTAATCCAGTCAGGCAAGGCTCCAGAGAACAAGGTTTTTTCCATGAATGAGGTCAGGCAACTGCTATGCGAGCACTTTACCAGCATTGACTTCAAGGATGCTAAGCTTGATGTTCTGCAGTTCATTCAGAATCCGGCTGCTCTCGATATTTGGAGCAAGGACTTCTTCTGTGGGATAACATCAGGCCTCAAGGCGCGTGCTTAGCTGCGGCACCCGTTTAAGCGGATAATAGAGGTTAGCAAACAACTGACTGCAATGGGACCGGAGGTGCTCACTATGACCACCTCATGCTCAAACCCTTACAGAAGCCGCAGCTTCCTCATGATCAACACTGCGATAAGCGTCAGCCCGGCTGCGAGCCCCGCCACCAGGAAGAAGACGCCCTCCCCGGAGGCCCACCTCATAGGCACGTTCATGCTGAAGAACGCCGTCACGATGGTCGGCACAGCGAGCACCAGCGTGAGCGAGGTAAGAAACTTCATGACGACGTTAAGGTTGTTGTTTATGATCGACGCGAACGCGTCCATGCTGCTTCCCATTATGTCGGAGTATATGCTTGCCATGTCGGAAGCCTGCCTGCTTTCGACAATTATGTCATCTATAAGGCGGGTAAGTCCCGCGTCATCCCTAATGATGGGGGAGGTGCGGAGCTTCTCCAGCGCCATCAGGTTGCCGTTCACGGCGGTCCTCATGTATACAAGGGATTTCTCGTTCGCCAGAAACTCGAAGATGAGGGAGTTCTTCATGGCGATGCCCAGCATCTTCTCGAGCTCGGTATCCTTCCTCTCGATTAGCCTGAGGTCTCTTAGGAACAGCTGGGTCGCCCGCAGCAGCAGCTGCAGCATGAGCTGCGGCCCGCAGGTATCACCGATTAGCTTCACGGGCGAGCCCGCGAAGTCCTCGACGAGCTCAGTCTCATGGCCCGATACCGTCACCGTGGCCTCCTTTGTCACCGCGATGCCTACCGTAGTGACCTTCCAGTGGGCATCCTCGGCCTGCCTTCCCGTGCTGAGGTAGAAGATGCCGTAGCCGTCCTCCGACTCGTAGCGGGGCAGCTCGTAATCGTCTAGCGCGGCCCTAAGGTAGGCAGGCGCTATGCCGTACCTGCCGCTTAGCCAAGAGAGCTCATCCTCGTTCGGGTTTATCGCCCGCACCCAGCATGCGTCGTCATCTTTGGTCTCGACCCAGCTTCCCTTATCCTGCTTGTATTTGATCAGCATCCCGCCGCCTCCTTGCCGGTTTGGGCGTAAGCCTCGTCCTCCCTTTGATTATGGAAGAGGGGCGGGAATTCCTCCCGCCCCGGCATGTTTCGTTTCCCTTATCCTACTTCGACTTTATCTCGGTCCAAGCCTGGTCATAAAGCTCAGTCGCCTCGGCGATGTCAATGCCGAACTCGCTTCCCTCGAAGACGTTTCCGTCCGGGTAGGCGGCCTTGTTCTCCCTTACATCCTCGGGAAGAAGGGCCTTTGCGGCAGCGTTGGGCGTAGAGTATCCCACAGCCACGGCGTTATCGAGGCCCACCTGGGCATCCAGCATGAAGTTGATGAACTTGTGCGCCATGGCCGCGTTCTTCGAATCCTTGGGTATGGCCATGTAGTCCACCCAGACGCCAGTGCCTTCCTTAGGGATCACATACTTGAACTTCGGGCTCTCGCTCATAAGGAGGAAGGCGTCTCCCGACCAAGCCATTGACATGACCGCATCGCCAGCAAGAAGGGCGTCCTTATAGGCGTCGATGTCATAGGAGCGCACCATCGGCTTCTGGTTAATGAGGGCCTGCTTGGCGGCCTCTATCTCCACCGGGTCCACGCTGTTCATCGAGAAACCTAGCATCTTGAGCGTAAGGCCGATCGTATCCCTCATGCTGTCGAACATGATGACCTTGCCGAAGTACTTGAGGTTATGAAGGGCCCACCAGCTGTCCACAGGCTCTTCGACCAGCTCCGAGTTGTATAGTATCCCGACCGTGCCCCAGAAGTAGGGCGCGGAGAATTTGTCCTCAGGATCGCATGAGAGCCCCTTGAACATCGGGTCGATGTTGGCGTAGTTGGGCAGCTTCTGCTTATCCAGCGGCATGAGCATGTCCTGGGCGATCATCACCTGCAGCATGTAGGCGCTGGGGAAGATGACGTCGTAGCTGTTGCCGCCCGCCTTGATCTTCGCGAGCATCTCCTCGTTGGTGGAGTAGGTCTCGTAGATGACGTCCACCTTGTTGGACTTCTCGAACTCCTCGATGACCGCGGGGTCTATGTACTCGCCGAAGTTGTATACGCTAAGGGTCGCCTTCTTGCCTATGAAACCCAGCT
>CAZNZD010000006.1:0-42417 GCA_964577435.1 uncultured Clostridia bacterium
GCGTGCTGGCCGGCGAAGTGAAGGACGTAGTGCTACTGGACGTGACTCCCCTGTCGCTGGGCATCGAGACATTAGGCGGCGTCAACACAAGGCTCATCGACCGCAACACTACCATCCCCACGAGGAAGAGCCAGGTGTTCTCGACCGCGGCTGACGGCCAGACCACTGTAGACATAGTGGTGCTTCAGGGCGAGCGCGAGTTCGCCAAGGACAACAAGAGCCTCGGAAGGTTCCAGCTCAGCGGCATACCCCCGGCGCCAAGGGGAGTGCCTCAGATCGAGGTCACCTTCGACATCGACGCCAACGGAATCGTGAACGTAACGGCGAAGGACACTGGCACCGGCAAGGAGCAGAGCATAACCATCACCGCAAGCACCCAGCTTTCTAAGGACGAGGTCGAGCGCCTGGTCCAGGAGGCGAAGAGGTCTGAGGCGGAGGACCGCGCAAAGCGCGAGCAGATAGAGCTGAAGAACCAGGCTGACCAGCTGGTCTACCAGGTTGAGAAGTCACTTAAGGAGACCGAGGGCAAGCTTTCCGCCGACGAGAAGTCGAAGGTGGAGGCCGAGATCGCAAGCCTTAAGGAGGCGATCAAGAACGACGACTACGCGACGCTGAAGCAGAAGATGGACGCCCTGCAGCAGGCCTCATACAAGGTGTACGAGGAGATGTACAAGAAGACCGGATCAGGCGCCCAGCAGGGCCCCGAGGGACCTTCAGCCGACGGCGCCGCGAAGAAGGACGGAAAGCAGGACGAGGACGTCATAGACGCCGAGTTCAAGACCGACAACTAGACGTAAAGCAGGTGATGCCGATGAAAGACGAAAAGGCGAAGGCAGCCCGCGACGCCGGTGAGCCGGTGGGCGTAAGCGATAAGGACGCATCCGCGATCCTCGCCGAGCTTTCCAGCCAGCTGGAAGCCGCGAAAAAACAGGCGGGCGAGTACAAGGACAGCTACCTTAGGGCAAGGGCGGACTACGACAACCTGAAGAAGCGCTCCGAAAGAGACGCCGCTGACATGGTAAGGCTGGGCAAATCCGACTTCATGCTGAAGGTGCTGGATGCGGCGGACGACCTCGAAAGGGCCCTTGCCTCTGACGCCGGCGCCGAAGAGCTAAGAAAGGGCCTGGAACTTACGCAAAGGAAGCTCCTTGGCATTCTCAAGACGGAGGGGCTGGAGCCTATAGACGCCCTAGGGAAACCCTTCGACCCGTCTCTGCATGAAGCCGTCGCCGCAGCTGAGGGCGACGTGGAATGCGATACGGTCTGCGATGAGCTCAGGAAGGGCTACACCTACTGTGGATGCACGCTTAGGCCAAGCATAGTCAGAGTAGCCGTGCCGAAGAGGGCATAGTCCCAAGGGGGCGCAAGCAATAAGAAGACGACCGGAGCGCGGCGCCCGCCATTGCTGAGGCAGTGAGGCGCCGCGCTTTCCTTCCCTGTGAGGTGATTTGGATGAACAAGAACTATTACGAGCTGCTGGGGCTGAAGAAGGAAGCGACGGACAAGGAGATAAAGTCCGCCTACAGGAAGCTCGCCAGGAAGTACCACCCGGACGCAAATCCGGGCAACAAGGACGCGGAGCTCAGGTTCAAGGAGATAAACGAGGCTTACCAGGTGCTAAGCGACGCGAAGAAGCGCAAGTACTTCGACAAGTTCGGACCGTCCTGGGAGCAGATGATGCAGGCCGGCATAGATCCCGACCAGCCGCGCGCCTGGGGAGGCGACGGTGCGGGCCCTGGCGGCTTCAGGGTGGAGTACGGAAACCCCGAGGGCATAAACCTCGAGGACCTCTTCGGAAACCTCGGCGGCGCGTTCTCCGGCTTCGGCGGCTTCGGAGGCAAGCGCAGGCAGCAGAAGCCATCAAAGGGCTCCGACATTGAGGCAGGGCTCACCCTTACCCTCGAGGAGGCGGAGCTGGGCGGCGGGAAGAACTTCTCGATGGACTCAGGCTCCGGCTCAAGGCGGATAGAGGTCACCATCCCAAAAGGCACCAGAGACGGAGCCAAGCTCAAGCTTTCCGGCCAGGGAGCCCAGGGACAGGCAGGAGCCGGGGACCTATACCTTCGAATCTCGGTGTCCGAGCACCCGGTGTTCAAGGTTGCCGGAGACGACATAAGGATGGAGTTCGAGGTGCCTGTGGAGGACGCGGTGCTGGGGGCGACTACTAAGGTGCCCCTCATCGGCGGCAGGAGCGCGACTCTAACCATACCCGCCTTCACGCAGAACGGTAAGGTGTTCCGCATGAAAGGCGAAGGCCTCACGAAGAAGGGCGGCGGCAAGGGCGACCTGTTCGCAAGGCTTAGGGTAAGCCTTCCCGAGACGCAGTCAGACGAGGTAAAGGCCGTCTTCGGGAAGCTCAGGGACATAAGGCGGGCCGGAAGGTAGCCCGGTATCTACGGCCCATGACGGAGTGTGATGGCATATGGCGATGGACAGGTTAACAGTGAAGGCAAGGGAGGCTGTAAGCGATGCTGTGAGGATCGCATCCTCCTTTCGCAACTCCTACATCGAGCCGGTGCACCTTCTTAAGGCGCTGGCCCTTCAGGAGGAGGGCACCACAAGGCCCCTTCTGGAGAAGCTCGGCGCATCCCCTGACGCGGTAGCGAAGGCGGCGGATGTCACCATCGGAAGGCTCCCCAAGGTGAGCGGCTCGGCAGGTAACTACATGGGCGAAGAGCTGAACGTCCTTATAAAAGACGCGGAGGATGCGGCATCGGAGCTTAAAGACGAGTACGTGAGCACCGAGCACTTCCTCATCGCCATGGCGAAATCCGCAGGCGATGCAGGAAAGATCCTCAAGGACGCCGGCGCGACTCATGCCCGCATACTTGAGGCCCTCAAGGAGATCAGGGGCTCCCAGAGGGTCACCGACGAGAACCCCGAGGACAAGTACCAGGCACTGGATAGATACTCAAGGGATCTAACCGAGCTTGCCCGCCGCGGAAAGCTGGACCCTGTGATAGGCCGCGACGAGGAGGTCCGCCGCATCATGCAGGTCCTATCAAGAAGGACCAAGAACAACCCCGTGCTGATAGGAGAGCCAGGCGTCGGAAAGACCGCCGTCGTGGAGGGCCTTGCGCAGAGGATAGTCGCAAAGGACGTGCCGGAGGGCCTTGCAGATAAAAGGATCGTTGCCCTGGACCTGGGGGCCATGCTTGCTGGGGCCAAATACAGGGGCGAGTTCGAGGACAGGCTGAAGGCCGTCCTCAAGGAGGTCCAGGAGTCGGACGGCTCTATAATCCTTTTCATAGACGAGCTTCACACCTTAGTCGGCGCAGGCGCCGCGGAAGGCGCGATAGACGCCTCCAACATGCTCAAGCCTGCACTGGCAAGAGGGGAGCTGAGGACTATAGGCGCCACTACCCTGGATGAGTACAGGAAGCGCATAGAGAAGGACGCCGCCCTTGAGCGCAGGTTCCAGCCAGTATACATCGCCGAGCCCTCGGCCGAGGACTCCGTCGCGATACTAAGAGGCCTTAAGGAGCGCTACGAGCTGCACCACGGCGTAAGGATCAAGGACAACGCCATAATCGCGGCCGTCATGCTCTCGCGGCGCTATATAAGCGACCGCTTCCTTCCGGACAAGGCGATAGACCTCATGGACGAGGCGGCCGCGAAACTGAGGACCGAAATCGACTCCATGCCCTCCGACATCGACAAGGTGGACCGCCGTATGCTGCAGCTTGAGATAGAGAAGCAGGCGATGTCCAAGGAGACGGACCCCGCCTCGAAGGAGCGCCTGGCGAAGATCGAAGAGGAGCTGGCATCGCTTAAGGAGCAGTCTACCGCCATGAAGGCGCGCTGGAGCCGCGAAAAGGAGCTTATAGCCAAGGTGCGCGACATCAAGGCCAGGATGGAGGACGCGAAGAACAGGGAGCTCGCGGCGGAAAGGTCCGGAGACCTTGAGAGGGCCGCCGAGCTCAGATATGGGGTGAGCCTATCCCTGAAAGCCGAGCTCGAGAGGGCGAATGGCGAGATGGCGGCCCTCGACGGAGGCCTTAAGTACCTCAAGGAGGAGGTCGACGAGCAGGATATCGCCGCAGTCGTCTCCCGATGGACGGGCATTCCAGTATCCAAGCTCCTGTCAGGCGAGGCCCAGAAGCTAATCAGCCTTGAATCCATACTGAGAAAAAGGGTAATCGGGCAGGACGAGGCTCTGACCATCGTTGCAGACGCCGTCCGCCGCTCGAGGTCCGGCCTTGGGGACCCTAACAGGCCGATCGGAAGCTTCCTGTTCCTTGGCCCCACAGGCGTGGGAAAGACGGAGCTTGCCCGCGCCCTTGCCGAGTTCCTCTTCAACGAGGAGAAGGCGATGGTGCGCCTGGACATGTCCGAGTATCAGGAGAGGCACACGGTCGCAAGGCTCATCGGCGCGCCCCCCGGCTATGTGGGATATGAGGAGGGGGGCCAGCTTACTGAGGCCGTAAGGCGCAGGCCCTACTCGGTGGTGCTCTTCGACGAGGTGGAGAAAGCCCACCCCGAGGTGTTCAACGTGCTGCTTCAGCTTCTCGACGACGGCAGGCTCACGGACGGTCAGGGCCGCACCGTGGACTTCAGGAACACGGTAGTCATAATGACCTCGAACCTGGGTTCCTCAACCCTCGCCGAAACCGGCGGGCCTGAGGGCAAGGCACTTGTGATGGAGCAGCTCAGGCAGTTCTTCAGGCCGGAATTCCTGAACAGGCTGGACGAGATAGTGATGTTCAACAGCCTTGACAGGTCGGCCATGGACGCGATAGTAGCCATGCAGCTGGAGAGGCTAAGATCCCGCCTTGCCGAGAAGGGCATCGAGATAAGCTGGACTGAAGGCGCCGTAACGGCGCTTGCCGACACGGGCTTCGACCCTCAGTACGGCGCAAGGCCGCTTAAGAGGGCCATCCAGCGCTCTGTGGAGAACCCGCTGGCGGTGAAGGTCCTGGAAGGCTCCGTAACGCCCGGAAAGCCGGTAATAATCGGTTCGGATGGAGCGGGCGGAGTGAGCTTCAGCCAATAGCAGGGTGCCCCGGGGCCAGCGAGCAATCTGCCCCGGGGCTTTTTTACGCCCCATTTATCTTGCATGAGTGAAGGTATCCGGCTTTTCTTCGTTGAAGTATATTAAGAGAAGATTCCTGCAAGGGGTGATCCATATGAGGATTAGGACACGAGCGGCCCTGTTCGCCGCATTGTTGATTGCAGCGTCCGCCATGTCTATGTATGCCTTCAACTATGATATAGGTTTCTGGCTTGCCCGCTCATCAAGGTCATATGAGGTGCTGGCGGACGCGGCCGAGCTGTCGCAGGTCTCTGCCCTCGCCTCCAAGGACGCGAGGACGGGCATCACGGACCTGGTGGCGTTCCCCTCCAAGGTGAACGCATCGGACATGATCGGATACCTGTTGCTCCCCGACCTGCCGAAGGACCTCTTCCTTCCCGACGGGTCGGCTGCGCCCTCAGGGGCGATAACGCAGATAACGGCGAGGATAAGGCCCGCCGGGGCCGATACTGCCGCCTACTACGACGTAAGGTACGGAGTGGCCGTGCAGAGGACGGACCTGAGGCTTCTTCCGGCCGCGGACAGGCTCATGACGAAGAAGGCGGGAGGGACAGACGCCCTCCAGGCTGGACGGCTCCTTCCCGCAGAGCCCGTCATCGTGCTCTATGAGACTACCGACAGGGCGTGGCTTCTGGTCCAGACGGCAAGGCAGAGGGCCTGGGTCCCCTCGCAGAACATCGCCTTAGCCTTCACTAAGGAGCACTGGATGAGCTTCGCAGGGCCCCAGGACTTCCTCACCGTGCTCGCCCCGAGCCTCTATGTCGAGCAGGACCCTGCCCTTCAGGGGATATCGGGAATGGAGCTTCCGATGGGTACGAGGCTCCCCCTGGTCCCGGATGCCTCGGTGCCTGCCGAGGTCAAGTCCAGGGCCTCGGCCGACAGCTACGTGACCCTGCTTCCCGCAAGGAGGACGGACGGGCGCCTTAATGTGACCACAGTGCTCATACCGAGGACGGCGGACGTATTCAGAGGCCTTCTGCCAGTAACAGGCGAAAGCATTTTGAAGCAGGCGATGAAGCTTGTCGGCGGACGCTATGGCCATAAGGGCTACATGGGAAGGGACCCTTACGTGATGGTCTCGGACATATTCCGCTGCATGGGCCTCGAGATGCCTCTCACGCAGGGAGGATATGACGCGATGCCCTTCGCTTTCCAGCAGCTTAAGGGCCTTTCCTCCGATGTTGTCATGGTGAATCTCAGGAAGGCCGCCCCCGGAAGCGTGATCATGCTGGAAAACGGCCCCGCGATATATCTCGGCCAGTACGGCGAGGACGTCTTTGCGGTGGCGGCGCTTTCCACGGTGAGGGTGGCGCCGAAGTCCTCCACCGAGTTCAGCCTGGTGGAATCTCGGGTAAACGGCATAGCGCTAGTGAACCTTAAGGGCATATTCGCCGAATCGGGCAACAACTACTTCCTAGAGGCGAGGTACTACGCTGAGCCCTCGCTGGCAAAGTAGGCAGCAAGGAAGGCATGAAGCCCGGGCTTAAGCCGTAATGGCAGCCCGGGCTTTCCTTTTCTCTAGTTCCCCTAGGGATTCATGTCCTTGTGCTCGCCGGTCACGTGATAGATCACCCATTCGCCTATGTTCGTCGCATGGTCGGCGATTCTCTCAAGGAACCAGACCACGAACATGAAGTTTATGATCTGGACCATCTCCTTGGGCATCTCGAAGGAGTAAGTGAAGAGCTCCCTCATAAGGGTGTCCCGAAGGTCGTCCACCATGTCGTCGGCGCGGCATGCCTCGGCGGCAAGCTCGGCGTCCTCCCTGACGTAGGAGTCCAGGCTCTTTCTGACCATGTCGAGCGCCATGCCGCTCATCCTGGGGATGTCGATGAGCTTCTTGATATAGCGCTCGTCTCTTAGCTTAATCGTGACCTTCGCGATGTCCACGGCGTGGTCCGCCATCCTTTCCAGGTCTGTTGCGATCTGGTTTGCGGCGAGGACCTTCCTTAAGTCCCTTGCGAGAGGCTGCTGCGTCGCTATGATCTTCGCGCACCTGTCCTCCACCTCAAGCTTCATTGCGTCAGCCACGTCGTCTCCGTCTATGATGCGCCCCGCAAGCTCCGCGTCCTGCGTCGCCAGCGACTTAATCGCCTGCTCTATGCTCTTTTCCACCTGGCCTCCCATGCGCAGTATCAGCTCATGCAGGGATGCCATCTCGATTTCATAATGTGACCTTGCGCTCATCGATCTTCCTCCTAACCGAACCTTCCGGTGATGTATTCCTCAGTCCTCTTGTCCTTCGGCCTGTGGAACAGGTCATATGTGGGCCCCTCCTCTACAATCTCGCCTGTGAGGAAGAAGGCTGTCCTGTCCGATATCCTTCCTGCCTGCTGCATGTTGTGCGTGACTATTATTATCGTATAGTCCTTCTTGAGCTCGTCCATGAGCTCCTCTATCCTGCCCGTCGAGATAGGGTCCAGCGCCGAAGTCGGCTCGTCCATGAGGATTACGTCCGGCCCCACCGCAAGGGTCCTTGCGATGCAGAGCCTCTGCTGCTGGCCTCCGGATATGCCAAGCGCCGGCTTCCTGAGCCTGTCTTTCATCTCTTCCCAGAGCGCGGCGCTTCTAAGGCTCCTCTCCACTATCCCGTCGAGCTCCGCCCTTCCCCTTATGCCGTGCACCCTGGGGCCGTATGCAACGTTGTCGTAGACCGACATCTGGAACGGATTGGGCTTCTGGAAGACCATCCCCACCTTCTTACGAAGGAGCGTGACGTCGCACGAGGGGCTATAGACCTCCTGTCCGTCCACTTTGACGCTGCCTTCTACAGTAACACCGGGTATCAGGTCGTTCATCCTGTTGACTGTCCTAAGGAATGTAGACTTGCCGCAGCCGGAGGGCCCGATAAGGGCTAGCACCGAGTTGCGGTTCACATCTATGTTGATTGCATTTAGCGCACACACGCCGTCATAGCAGAGCCTTAAGCCCCTTGTCTCGACCACGGCGCCCTTGCCGTTATCAGTAACCATCATCTTCCTCCCTTGTTCAAAGCCCTTGCGGCAAGCGCCTCTGACGCGATGTTAAGGATAAGCACCAGGGCGATGAGCACCATCGCGGTCGCAAACGCGCCTTCCACCGAAAGCCCCTCGTGGGCCAGTATGTACAGGTGCATCGAAAGGGTCCTTCCAGAATCCATAACCGAGCTTATCGCCCTGTCGGAGGAGCCAAGGGTGAACATTAGAGCCGCGGTCTCCCCGACCACCCTTCCTATCGAGAGCATCGTTCCCGCCATTATGCCTGGAAGGGCGGGCAGCATCACCACGCCCTTGATCGTCTGCCACCTCGTCGCCCCCAAAGCAAGGCTTCCCTCCCTGAAAGACCTGGGTACGGACGCGAGCGCCTCCTCAGTAGTCCTCATTATCGTAGGAAGCACCACAATCGATGCCGTCAGGGCGCCGTTTGCCAAAGACCATCCCAATCCCAGCAGCTTGCCGAAGAATACCAGTCCGAAGAGCCCGAACACGATCGACGGGACTCCGGCGAGGTTCTCGGTCGCAACCCTTACAAGCTTTACGAACGGGCCCTCCTTCGAATACTCCTTAAGATAGATTGCGGCTAGTATGCCAAGTGGCAATGCCAGGGCCAGCGTAAGTAGCACAAGGTAGAGCGTGTTAAGGGCCATCGCCCATATCCCGGTGTCAAGAGGGTCCCCCGGCGTGCCGGCAAGAAACCTCCAATCAAGGGCAGGCAGGCCCTTCCATGCGACGTACCCGATGATAAGCGCCAAGGCCGCGACTGTCATCAGGGCCATCGCCGTGATGACGCCGAAGGCTATCTTCTCCTGCATCTTCCTTCTATCTCGCACGACTCTCACCTCGCCTTCCTCGTGATGCCCCGCACCAGCAGGTTCACTGCCATTATGAAGGCGAACAGCACCGCCGCCGCCGTAAACAGCGCCGAGTAATGCAGGGTTCCCGGCCGCACATAGCCCATCTCAAGGGCGATGTTGACGGTAAGGGTCCTTACTGCCGAAAGAAGGCTCTCAGGCATGACGGGGATGTTCCCTGCTACGAGTATGACCGCCATAGTCTCGCCGATCGCCCTGCCTACCCCCAGCACGACTGCCGCTATGATGCCTGACCTTGCCGCCGGCACTATCACATTCTTGATGGTCTGCCACTTCGTAGCCCCCAAGGCGAGGCTCGCCTGCCTGTAATCGTCCAGGACGGCCCTTATCGCGGCCTCCGAGACTCCTATAACAGTCGGAAGTATCATGACTGACAGGACAAGGGATGCGGAGAGCACGCTCATTCCCGTGCCGCCGAGAAGCCTTACCGCGGGCACGACCACCATTAGGCCGAAGAAGCCATATACGACGGATGGTATGCCGGCGAGAACCCCCACGGACTTCTTCATGGCGCCTGCCGCCCACTTGGGGGCGAGCTCCGCCGAGAAAACCGCGGAGGCGATTCCTATCGGCACTCCTATTGCAAGTGCCAGAAGCGTCACGGCGGAGCTTCCCGCAATCATGGGAAGAAGGCCGAACCTCGGTTTTGAGGCCGTCGGCTTCCAGCTTGAGCCCATGATCATATTAAACAGCCCCTGCGACTTTATTGCCGGCCATGCTTCCCTGAACACCATTATAGTGATCAGGACTATGGCAGCTACGGAGATGAATGCGGCCAGCGCGAGCATAACCCTTATCGGGCGCTCGCGCTTCTCGGCCAAGGCAGTGAGGGCCTCCGGGGCCCTCCTCTGCCTGGGTTCTGGTTCCACTATGTAGTAGCCCGTGGTCTTCCTTACATTCATGCCCGGCCTACTTTATCACGAATGCCTTGCTTATGAGGTAGTCCTTCGCTTCCTGGCTGTTGATGCAGTAGTCCAGGAAGGACTTCGCAGGCTCCTTGGCCTCGCCCTTCGTCACGAGGAGGAACGGCCTCGATATCTTGTAGGTGCCCTTTGCGAGGTTCTCCATGGTGGCAGCCACGCCGTCTATCGCAAGCGCGTTCACCTTGTAGCTTGAGACTATGCCGAGCGATACGTATCCGATGGCGTTCTTGTCGCCGACTACAGCCTGGGCCAGCTGGCCTGTTGAGTTCATTACCGCGGCGTAGATCTCCTCGTCGATTGTAATCTGCGCGCCCTTGGCATCCTTGCCCAGCACTAGCTCCTCGAATGCGCCCCTGGTGCCGGATGACGCCTCCCTGGTGTAGAGGTTGATCTTGCCGGCCGTCCCGCCTATCGCCTTCCAGTCGGTGATCTTGCCCATGAATATGTCCTTGGCCTGCGCCTTTGTGAGGCCCTTCACGGTATTGGACTGGCTTACGATTATCGCAAGGCCGTCTATGCAGAGCTCAAATTCCTTTAATGACTTCTCCTCGTCCTTCAGCTCCCTTGAGGACATGCCGATGTCGGCCGTGCCTTCCATCGCCGCGACGATGCCCTGGCCGGAGCCGATCGACTCTACGGTTATCTTCACTTGGGGGTTCTTCGCCATGAACATCTTGGCGAGGGCTTCCATGTAGGGTGCGACCGATGTTGAACCGGCCACGGTCACCTTTCCTGATAGGGCCGCAGCGAATGCGCTTCCAGCCATCGCTGCCGTAAGGGTAAGAACCAATACTGCTGCCAGAACCAATCTTCCTGACTTCATTTAATTGCCTCCTGTAAGTTATTCCGTCCTCTTCGCCTACAGGATAGCAACCTGTCGTTATGTCCCTGTTAAAGGATTGTTAAGCTTCTGTTAAGGTTTCCTCCCCTTTGCAGTCGGTACCGTGACCGTGAAAACCGAGCCTTTGCCGGGTTCGCTTGCGAGCCTGGCCTGCCCTCCCAGGGACAGCGCGATGTGCTTCACTATGGCAAGGCCGAGCCCCGTGCCCCCTAACTGCCTTGACCTGGACGGGTCGACCCTGTAGAACCTCTCGAACACCCTTGCCTGATGCTCCTCGGCGATTCCCGGCCCGTTGTCCTGGACTTCGAGCACGGCCCTGCCGCCTTTTAACGCCACCCTGACCACGACTGCGCCGCCCTTCTGGGTATACTTGACGGCATTGTCTATCAGGTTCACGGCAAGGCGCCTTGCCGTGGCCGGGTCGGCCGCTATCATGACGCCCGGCTCCGCCTCCACCTTAAGGCTGACCGCCTTCGAACCGGCAAGGGGAATGAGGGCTGCAGCGGCGGAGCTTGCCTCTTCGCCCAGGTCAGACGGCCCTCCGCCTGCTCCGACAGTCTCTATCTGCGATAGTGCGATTATGTCGTCTATAAGCTTCGACATCCTGTCCGCCTCGGCTACGATGACCGCAAGGAACCTCTCCCGCACCGCGGGATCCTCCTCGGGCGAAAGGCTCTCCGCGAAGCCCCTGATAGACGTAAGCGGCGTCTTCAGCTCGTGAGTCACGTTCGCGACGAACTCGCTTCGCATCAGCTCCAGCTTCCTTGCGCCGCTAATGTCCCTGATGCTTGCGACAGAGCCAGCTATGCTGCCATCTTCCGTCCTGATAGGGGCTGCGGCGACGGCGATGGGCTCTCCTGTCGCGCCTTCGTCCTCGTAGTAGCTCACATCCCCGGTGCTTTGGGCCTCAGACAGCGCCTTCTCCAGCTTCGGGGCCCTCACCCTCTCCAGCAGGTGCGCTCCCGGCGCCGCATCGACGGTCGATCCTAGAAGCCTTGCCGCCCTATCGTTGAAGAGCCTCACCCTGAGGTCCCTGTCCACGGCCACGATTCCTTCCGCAACCGAGGACAGCACCCCTGTAAGCTCGGCCTTTTGCCTAGTAAGTCCGCTTACGGTATCGGAAAGCCGCTCTGCCATCTGGTTGAATGACGATGCAAGGCCGGCTTCGGCCCCCTCCCCGCCCTCAGGCAACCTCACGGAGAAGTCCCCTCCTGCAAGCTTCCTTGAAAGCCCGGCCATCCTCTCGAGCTTACGGTTCATCCCCCTGGACACGGCATAGGCCGCTGCCGTGCCCGCTGCGGCCAGGAATGCCGTCACAAGCGCGATGGCAGCTGCCTCACCTCCCGCCGCCGCCCTCGCGGACATCAGCGTCACCGAGAGCCTCAGCACGGATCCGTCCTCAAGCTGGACGGCAGAGTACAAAGTATCTGAGCCCGCCGTGTCCGAATGCCTTAATGCCCAGCCTGACCCGGACTCTAAGGCCTCCTGGACCTCCGGCCTGTACAGGTGGTTCTCCATGCCCTCTGCGGAGAAATCGGAATCAGCCACTACAGAGCCGTCCTGCAGGATCACCGTCGCCCTGATGCCGGCCTCGGCACTTATCGCCTCCGCGGCCTGCTGCGGCTCGAATACGGCGAAGTAGCGGTGGACGGCGACGTCATGAAAGGCCCTGAGGTTACTAAGGGCCGCGTCTCTTATGGATGATGTGATCAGCCTGTAAGAGAGGAACCCTCCCGCTCCCAGTGAAAGAAGGACCAGAAGCGCTATAAGGATGAAGGAGCGCCTTCTCATGGCCTCTGCCCCCCGGAGGGGTTGAACCTGTAGCCCACTCCCCTCACCGTCTCTATCATGGATGAGGCAGGGCCCAGCTTGCCCCTAAGGTGAGTTATATGGACGTCCACGGTCCTCATGTCCCCGAAGTAGTCATAACCCCAGACCTCCCCGAGAAGCTTCTCCCTGGTGAAGGCCATGCCAGGGTGCTCGGCGAGGTATAACAGCAGGTCATATTCCTTAAGGGTGAGCGCCGCCTCGCCCTCCGGCAAGGATGCCCTTCTTCCCGCCTTGTCTATCCTGAGAGGCCCGATTACAAGCTCCTGCCCGGATCCCTCAGGCTCAGGGGAGGCCCTTCTAAGTAGCGCCCTCACCCTTGCCATGAGCTCATTTACGCTGAAAGGCTTGGACATGTAGTCGTCGGCCCCCATGTTGAGGCCATAGACCTTGTCGGCGTCGGCGCCTCTTGCCGTAAGCATTATCACGGGCATCCTGGATGTGTCGCCCGCCGCCCTCAGCCTCATAAGGACCTCGTGGCCGTCCATGCCCGGCATCATAACATCAAGCACGACAAGGTCGGGCCGCCTCTCACTTACAAGCCCCATCGCCGTAAGGCCGTCGGCCGCCTCGAGCACCTCATAGCCCGCCTTCCCGAGGCTGTATGCCAGAAGGCTCCTTATGTTCTGCTCGTCGTCTACTATGAGGACCCTCTGTCCGGACGCCATGGCGCACCCCTTAATGGCGGGCGCTCAGTCCCCCACCACGAACTTGTCCCTTCCGTCCAGCTTGGCAGCGTAAAGCGCCTTGTCTGCCCTGTCGAAGAGCCCCTTCATCTCCTCATCGCCTGCCGGCTGCGAGGAAGCAAGGCCGATGGAGACGGTAAGCCTTCCCGTCTTCTCGCTCATGCCCAGCTCCCGGCTCCTCTCCCTCACCCTCGATATGATGAGCTCGGCCACCTTCGATGCACCATCCTTGTCGGTGCCCGGAAGAAGAAGCATGAACTCGTCCCCGCCATATCTTGAGGCAAGGTCGTCGGAGCACCTGGTGATGAAGTCGGATCCCCTCTTGACGACGCTTTTCATGGCGTTGGCCACGGTAAGTATGCACTCGTCGCCCATAGCGTGGCCAAGCCTGTCGTTTATGCCCTTCAGGTCGTCTATGTCGACCATGAGTATGGAGATCCACTCCTTGCTCCTTTTCGCCCTCGCCCATTCCATGGTGAAGACGGCATTGGACCTCCTGCGGTTGACAAGCCCGGTCAGGGGGTCCAGCTCTGATTCAGCCTTCAAGAGCGCATTGGCCTTGTCCAGCCTGTAGTTCCAGGCGAAGGCCTCGGCCCTGTTCGTGTAGCCGATGACCGAAAGCACGTATGCCAGGGTGACGGCTGCGGCCGCATTGATTGCGGCGTTTGCTATCTGGGATGTGTCGCCAGTCATGAAGTAGTTGACCGATATGAAGACCAAGGAGCTCAGAACCGCTGTTATGAGCAGCCTCCAGGGCTTAAGCCTAGGCACCAGCAGAAGCGACATCACGCCGAAGACGAAGATGACCTCGCTTGCGGGCATGTGCGGCGCGGTGCCGATTATGATGGAATAAATGACGATGAGTCCGCTTGCCAGGTAATCGGCCGCCGTTCGCCTTCCGATGCGTGCATACTCCGCGACAAGGCTCCTAAGGTACAGATAGACCAGAAGCAGCAGCAAGCCCACCAAGCCGTCGATGAGGGCAAGGTACATGGCAGCGTCGCTTCCCGCCTCCAAGTCCATGGCAAATACCATGTACAGGGCGGAGAGTATGCAAAGCACCCCGCCGAACAGCAGCATGAAGGGCGGCACCCTCTTCAAATACCATTCGTAGTAGTAGTTCTCGAACGCCTCCGCCATTGCCTTGGTGTCAAGGGCTTTCCTGTCATCCTTTCCAGAAACCACATTATCACCCCTTCAAGATGAATGGTCCCGGTGCGGGCCCTGCACGGTGGGGAGCCCCTATCGGCTTGAGGTCTGCTATCTGCGGCGTTCCAGCTCCTCGCGTAGAAGCTCGTTCGCCTTTTTGGGGTTTGCGCGACCCTTGGTAAGCTTCATCATCTGCCCTACCAGGAAGGTGAGCGCGTTCTCCTTGCCTCCTAGGAAGTCGGCGGCCGGGCCTGGGTTTGAATCCAGCACCGAGACTGCGGCGGCCCTGAGCTCATCGTCCCCGCTTATCTGCCCGAGGCCCTTTGCTTCGACAATAGAGCTTGGAGTAGCGCCTGTCGCGAAGCTCTCGGCGAATACGTCCTTTGCGGTCTTGCCGCTTATTTTGCCCGAGGATACCATCATAAGAAGCTCCGCCAAGTGAGACGCCGTGAACTTGCTGTCCTGCACTTCGATTCCGTCGGAATTGAGCGCGGCTGCAAGCTCCCCGGTTATCCAGTTTGCCGCAAGCTTCGGCTCCGCCCCGCGGCTTAGCGCATCCTCGAAGTAGCACGATAGCGCCGCGTCCTCGGAGATTAGGAACGCCTCGTTCTGGCCTATCCCGAAGTCAGCCATGAACCTGGCCTTCCTCTCGTCTGGAAGCTCGGGTATGCCGGCTTTGACCCCTTCGATCCAATCGTCGCCTATCTCAAGTGCCACTAGGTCTGGCTCCGGGAAGTATCTGTAGTCGTGGGCCTGCTCCTTGGACCTCATGAAGACCGTCTCGCCCTTCGCGTCGTCCCAGTGCCTGGTCTCTCGCCTTACCTGGCCACCATCCTCGTACACCTTGGCCTGCCTTACGGCCTCGAACTCGATGGCTTTAAACACGGCCTTGAAGGAGGCGATGTTCTTCATCTCGGTGAGAGGGTTCATCTGGTCCGTGCCCTGAGGCCTGACCGATACATTCGCCTCGCACCGCATTGAACCCTCCTCCATCTTGCAGTCGGAGACCCCGATGGCAAGCAGCACGCTCCTCAGCTTGGCTAGATATGCCCTGGCCTCCTCGGCGGATCTCATGTCCGCCTCGCTGACTATCTCCATGAGGGGGATGCCGCACCTGTTGAAATCTATCATGGAGCTAGTGGCGCTAGTTATGTCGTCTCCGGCATGGACGAGCTTTCCTGTCTCCTCCTCTAGATGCACCCTTCTTATCCCGATGCGCTTCAGCTTCCCGTCCACTTCTATGTCGAGCCAGCCGTTTCTTCCTATCGGCATGTCGTACTGTGAGATCTGGTAAGCCTTGGGAAGGTCCGGGTAGAAGTAGTTCTTGCGGTCGAACTTGGTCCTGCCCGACACCGTGCAGTTATGGGCAAGGCCGGCTTTCATGCAGTACTCGACGGCCTTCCTGTTTAGAACCGGGAGCACGCCCGGCATCCCCAGGCACACCGGGCAGACCTGGGTGTTGGGAGGAGCCCCGAACTCCGTCTTGCATCCGCAGAACACCTTGGAATCGGTGTTGAGCTCAGCGTGCACCTCTATTCCTATTACAGTCTCCCACGCCATCACCTTGCACCCCCGTTCATGACGGGCAGCATGCCCGAAACCCCTGCGTCTTGCTCCACCGCCGAGGCAAGGCTCATAAGAGTCGCCTCGTCGAAGGCCTTGGCGGTCAACTGAAGGCCTACAGGAAGCCCGCCTGCCAGGCCGCACGGCACCGATATGGCGGGAAGCCCGACCAGGTTCGCCGTTATGGTGTAGATGTCGCTCATGTACATGCTAAGCGGGTCTGCCGTCTTCTCCCCGAAGCGGAATGACACGCTGGGCGAAGTGGGCCCGACTATCGCGTCGCATACGGAAAGCGCAGCATCGAACTCCTCCTTGAGGACCCTTCTTACTTTGAGCGCCTTATTGTAGTAGGCGTCGTAATATCCTGCCGAAAGCACGTAAGTGCCCAGCATGATCCTCCTTTTGACCTCTTCGCCGAAGCCCTTGCTGCGGCTTTTCTTCATCACGCTTATGATATCCTGGGCCTCGCGGTCCCTGTAGCCGTACCTCACTCCGTCGAAACGGGCCAGATTCGAGCTCGCCTCAGCTGTCGCAACCAGGTAGTATGTGGCAAGGCCCATCATCGAGCTTGGCAGGCTCACCTCCACTACCTCGGCGCCTCTCGCCTCAAGAGCCTTTACGGCCCTCATCACCTGTTCCCGGACGTTCTCCTCCAGCCCTTCCGCGAAGTACTCCTTCGGAAGGCCCACCCTCATGCCCTTTATTTCCCTGCCGCAGGCGGAGATGACGCCCGCGCTTCCCATCGGGGCTGAGGTGCTCTCCTTCGGGTCATGCCCTGATATGGCGTCGAAGACCAGGGCGGCGTCCTCCACTGTACGTGTGAACGGGCCGATCTGGTCCAGTGAGGAGCCGAAGGCTACCAAGCCATACCTCGATACCCTTCCATAGGTTGGCTTAAGCCCCACGACACCGCAGAAGGCGGCAGGCTGCCTGATGGAGCCTCCCGTGTCGGAACCGAGTGCGAAATGCCCCATGCCCGCCGCGACAAGGGCGGCCGAGCCTCCGGAGGAGCCTCCGGGCACGCAGCCTATGTCCCAGGGATTCCTGCTCGGGCCGAATGCCGAATTCTCGGTGGATGAGCCCATGGCGAACTCGTCCATGTTGGCTTTCCCGAGAAGCACCGAGCCTGAGAGCTTCTCCGCCACCGTCGAGTCGTACTGGGGCACGAAGTTCTCAAGTATCTTCGATGCGCATGTGGTGCGCATCCCCTTCACGCACATATTGTCCTTAAGTGCGTAGGGCACCCCGCAAAGCGACTTCGGCTTTGCACCGCCCTTCCTGTAATCCAGCCAGGCGGCATCAGCCGCCATCGCCCTCTGTCCCGCTCCGGCCAAGTCCAGAAGAAGGTAGGCGTTAACCTCGCACTCGACCTTCTCAATCCTGTCTCTTACGCTCTTCAGCGCCTCTGAGGGGCTCGCCGCCCCGCTCTCAAACTGCGCCAGAAGGTCCTTTACGCTAAGCTCGTACAGCTCCATGGCAGTATCCCCCTATTCCCCGTCGGAGTTGTCCATGATGCGGGGCACCAGGAAGAACTCCCCTTTTCTAGAAGGCGCGTTGTAGAGCGCCTCCTCGTGCGTAAGGCCTGCGCAAGGCACGTCCTCGCGCATCACGTTCTTAAGCTCGAGTGCGTGCGAAAGGGGCTCCTTGCCCTCGGTGTCCACCCTTTTGAGCTGCTCGGCGTAGGCCAGTATGCTGCCAAGCTCGGTGGCGAACCTCTCCGCTGCCTCGTCTGTGAACTCGAGCCTTGACAGCTCGGCTATTCTAAGCACGTCATCCTTCGTTATTCCCATCAGAACAGACCTCCCTGGCCATCGTCCTCCCCCGTTCGGGAAAGCTTGATGAACTCCTCTTCTCCAAGCACCTTCACGCCCAGCTTCTCGGCCTTCTGAAGCTTCGAGCCGGCATCTGAGCCCGCGACGACGTAGTCCGTCTTCGCGGATACGCTGTCTGCGACCTTGGCTCCCAGCTTAAGGGCCCTCTCCTGCGCCTCATGCCTTGTCATGGCGGAAAGGGTCCCGGTGAACACCATCGTCTTGCCCGAAAACGGCCCGCTTCTTGCCCTCTCGTCCAGTTCCACCCTAGGCTCCAGCATGTTGACTCCGAGGGCCTTCAGCTTCCCGATCAACGCGCGGTTCTCCTCCAGCGAGAAGAAGCCGGATACTGCCTCGGCCACGACAGGGCCTACGGTTGGTATCTCGGTCAGGCCCTCCTCTGAGGCCTCCATCACGGCGTCCATGCTGCCGAAGTGATCGGCTATGAGCCTTGCGGTCTGCGAACCCACGTTTCTGATCCCGAGTGAGCCAAGTAACCTGCTAAGAGGCCTGGCCTTGCTTGCCGAAATAGCAGAGGCGAGCTTCGCCGCCGACTTTTCCCCGAGCCTCTCCAGCACCGCTATCCTGCCCGCATCCAGGCTGTAGAGGTCGGCGTAATCCTTCACGGCGCCGGTCGCGATGAGCTGGTCTATCACGGCAGGGCCCAACCCGTCTATGTCCATCGCGCCTCTGGATGCGAAGTAGATGAGCCCCTCCCTGAGCCTTGCCGGGCATGAGGCGTTGGTGCACCTTACGGCGACCTCCTCCTCTGCCCTTGACACCGCAGCGCCGCACTCCGGGCAGTGCGAAGGCATTGAAAACTGCCTCTCGCTCCCGTCTCTTGCCTCCGATACCGGCCCGACGACCTCAGGTATGACGTCTCCGGCCCGCTGGACAATAACGGTGTCGCCCTCTCGTATGTCCTTCTGCCTGACCAGGTCCTCGTTGTGAAGGGACGCGTGCTGTACAGTGACTCCACCCACGCTTACGGGCTCGAGCACCGCCCTCGGGGTCAGCACGCCGGTCCTTCCAACCTGCACTTCGATTCTTATGAGCTTGGTCCTGGCCTGCCTAGGAGGGAACTTGTAGGCTATGGCCCATCTGGGGCTTCTTGCCGTAAATCCAAGCTCCCGCTGCAGGGCAAGCGAATCCACCTTGATTACAGCGCCGTCGATCTCATAGTCTATTATGTCCCGCTTTTCACCCAGCATGCGGCAGTAATCAAGCACTTCCTCGATGCCTTCTGCCGTCCTTATGTCGGGATTTACAGGAAATCCCATCTCCCTCAGGAGCTCGAGCGCTCCGGAGTGGCAATCGAGCTTCAGTGCCTCGGATTCGGGAAGGAAGTAAGCGAAGAAGGAGAGCTTCCTTCCCTGGGTGATCTTGGCGTCAAGCTGTCTTAGAGATCCCGCGGCGGAGTTTCTGGGGTTTGCGAAGACGGGCTCGCCGTCCTCCTCCCTCTGGCGGTTCAGCTCCGCGAAATCGGCCTTTCTCATGTAGACCTCGCCACGGACCGTGAGATCCTCCGCCCGGGCGCCCTTCAGGCTTCCTGCGGGTAGGCTTCTCGGGATGTCGGTGATGGTAAGGATGTTCGCCGTCACGTCCTCGCCGACGGCGCCGTCTCCCCTTGTGGCCCCCACCGAAAGCCTTCCGCCCCTGTACTCGAGGTTCATGGCAAGGCCGTCTATCTTGGGCTCGCACACATAGCTGACCCTGTCCTCGCCCGTCGCCTTCCTTATCCTCTGGTCGAAGGCTGCAAGCTCATCGAACTCGAACGCGTTGTCAAGCGAGAGCATCGGTATGCGGTGCCTGTACTGCGGAAACCTTCCGGACGGGGCACCGCCCACCCTTGAAATGGGCGAAGCTGCGCTCCTGAGCTCCGGATGCTCGTCTTCCAGGGCCTTGAGCTCCCTTACGAGCGCGTCGTACTCGGCGTCCGTGACCTCCGGCGCGTCGAGCTCATAATAAAGCCTGTTGTGCCTTTCTATCTCCCTGCGGAGACGGCTGGCCCTTTCCCCTGGCAGCACCCTCTGCTCTTCCATCTGCGGGTTCCTCCCCGAGAAAGCTTGGTCTCAGCATGCCCTGACGCCTTTTGTACCCTTTATTCCTTGCTTAGGGGCGCGAAGCTCAGGGCGAGCCTCTTTACCCCCTGGCCCTCGAAGGCGACCGTCACGACCGTGTCGCCCGCGGTATTCGCCACATTCACCACTGTGCCCTTCCCGAACACGGGATGCTTCACCTTGTCTCCCGCCCTGAAGCCCTTGCCGCCGTCTTTCGCGCCGACTCCCTGGGCATTTCTCACCGTGAAGCTCTCCTTCTGGGGCTTCCTCTCAGGCTGGTGCTCGAAGTCCCCTTCCCTCTTCCAGGAGCCGCCTCCCCTTCCCTCAGCGTCCCACTTGCCGGAGGAGTAGTCCCTGCCGGGCGTCCTCCACATCGGGGTCTCGCCGGGGTTCAGGCATTCAAGCACGTCCTTGGGCACCTCATTTACGAAGCGGGACATGAGGTTGTTGGAGCTCGTCCCGTAGAGCACCCTGTAGGCGGCATTCACGAAGTAGAGCCTCTCCCTTGCCCGCGTCATGCCGACGTAACAGAGCCTTCTCTCCTCCTCGAGCTGCCTTGGCTCATAGAGCGCGCGCCCCAGCGGGAACATGTTCTCCTCCATGCCTATCATGAACACTACCGGAAACTCCAGGCCCTTGGCTGAATGCAGCGTCATTAGGCTTACGCTGTCGTCTCCTAGGTTAGTGCGGTCGAGGTCCGTAAGAAGCGCCACTTCCTCCAGGAAGGCGTCGATGTTCCTGGGGTCGGGCTTTGTCTCTGCCTCCCAAGCGGTGTCCGCGCCTTTAGCCTCCTCGGCTGCTTTCGCGGCATTATTCTGCCTCACCTCGTACTCCTTGGCGACGGAGATGAGCTCCCTCAGGTTGTCGAGGTCAGCTTCCGCCTCAAGGCTGTCGTCAGCCCGGAGCTCGGCATAATAGCCGGAATCCTGCAATATCCTCTCGACCACTTCGCTTAGGCGGAAGGCCCCGTTCATAGCTATGAGGGCATCCCCCATCTTGACGAAGGCGGACACTAGCCTCCTGCTTCTCTCCGCGCCCTTCTCGTCGCTTCCGTACTGCCTTGCCGCCTCCCACATCGATGAGCCCAGCTCCCTTGCGAGATTCTCGACCTTCTCGACGGTGGTGTCGCCAATGCCTCTTCTGGGCACGTTTATGATCCTGGACATCGCGACCGAGTCGTGCGGGTTAACTATGAAGCGGAGGTAGGCGAGTATATCCTTGACCACCCTGCGCTCGTAGAACTTAAGCCCCCCGATGATCTTGTAGGGGAAGTTGCTCTTTATGAGGTTCTCCTCCACCACTCGGGACTGGGAGTTCATGCGGTACAGGACGGCGAAGTCCGAGAACTTCCTGCCCTCGGAGATTACCAGCCTTTCGATCTCCTTTATCACGAACGCCGCCTCCTGCCTCTCATCCGCGGCGTTATAAAGGAGGACCTTCGAGCCCTTGTCCTTGTCCGTCCACAGGGTCTTCTTCTTCCTGCCCCTGTTGTTGGCGATGACCCCGGAGGCGGCCTCGAGTATGTTTCCTGTAGACCGGTAGTTCTGCTCGAGCTTCACCACTTTCGCGTCCGGGTAGTCCTTCTCGAAGTCGAGTATGTTGGAGGGGTCCGCCCCCCTCCATGTGTATATCGACTGGTCGTCGTCTCCGACGACCGCTATGTTCCGGTACTTCGCCGCCAGCATGCTCACCAGCATGTACTGCGCGTGGTTCGTGTCCTGGTACTCGTCGACCATGATGTAGCGGAACCTGTCCTGGTAGCGCTCGAGCACCTCGGGCCTCTCCTGGAAGAGCTTCACCGTCTGCATGATGAGATCGTCGAAGTCCATCGAGCCGTTGTCCACCAAAAGCTGCTGGTACTTGGCGTATATGGCGCCTATGCTCTTCTGCCAGGCGTCCTTTGCGGCAAATTCCGCTGGGGTAAGAAGCTCGTTCTTCGCATCCGATATCATGCCCAGCACAGCGGAAGGCTTGTATATGTCCTTCGAGAGGTTAAGCTCGCGAAGCGCCCTGCTGACCGCCGCAAGCGAGTCCGACTCGTCGAATATGGTGAAGGACCTCGGATAGCCGATGAGGTCGGCCTCGTTTCTCAGGACCCTCACGCAGAACGAGTGGAATGTGGCGACTGTGACATAGCGCCCGTATTCGCCGGCAAGCCTCTCAACCCTGTTTCGCATCTCCTCGGCGGCCTTGTTGGTGAAGGTCACGGCGAGTATGGAAAACGGCGTTATGCCGCAGTCGGAGATCATCCCGGCGATGCGGTAGGTGAGCACCCGCGTCTTGCCGCTTCCGGCGCCCGCGAGTATCAGAAGTGGCCCGTCTATCTGACAGGCCGCCTCCATCTGTCTAGGATTGAGCGCCTTCTCTCCGATCAAGCCTTGGCTACCTCCCCGGCCATGAGGGCGACCGCCTTATCTATCCTCGCCTTGCAGGAGTCCTTCCCCAGAAGATGCATGCTCTCGAACATGGGAGGGGTGACGCGCTTTCCGGTGAGGGCGACTCTCACCTGCATGAGGAAGTCGCCGAGCTTCATTCCGGCAGCTTCGATAGCAGACCTGAATGCGGCCTCTATGGCGTCCTTCTCCCATTCGGAGATGCCGTCTATCACCGCGCTCGCCCTTCTGAGTATGTCGAGGGAGAAGGCGGCGTCATGCGACTGCTTGTCGCGGAAGCTCAGAGGGTCCAGCGCCACGTCCTCGGTGAAGAGGAATCCCAGCATCTCCGGGGCCTCGGTGAGCCTTGTGATCCTGTCCTTGATCTGCGCGGTCGCATCCTCCAGGAACTTCCAGTCGTACTTGTGGCCGGCACAGACCGGCACGGCCTCGCATCCAAGAAGGTCCGGCTTGTGATGTCCGGTCCAGCACTGCGGAAGAAGGCCAGCGTCCTTGATGAAGGGGAGTATCCTCTTGGCGAGCTCCGTAACCTCCATCTTCCTTATGTACTCGCCGTTGAACCAGTCGAGCTTCTTCATGTCGAATATGGCGTCCGACTTGGAGAGGTTCTCCAGCGTGAACTCGCCCACAAGCTCGTCCATCGTGAACATCTCGCGCTCGGTGCCGGGATTCCAGCCGAGCAGAGCGAGGAAGTTCACAAGCGCCTCGGGGAGGTAGCCCATCTGCCTGAACTCGCCTATGTATACTGCGCCTGCCCTTTTGGAGATCTTGGTACGGTCGGGGTTTAGCATGAGGGTCAGGTGCCCGAAGGTGGGCGCCTTCCATCCCATCAAATCGTATATCACCAGCTGGTCGAAAGTATTAGTAAGATGCTCGACCGCCCTCATCACGTGGGTGATGTCCATTAGGTGCTCGTCCACGACGGTGGCGAAGTTGTACACGGGCGAGCCGTCAGACTTCACTATGACGAAGTCGCCGCGCTCTCCCATGTCCTTCTCCTGGTGGGCCCGGAGTATGTCGTCGAATTCGTATCGCTTGGCGGGCACCCTCACCCTTATGACGGGCTTCCTGCCCTCGGCCTCGAAGGCCTTCCTCTCGGATTCGGTGAGGTGGCTACACTTGCCGTAGTAGCGCGGGGGCTTTCCTGCCGCCATGGCCTCCTCGCGCTCGCGGTCGAGCTCCTCCTTCGAGCAATAGCACTTATAGGCGAGGTCCTTCTCAAGAAGCTCGTCTATGACCTTCCTGTATGTGTCCTCGCGCTCCATCTGCCTGTAGGGGGCGTACGGGCCTCCCACGTCCGGGCCCTCGTCCCAGACTATGCCGAGCCACCTTAGGCCCTCAAGCACGCCCTCCTCGGATTCCTTCGTGCTTCTGGCAAGGTCGGTGTTGTCTATCCTCATGACGAACTTGCCGCCCGTCTTCCTTGCGTATAGCATGTTGTAGAGAGCGGTCCTTGCTGTTCCGACGTGGCAGTTGCCAGTCGGGCTGGGCGCTATCCTCACCCTTACGGTATCCGGCATCCTTCTTCCCTCCCGTTTGCGCCTTCCTTGTGCGGCGCCGACTATATGCAGGCTTTAATATTTAATTTTACCATAGGGATATGCTTTGCGGAGGAATGGAGCGCGCAACAGCAGAAATTACTGATGCGGCACAGCTTATAACCTATTTAGATGATACAAGCATTGGGATGCAAGGCAAGGCGCGCCACCATCAGCCAGATTCCACCTCCTATCGGCAAATGATACTAAACAGGAGTGCTCGTTGTAGCATGCCTCAGCCCAGTCAACTATCCATGCTCACTTGCTAATGCCGCTGCCAAATCATAGGTCAGGCAGCAGCACTTGAACCCTGTTAAGGTGATGAAGATAAGAAGCAAAGAAGTCGAGTAAGACGGCTACTTCAGGGATGTCCCTCTGAGCTCAGGCTTAGACATCGGAGCACCTGGGCTGCTTGATGGCACCGGCAGGCATGACCTGCTGCAGCGCCTGTATAGCCCGGAGCATACCCTGAGCTTAGGGCACTGAGGAACCCCGAAACGCTGGATTAGCTAAGGAGAAGGCGCTTACTGCGGATGGCGGTTTCCAGCCAGGTTACCGCCATTTTCTGGTATACTTCATAATATTCAGGCTAGGAGGCATCCGATGGAAGCGATCAATGCGATTCTGACTAGGCGCAGCATAAGAAAGTACAAGGCGGAAGGCGTTCCAGAGGACACCATGCGCAAGGTCATGGAATGCGGCTTCGCCGCCCCTACAGCAAGGAACAGGCGCCCCCTGCATTTCATCCTGATCCAGGAACGGAAGACGCTTTCAGAGCTGGGCTCGATGCATACCTTCACTGCCATGGCGGCAGGTTCCGCCTTCGCTGTGCTTATTTGCGCAGACAGCGCGCTCGAGGAGAGAAGGCAGTTCATGGACCAGGACGGATCCGCGGCGGCCGAGAATATGCTTCTGGGAGCACATGCGATGGGCTTGGGCGGAGTCTGGTGCGGCATACAGGAGGGCGGCGACAGGGAGGTTGCCGTAAGGAGGATCTGCTCGCTGCCGGAAGGCATAGCCCCCATCGCCCTTATGGTCTTCGGAGTGCCGGACGAGGTGCGGGAAGTGCCAGACAGGTATGACTCAGGCAGGGTCCACGCCGACAGGTGGTAGTGGCAGAACAGATGACATTGAAGAGGTGTGCATGAAGGCGATTCTATTCGACCTGGACGGAAGCCTGCTTCCGATGGACCAGGATGGCTTCGTAGGGTACTATTTCAAGCTTCTCGGGGAGATGATGTCAGCTCTGGGTTACGACCCGAAGGCATCGGTGAAGGCAGTTATCGCAGGAACCAAGGCTATGTCCGTCAACGACGGCTCGAAGACCAATGAGGAGGCCTTCTGGGAGGTCTTCGCTGGCCTGCTGGGCGAAGGGGTAAGGGGCTGCGAGCCGGATTTCGAGCGGTTCTACAGGACCGAGTTCGAGAAGACCATGGCATTCTCGTCCCCGACGCCGCTTGCCAAGCAGATTATCTGCGAGGCGAGGGCCAAAGGCTACAGGACGGCGCTTGCCACGAACTCCATCTTCCCCAGGGTCGCCACCCTGGCGCGGCTGCGCTGGGCCGGGCTGTCCGAGGACGATTTCGAGCTGATAAGCACATATGAGGGCTTCAGGTTCTCGAAGCCGAACCCGGGTTACTATAAGCAGGTGCTGGATACCTTAGGCCTTATGCCGGAGGACTGCCTGATGGCCGGAAACGACATCGGCGACGATGCGGTGGCCATGGATCTGGGAATGGATTTCTTCCTTCTAACTGATTGCCTGATAAACAGGGACAATCTGGATACCTCAGCATTCAAAAAGGGATCCCTGCAGGAGTTCTTGCACTTTGTGAAGAAACTACCGATTGTCGGGTAGGCGCACTGCCGCATGAAAGCACAGTTTGGTTGAGGCTCCGGCAATTCAATCCGAAGGAGGAACGAAAATGAGATTGAACAGGTGCTTGACGCTTGCGCTGGCATTTGCTATCGCATTCGCCGCTGCCGGATGTGCTAAGACTTGGTCCATCGATTTTACGAAGTCCCAGGGCGGCTGGGGCACGCTACTTGATTACGATGATCCTGGAATAACGAGGGTTAATGACTTAGGGATTCTGCTTAGCGGCACGACTCTCATCTCCAGGTATGGCTTCAACGGGGATTTCGAGCTCACCGTAACTTTCAAGCTGAATGTGAGCTCATCTAACACGCTCCCGCAGCTAAAAATCTACCTTGGCAATGGGACGGACCCCTCCGAACAGGCCCTCTTGTGCAAGTTCGAGAACATGGGAGGCGTGTCGGAGTTCTATGCGATCTACGACAACTTCGCGACGGTGCATTCTGCAGGCTATATATCCGGCCTGAGACACACTGAGCTGAACACATTCATCCTAGTGAAGAAGGGAAATGTCGTAGACATGCTGGTGAACGGCTACTCCCTTTATGAGCCCTTCACCATAGCAAACTACACTGCTCCCCTTTTCGTGCCTTACGTCTATGTACAGCAGGGAAGCCCGGATGAGGATGAGGAGCTTCTAATAATCAAGAGCATCAAGGTGAAGTACTCGGGCGATAAAGTCGATTTCTAAGCGCTTCGCCTCGGTCACTTAGTTCTCTGTGGGGAGCCAGACGACCTAATGATAATGTGGACGTCTTTACACTTTTACAAACGAAAAATGTGAACATGCATAGCATTTTACAAACGAATCTGCTCCCATATCTATGCCTAAAAGGACAAAAAGCCTGCCCCGTACATCATCCGGGGCAGGCTCAGATAATATAACGCCCTTTCTAGTGGTCAGTGGAACCCGTGAAGTTGAACTTCCCTGTCTTGATGGACGGTGCGAGGTATCCGCTCGGAATGCTCGAATCGCCTCCGAAGAGCTTCCTCTCCCTGCTTATAAGCTCCACGTTCTTGAACACGCCGTCTAGTATGGAGTCCGTGAAGCGCAGGTTCCTTAGAGGCTTCGTTATCACTCCGTCCTCGATAAGGAACGTGCCATCCTTCGTCATCCCGGTGAACATGGTCTTGATGGGATGTATCGGGTTGACGTAGTGGAACCTGGTGACGAATATGCCCCTCTTGGTGGACTTGATCATGCCCTCAACATCAGAATCGCCGGCGCCGAGCCTCAGGTGCATCGCAGGGACCGCGAACATCGCGCCCGGGGGAACCGCATGGCCAGTAGACTGCGTCCCTGCAAGCTTGGCAGATGCCGAATCGAACAGCATCCCCGTGACACGGCCTCCCTTTATTATCTCCACCTTCTGCCTGGGCTGGCCCTCGTAGTCAAAGGGCATCTGTATCGTATCGGGGCTTATGCCGTCATCGGTCACGTCGATGAGCCCGTTGGTCACCATCTCGCCCATCTTGCCTGACGCGAAGCTCTTCCCCTCGACGTAGCTCATCCCGTTTACGCCGCACATCGCAAGTATGTGGAGTATCGTGGCTACGGCATCCGGCTCGAGCACCGCCTCGTATTCCCCCGCCTCTATCGGCTGCGGGTTCGCGCTTCTTACGCACTTGTCCACTGCGACTGCCGCCGTCTTCGCGAAGTCCAGGCTCCTTACATCCACCGCCACCTGGTCGCATAAGCCGGAGCCGCCTGCCGCGCTCATCGCCACCACCTTGTAATAGGCTGCCGTTCCCATGTTATAGGCCAGCACGCCGTTGGTGTTGGCGACCATAGTACCCGCCGCGGAAGTGCGCACCGTGCCGCTTCCGTTCACCTTCGCCTTATCCGCAAGGCCAATCGCTATGCCTGCCGCCTCGGCTATGTCCTTGCCGCTGAAAGCCGCCGTATGATCGCTGAACGAGTCCACCTTCTCATAGCTCTTCGGCCCGGGCATGCCTGCGAAGTTCGGGTTGTCCGGAAGCTGCCCCGCTATGTCGTATGCCCTTCTCAGAGCATCGATTAGGTCCTCATGGTGGTTCGTGCGCACGACGCCGACCTTCTGGCCCCTTGCCACCCTCACCGTGAAGTCAGTGTTCGAAAGCACGCTGTTCTGGTGTATCTCGGAGTTGGAGAACCTGGCAAGCTTTATCTCCGAGTCGACCGCGACGACTTCGGCCTCTGCCCCCTTCACCGACTTCAGGGCATCCAGCACCGCCTTCTCGATTGTCTGCCTTCCTACCATCTGCCGACACCTACCTTCACGTTCCTGAAGCGCGCGGGCGCGCATCCGTGCCCTACGTGGGCGACCTGGAGCGGTTCGCCCTTTCCGCAGTTGGGCACGCCCCAGAGGACCCACTCGTCCTCGCCGGCTATGCCGTCGCAGCTTCCCCAGAACTCCGGCGTAATGCCCGTATAAGTCGGGTTCTTCACTAGGCCCGTGACCTTCCCGCCCTTGATGCGCCAGCCTATCTCGCAGCCGAACTGGAAGTTCACCCTCCTGTCGTCGATGCTCCAGCTCTTGATGCCGGTCATCATCACGCCGTCTTCAGTGTCGGCGATAAGCGACTCCAGGGTCTCCTTTCCCGGGGCCAGGCAGACGTTCGTCATCCTGACTATCGGGGTCCTGGACCAGCCGTCGGCCCTCATTGCGGCGTTGGACTGCTGGTCGAGCCTGCTTGCCCACTCCCTTCCGGTGAGATAGCCTACGAACTCCCCCTTGTCTACGAGCGCGGTCATGCACGATGGCATCCCCTCGTCGTCGTAGGCATATGTGCCGAGGCCGCCGGGCGTTGAGCTGCACTGGTAAAGGTTCACCTTCTCGGAGCCGTAGCGGAAACCCGCCCCCAGTTTCTCTGTGGTAAGAAAGCTCGTGCCCGCGTAAGCCGCCTCAGTGCCGTAGACCCTGTCGAGCTCCACGGGATGTCCGCAGCTCTCATGGATCTGAAGCGCCAGCTGCTCGGGAAGCAGGATGAGCGTCATCTCGCCCGACGGGCACTGCTCGGCGGTAAGAAGCGCCACAGCCTCCTCGGCCGCCCTGACCGCGCCCTTCTCCAGCTCCTGCTTCAGCACGAACTCATAGCCGGCCTGGCCGAAGTTCCCGCCGAATGCGCCCGGGTAGGACCTGTTCTGCATGTCGCCGTCGCCGATTGCGGTGACAGCCACGCTGGCCCCCGACTCCGTGAACTCCTGCTCTATCCTTGCACCCTCGGTGGACATGTAGAGCTTGCTTTCGGTAAGGAAGTTCATGTTTGCGTTGACCAGCTTCACCTTGGGTGATACTTCGGCCGCCGCCTTCGACGCCCTAATAAGAAGCGCCACCTTCTCCTCTATGGGCACTTTGAAGGGGTCCACTTCCATAGGGGCGCGCCAGTTCGCTATGTCGCCGGATGTCTCTCCTATGGCTGCATCGTGCTTCGTGAAGGGCTTCGCCGCCCTGGCATACTGCACTGCGGTCTCCGCGGTCTTCACCGCCTCCTCCTCTGTGAGGATGTTCGAGGCAGCAAAGCCCCATGCGCCGTCCACCAGCACCCTGATCCCGTATCCTTCGTCCAGCCCCTCGGTGATGCGCTCGAGCGAGCCGTTTCTAACTAAGATCCCCTGGCTCCTCCTCGTCACCTTTCTCACGTCTGCGAATGAGGCCCCAAGCTGGCTTGCGCGTTCCAGGGCCCTTTCCAAAAGGTACATCGAAGCTCTCCTTTCTGGACTTCCGGTAGTCGCCGTACTGGCAGACCGCCACGGCCACCAGGATAAGGGCGGCACCGAACCATTGCTTGAGGTTCAATCCCTCGCCCAGCAGAAGCCAGGCGAACAGCACGCCGATTATGGGTTCAGTCTGCATGATGAGTGAGGCCCTTATGGCCGGGACATATCTCTGGGCTATGGTCTGCACCACGAAGCACACAGCGGTCGCCATGATGCCGAGGTAGAGTATCGTAATCCAGGTCCCAGTCGAGAAGTCCCTCACCTGCGGGAGCTTGGGCGCCGCAGTAACCAGCGCGAGCATCCCGATCCAAATGAACTGGGCCATGGACAGGAGCATCCCATTCAGCCTGGGGGAGTACTTCTCCAGAAGCACGATCTGGAATCCGAAGCACAGCGCGCAACCCAGCACGTACAAGTCGCCGATGGACGGCATCTGCCAGCCGTCAAGGGAGAGCATCCCCAGGCCGACCACAGCGATCACCACGCCCACCCAGGAGTACCACTCGGGGTTCTTCCTGAGTATGTAGGGCGACAGCATCGGGGTGAAAACCACCGCAAGGCCCGTTATGAATCCTGTCTTGGATGCGGTCGTAAGGCTTAAGCCAACGGTCTGAAGGACGAAGCCCATGTAGACGAATATGCCGACGACTGCCGCCGACCTCCAGGTCTCGCCTCCCATGCGCTTAAGAAGCCCTCTCCTCCAGCAGATGAAAGTCACGATTACCGCCGCGATTATCATCCTTAAGGCGATGAGAAGGATGGGGTCGACCACAGCCAGCGCGTTTTTCACGATGGCGAACGTGGTTCCCCAGATCACGCATATCAGGACCAGGGCGAGGTCCGCAATAAGGCTAGTCTTCATTAAGCTTCCGTCCGATTCCTCGTACTTCCTGCGGTTCCCATAATCCCGGCAGGGTCAGGGCAGGTGCGATGACTTAATTCTATCAGCCCTGAGGGACCTTGATAACCCCCGGAGGCCAGTTTTATGCACCCCTGCATAAGCGCCCTCCGGCCCTAGATGCCCGCGGAAAGGGCCTCGTGCCTTCTGAACTGGCTCGCGTACAGGCCGTAGTAGAAGCCCTTAAGCTCCATGAGCCTCTTGTGGTCTCCCCTCTCTATGATCCTGCCGTCTCTGATCACCAATATCTCGTCGGCGCCCTTGATGGTGCTGAGCCTATGTGCGATGACAAAGCTCGTCCGCCCCTTCATTAGCTCGAGCATCGCCTTCTGTATGTAGACTTCGGTCCTGGTGTCGACGCTGCTTGTCGCCTCGTCGAGGATGAGGATGGAAGGGTCGGCGAGCACCGCCCTTGCGATTGCGATGAGCTGCCTCTGCCCCTGGCTGAGGTTTCCTCCGTCCTCGTTCAGCACGGTGTCGTATCCCTCTGGAAGGCGCCTTATGAAGGTGTCTGCGTTTGCGGTCCTGGCCGCCGCGACCACCTCCTCGTCGGTGGCGTCCAGCCTTCCGTACCTTATGTTCTCCTTCACTGACTCGGAGAAAAGATAAGTGTCCTGGAGGACTATGCCGATGGAGCGCCTGAGGCTCTGCCTGTCGAACTGGCGTATGTCGGTGCCGTCGACTTCTATCATACCGTCGTCGGCGTCGTAGAAGCGCATGAGAAGGTTCACTACCGTCGTCTTTCCGGCGCCGGTCGGGCCCACAAGCGCGACGGTCCTGCCCGCGTCGGCTTCTATGTCGACGTCTCTTAGCACCGGCGTCCCCTTCTTGTAGGAGAAGTCGACGTCGTTGAAGCGCACTTCGCCGTTTATGCTTCCTGCCTCGATGCCGGACGTCCCGGAGACGTCCTCCTCCTTCTCGTCCATCACCTCGAAGACCCGCTCGGCCCCGGCTATCGCCGACTGAAGCTGGTTGTATTGGTTGGCTATCTCGTTTATGGGCCTGGCGAACTGCCTCGAGTAGTTAAGGAAGCTTGCGACCAGGCCGATGGTTATTGCGCCCCTTATGACCAGGGCGCCTCCCGTCACAGCGCAAAGCGCGTAGGAGAGGTTGTTCACGACTATCATGATCCTGGGTATGAGGCCGGAGTATATCTGGGCCATGAGCCCCGAGCGCCTCAGCCTCTCGCTTATCACGCCGAACTCGGCCTTGGAAGGCTCCTCCCTGCTGAAGGCCTTGACGACCTTCTGGCCCGATATGGTCTCCTCGATGAAGCCGTTGAGCTCGCCGAGGTCTCTTGCCTGCCTGGAGAAGTAGCGCCTCGTGCGCTTCGCGATGAGGCCTGTGGCCAGTATGCTCAAAGGCACCGCCGCGAGGCTCAGCGCCGTAAGATGAGGGCTCAAATACAGCATCATTGCAAACGATCCGGCAACGGTTATCGCGCTCGAGAACACTTGGGTTACTCCGGAGGCGAGGGTATTGTTTACGTTGTCCACGTCGTTAATCAGGCGGCTCATGAGCTCGCCGTGCGGCTGGCTGTCGAAGTAAGGGACGGGAAGCCTCTGCACCTTGTCGAAAAGGTCCCTCCTCAGCTCCTTCACCGTCCTCACAGCGACCGCCGACATGACGTAGATGGTAAGCCAGGAGGCCACTGCGTTTCCTATGTATGATAAGGCCAGAAGCACGCATATCCTCATTATCGCCCTGAAGTCCACTTTGCCGGGGCCCGCAGCCATCGCGTCCACGCCCATGCCTATGAGGTAGGGGCCGGCAAGGGCCAGAAGAGAGCTGATGAGCACCAGCGCGAATACGCCGATTAAGGCCATCTTCTGCCTTTTCAGGTAGACCCAGATCCTTTGGAGGGTCCTTCTTGCGTCCTTCGCCTTGACCTTCTCCGTCATGAAGCGCCTGCCTGCGCTCCCTCCGAAGCCCGGGCCTCCGCCTATTCCCGGCCTCGGCAGGATCGGCTGCGGTATCTGGGACTTGCCGTCGCCTTTGAGATAGCTCTTCTCATGCGCTTGCCCCATGCCGTGGCCGGCCCCCGCGTCCGCCCTTGCGCCGAGCCCGTCCGCCCCGCCCTTGTGGCCCTTCTGACCTTTATCGCCCATATCGCTCATGCCGCCTCCTCCCCCAGCTGGGACGAGACGATGTCCCTGTACAGCGCGCTTTCCGCCATGAGCTTCCTGTGGTTTCCGTCTGCTGCGACCAGCCCGTCCTCAAGGACGATTATCCTGTCGGCGTCCATGACTGAGCTTATCCTCTGGGCGATGATTATCGTGGTCATGCCCTTCATGCTCTGCTTGATTGCGGCCTGGAGCCTCTCCTCCGTGCCCATGTCGACCGCGCTTGTGCTGTCGTCGAGTATGAGTATCCTCGGCTTTCTTATAAGGGCCCTTGCGATGGCGAGCCTCTGCTTCTGCCCGCCGGAGAGGTTCACGCCCTTCTGCCCTACCATCGTGTCGTATCCTTCGGGAAGGGCCATAACGAAGTCGTGCGCCTGGGCCGCGCTTGCCGCCTCGAACATCTCCTCGTCGGTGGCGTCGTCCTTGCCCCAGAGGAGGTTCTCCCTTATGGTGCCCGTGAAGAGGACCGAATCCTGAAGCACCATGCCTATCGAGCCCCTTAGTTCAGCAAGGTCCATCTGCCTTATGTCGGCCCCGTCGATGAGGACCCTTCCTTCTGTTGGGTCGTAGAAGCGGGGGATGAGGTTCACAAGGGTGCTCTTGCCCGATCCTGTGGCGCCGAGTATCCCTAGCGTGCTTCCCGGCATCACGGTGAGGCTCACGTTTCTTAGCACCGGGTCTCCCGACGCGCCCTCGTAATGGAAGCTCACGCCCTCCAGGTCCACCCTGCCGCCGTCTACCTTCGCCGCAGCATTGGGCGTGCTTGAAATCGATGAATCGACGTCAAGGACCTCGGTTATCCTGTCAGCTGATGCCTTGGCCCTTGAGATCATGACCATTAGGTGGGCGACCATCTGAAGGGCCATCAGAATCTGGGTGATGTAGTTGACGAAAGCCATGACCTCGCCGACCGTCATGGTGCCTATCTGCACCTTCCAGCCGCCGAACCAGAGCACGGCAATCATGCTTATATTCAGGGAGAGAAGCATAGCCGGAGTCGTCAGCCCGACGAGCCTGTTCGCCTTAAGGGCTATGGCCGTGAGCTGCTCGTTGGACTTTGCGAAGCGTGCCTTCTCGTAGTCGGCCCTTACGAAGGCCTTCACCACCCTGACTCCCGCGAGGTTCTCCCTCATCACGCTGTTGAGCTTGTCCACCTTCCTCTGCACCGCGCTGAACATCGGGAAGCTCCTTCCCAGGATGAGGGCAAGCGCGACGCTTAGAAGCGGAAGGGATATGAGAAGCACCGAGGCGAGACCGGCGTTTATAAGAAGGGCCATGAAGACGCCGCCGAACGCGAGAAGAGGCGCCCTTACGAGCATCCTCAGGCTGAACATGACGATCTGCTGGACCTGGGCTACGTCGTTAGTAAGGCGGGTTATTAGAGACGCGGTCTTGAACCTGTCCAGCTCCGCGAAGGAGTAGGATTGGACCCTCGAGAATAGCTCGCCTCTTAGGTCCTTGCCGTAGCCCTGGGCCGCGTAGCAGGAGAATATCGTGGCACCGGTGCCGCCAAGCAGGCCCAGCACCGCAATTGCTATCATCCTTGCGCCTGTGGAATACACATAGGCGAGGTCGCGGTTTGCGACGCCTATGTCGATTATGCTTGCCATGAGCCTGGGCTGTATGAGGTCGGCCGCCACTTCCATCAGCATCATGAGCGGGGCCAGGAGCGCCGCCCACCAATAGGGGCGGATGAATCTGAACAGCTTCTTCAAGAGGTTACCTCCCGCGGGCCTTTCCTTCGCGCCTTAATGCCCGGAGGTTGCCCCTTCGAGCCCTTGCTTCATCCTTGAGACCATGTCGCGCAGGGACTCCACCTCGGCGTCTGTGAGCTTGGAGCAGGCGTCGTTCTCCACCGCCTCGATGGCGTTTTTAACGGCTACCTTGATGCCCTCGCCCTTCTCCGTGAGCCTTACCCTGAAGACGCGAAGGTCCTTCTCGTCGGGAAGCTTGCTTATTAGGCCGGCCTTCTGCAGCCTTCGCAGCATTATGGTCACCGAGGCGGGCTTCAGGTTCATCTTCTCGCCGAGCCTCTTCTGTGTGAGGCCGTCCTCGTTGAATATGGCGAAGAGCATCGGGGCCTGCCCCGGATGCACGCCCTGCCCCTCAAGGAGCTTCTCAAGCCTTGCCCTCTTTGCGCGCATGAAACCGCCGATAAGGGTGATAATGCCCTCTTCCCTTCTCATCAGGCACCTCCGGTCGTTATTTAGACGTGTAACAAAAAGGATTATAAAACACATCGGCCGCCATGTAAAGAAAGGAGGGCGGAAATCGCCGCAAAACTGCTTTCTGCCGCTACTTCCCGTCCTTCCAGTGCTTGGCTATGAAAGACAGGGTCAGGCGCTTTGGGGCCAGCGCGCTTGTCGCCGTGACGAAGCGGTTGACGAAGCCAGGTATGACTAGCTCCTTGCCCTTTATGGCGGCATCAGCAGCAATCCTTGCGGCCGTTCCCGCCTCCAGCATGGTGGCGCGGCCCCAGAAGCCCTGCGCCCTTATCCTGTCGACTGTTATGGGATTTGTGGGTATGCCGGCCGGGCAGAATGCGGTCGTGGTTATGCCGGTCCCCTTGTTCTCCCAGGCTACGGCCCTTGTGATGTTCATGAGGAAGCGCTTTGAGGAAGAGTATGCAGCCTTGTAAGGCATGGGGTTTATCGCGGCAAGGCTTGCGATGTTCAGTATGAAGAGCCTCTCGCCCTTCTTATGGGCCCTGATGGCAGATCTCATGAGCTCGGTCGCCGCCACGACATTGAGCTCCAGTATGCTCTCCAGCCTGTCCAGCGGGATCTCCGAAAGGGGCCCCTCGCTGTCCATGCCGGCGGAGCTTACAAGACCTGCCAGGTCCCACCTGCGGGACTCGATGTCGCGGCAGAGCGCCCTTCTCTGGTCCTTCTCGGTGAGGTCGGCGACTACGGTATTAACCTTCACCCCGTGCATGCAGGAAAGGCCGGATGCAAGGCTTGAGAGCCTCGACTCATCCAGGTCCAGGATCACCATGTCGTATCCCCTTTTGGCGAATTCGTGGCAGAGGCACCTGCCAAGGCCTCCTGCCGCCCCTGTGACAAGGACTGAACCCATATTGCGCACCTCTTAAGATAAATCTGGCTTCGATGTCAGCTACAAGGGATTATAATACAAGTGGACCTGCGCAACCTAAAGCGCACGGAAAATTCGGAGGTAACAATGCCCGAGACATACAATCCAGCAATAGCCGTGGTCACTGGGGCCACATCAGGAATAGGAAAGGCTGCGGCCCTCTCTCTTTCGGCAAGCGGCGTCCATGTCATAGGAGTCGGAAGAAACAAGCAGAAGCTCGAAGCCCTCAAGGCTGAGATGGCGGCAAAGTCGCCAGGTTCGGAGTTCACGGGCCTTATCTGCGACTTCGGGTCCTTGAAGCAGGTGCGGGATCTGGCCGAAAGCATCAAGGCAGTATTGAGGCAGAAGTCGGAAGGCAGGCTCGACTGCCTTTTAAACGTTGCCGGCCAGTTCGTAAGCTGGCACTCCACCACCGCGGAAGGCTACGAGACGCAGTTTGCCGTAAATCACCTGGCGCCGTTCCTTCTTACTAATCTCCTGCTCGATAACCTATGCGGGCATCCTTCAAGAGTGATAACGGTGAGCTCGGAGTCCCACTACCACGCATGGATCAAGTGGAATGACGTTATGCAGAACAGGTTCTACAACCCGCTGTTCGCCTACATGCAGTCGAAGCTCGCCAACGTACTGTTCACTTATGAGCTTAACAGGCGCTTCGGGGATGAATGCGGCCTAAGGGCATATGCCGTGTCCCCGGGGCTCGTGAATACCGACATCGCGCTTAAGAACTCCATGGGGGTGTCAAGGCTTGTCTGGCTTCTGAGGAAAGGCAGGGGCAAGAGCCCCGAGGAGGGGGCAAGGACCTGCATCTACCTTGCGACCGAGAGGCAGATACCTGCGCCGCTTGAGCCGTACTGGGAGGACTGCGCGCCCTGCAGGCACAGCAGGAGATCGAAGGACCCTGATTACGCAGGAAGGCTTTGGGATCTGTCCGAAAGGCTTACAGGCCTAAAGACCGGCAACTAAGCCCTCCGCCTCCGCTGATCAAGATAAAGCCTGTGATGGCCTCCTTTCTGACGATAGTCTGGTCTGAGTTGGCTGCATAAACTACAATAGCTGCATAGGCCATATGCCGGGGTTCCTGTTGAAGGACCCCGGACTTCTTTTTGCTGTCGCTTACGATTTGTATAGGATTATGAATATTTCCATAGAATAATATTTAGTTTATCAATGGAAGGAGGGATACCATGAGGTCCAGGACAATATTGCTGCTCCAAACCGCCATCTTGATTGCCGCGACGCTTTCCGGCTGCTTCGGGAAGTCCTATACCTTCAGCTTCGCCATTGAGCAGGACTTAGCGAACGCTGAGGGCGAGTGGATCCTCGAGCACGATGTCTGCGAGTTCGAGCCGCTCGGGCTTAACATGCAGGATGCCAATGTGTGCTCCCCCGTTACGGTTCGGCGGCAACTTCACAATGACTGTGCTGTTCTGGCTGAGGACCGCGGCGGATCACAGGTATTCGTTCGGCATATCGCTCGGCGACGGGACATGGCATGACACCACGGAAAACGACATCCACATGGAGGTTTATGAGGTCGGCGGCACAGGCGAAGGATACGAGTTCTGGGACCATGACCAGGATGAGGTATCTTACGAGCACTGCGACATAGTGGGCTATCTTCCTGGGCTCAACAGAAATGGGCTTAACGTCTGGATAGTAAGGAAGGTGGGCGACCACTTCTACGTCTCGGTTAATGGCACCTCGATCATCGATTTCGATATCGTTCATTACAACTCAGACTGGTTCGGCCCCAACATCTACGCTTTCAATGTGAATCCTTTGGATTCCGACTACGGCTTCGTGCTACAAAGCGTAAGGGTACGCTACAGCGACCCTACTTCGCCTATGCCTGTAGGGAGCATCTAAGAATCACTGGCTGGAAGGAGGAGAATCATGAGACTGAGGATTGCATTGGCAGCTCTAGTCATAGCCGCCCTGGTGCTTATCGCCGGCTGCGAACCTAAGGTCTACTTCTTCAGCTTCAAAGTGGAGCAGGATCTGGAGAACACCGAGGGGGGAATGGACCCTCGAAGACGACGATGCCGACTTCAACGAGGACGGCCTGAACATCCAAGAGGGCAACGTCGCCTGTCCGTTGAGGTTCTCGGGCGATCTAACGATGACAGTGAGGTTCTACCTGAACGTGGACGATTCCCACGAGTACTATTTCGGGATATCGCTTGGAGACGGCACCTGGTACGGCTCGACCGAAAACGACCTGCATGTGGAGGTTGAGCATTGCGGAGGCGATGACGAGCGCTATGTGGTGTATGACCATGACCAGGATGAAGTCGAGTACTGGCATTACGATGAGGATGCGACGCTTCCTGGCCTGAACCGTGATGGGCTGAACATCTGGGTCCTGACCAAGGTGGGAAGGCATGTCACTATCTCCGTCAACGATACGGAGTTTGCGGATTTCATCTTGAAGGAGTATAACTCGCGCTGGTTCGGCCCCAACCTCTACGGCGAGTGGTATGATACCAAGGATTTCGATTACGGCTTCACCATTGAAAGCGTGGAGGTGCAGTATAAGGGGTCATCCTCACCTATGCCGATAGACTTACCGTAGTATGAAGGCAATCATCTAGATCAGGCAGTAACAAAACGGAGGCATTCCAATAGGGGCCTCCGTTTTATTCGCCAAGGTCTTCTCATCGGTTTCCGCTGTGACTGGCTCTTCCTTCCGGAAGGCTGGCTCAATACCATCGGAATGGTGGCTCTATCTGCCGGAAGCCTAGTTTAGATGGCATGTTACGATCAACTGAGCCACCGTCCGGCCAAGAGAGCCACCTTGAAAAGTGACTTAGCTCGTCAGTTGATGACAAATATCATATCGCTTCTAGTAGATAGCATGGCTCCTTGCGTGGATTGGCAGTTACAGAAGCTCAAGGGCTGGCTCTGCGACGCGCGTCAGATGGCTCCGACATCCCGCGCCGGCGGCTCCCGTTTGCCGCTGCAGCAGCTAGGAGCTCCTATGAACTGTCTTCCAAGCAGTTCATAATAACTTACAGGAATTCCTATCTTCTTACAGAAATGAATCTATATCGAATAGAAAGGAGCGCTTAAATGAAACACCGCTATATACTTGCAGTTCTCCTGTTGCTGGCAATGTCGGCATTCACCGCAGGATGCAAAGGGGAATACTTCTTCAGCTTCAAGGTCGAGCAGTCTCTAGGCGACGGCAAGGGCGAATGGATCATGGAGAACGACGATTACGGCTTCGTGCCAGATGGCCTAGGGATGCAGGACGCAAACGCTGCCTGCCCCAAGAGGTTCTCAGGCGATTTCACTGCGACCTTCCTGTTCCGCTTGAACATCGACGGCGCTCACAGGCACACATTCGGCATCGCCTTCTCAGACTACACCTTCTACTCCAGCCCGACGAACTCGCTGGAAATCGAGTTTTTCAATGCGCACGGCGACTCCGGCACATATACGATAACGGAGAGCGCCACCGGGATAGGGTCTACGACACATCATCCCGTCGCCGACATTCCAGCCTTCGACATCGACGGGCTAAACGAGCTCGTGGTGGAGAAGGTCGGTGACACCTTCACCATATACCTCGATGATGCCTTATGGTGCACTTTCACGTTGGAGAAATATGATTCAAGGTGGTTCGGCCCCAACCTTTTCATATACAACCTCGATGCGCAGAACGCATCCTACGGGCTCGCCTTCGAAAGCCTCAAGGTCGAGTACAATGGATCGGTCTCCGGCACGGAGATAAACATCTGACAGATGAAAAACGGGGGCCCAATTCCTCGGGCCCCCGTTCCCATGCAGTTATCTCTTGCCTAAGCTACAAGCCCCGTCTCGAACTGGCTGTTGTACAGGTTGGCGTAGAAGCCGCCCTTCTTCAAGAGCTCCTCATGCCTTCCCTGCTCCACGATGTCACCGTTGTTCATGACGAGGATCAGGTCCGCGTCCTTGATGGTCGAGAGCCTGTGGGCGATTATGAAGCTCGTGCGCCCCTTCATTAGGTTCTCCATCGCCCTCTGTATCAAGACCTCGGTTCTGGTGTCTACAGAGCTCGTCGCCTCGTCGAGGATGAGGATCTTCGGGTCCGCCAGTATTGCCCTTGCGATGGTGAGAAGCTGCTTCTCGCCCTGGCTGACGTTGCTGGCCTCCTCGTTTAGCACCATGTTGTAGCCATCAGGGAGCGTCTTCACGAACCTGTGCACGTGGGCAGCCTTCGCAGCCTCCTTCACCTCTTCGTCGGTGGCCTCCTGGCGGCCGTACCTGATGTTGTCCATTATCGTGCCGTTGAAGAGCCATGTGTCCTGCAGCACCATCCCGAAGGCGCGCCTTAGCTCGTCCCTCCTGAACTTCCTTATGTCGATGCCGTCAAGTAGGATGCTTCCGTCCTGCACGTCGTAGAAGCGCATCAGAAGCTTCACTATGGTGGTCTTGCCAGCCCCTGTAGGGCCAACTATCGCGATCCTCTCGCCCCTTCTCACCTTTGCGCTGAAGTCATTGATTATGGTCTTGCCGGGATCGTAGCCGAAGTGCACGTCAGAGAACTCGACGTCGCCGCTGATGGTCTCGACCGATGCTGGCTGCTCATCATCCTTGACCTCCTCTGCGCCCTCCAGGAACTCGAAGACGCGCTCTGCCGCAGCCGCGGTCGACTGCAGGATGTTCGCCGTCTGGGCGACCTGGGCGACGGGCTGGGTGAACGAGCGCACGTACTGAATGAATGCGAGGATGTCTCCCACCTGTATCGCCTTCTTCACCGCAAGCCAGCCGCCTATGATGGCGATTAGGACATAGCCGAGGTTACCTATGAAGCTTATTACGGGGAACATCATCCCCGACAGGAACTGCGACATCCAGGCCGACCCGTAGAGCTCCTTGTTGATGGTATTGAAGCCCTTTACTGTCTTCTCCTCGGCGTTGAAGGCCTTCATGATCCTGTGCCCGCCGTAGACCTCCTCGACTTTGCCGTTTAAGTGGCCCAGGTACTCCTGCTGCTTCTTGAAGTACTTCTGCGACTGCTTGATGATGGTCATCATGAACACCGCGGAAAGCGGCATTATGATAATCGAGGCCGCTGTCATGGTGAAGCTTATCGTAAGCATCATGACGAGCACGCCGATTAGCGTCGTCACGGACGTCACTATCTGTGACATGCTCTGGTTCAGCGTCTGGCTCACTGTGTCTACGTCGTTTGTCACCCTGGAGAGTATCTCCCCGTGGGTGGTCTTGTCGAAGTAGCTCATGGGGAGCCTGTTTATCTTCTCGGAGATGTCCTTTCTCATGTTGTAGGATATCTTCTGCGCGACGCCTGCCATTATGAAGTTCTGTATGAAGGCGAAGGCGGAGCTTATCGCATATAGCCCTACCAGCATGAGAAGCGTGTTGCCTATGGAGACGAAGTCTATGCCGGCACCCTCGACCCCGGAGAGCTTCGCCATGACGCCCTCGAAGAGCTTCGTGGTCGCCCTGCCCAGTATCTTGGGGCCGACTATCGAAAACGTAGCGCTCGCCACTGCGAAGAGGAGCACAATTCCTATAAGTATCCTGTATGGCTTGACGAGGCCGAAGATCTTCCTCCAGGTGCCCTTGAAGTCCTTCGCCTTGCCGCCCGCCATGCCTCCCATGTGGCCTCCGCCCATGGGGCCGCCGCCCATAGGACCCCTTCCGCCGCCGGGACCCGGCCTGAACTGCTGCTGGTTCTCGTTTCTCTGCTCGCTCATCTTGCCAACTCCTCCGCGGAAAGCTGCGATGTCGCAATCTGCCTGTATACTTCGCAGTCTTTTAGTAGGTCCTCGTGGCGCCCGATGCCGACTACCTCGCCCTCGTCAAGAACGATGATCTTGTCGGCGTGCATGATGGTGCCGATGCGCTGGGCGACGATTAGCATCGTGGCCCCATCGGTCTTTTTGGCAAGCGCCCTTCTTAGCATGGCATCGGTCTTGAAGTCCAGCGCCGAGAAGGTGTCGTCGAAGATGTAGATCTCGGGCTTCTTCACAAGCGCCCTTGCGATGGAGAGCCTCTGCTTCTGGCCGCCCGAGACGTTCGTTCCTCCTTGGGCTATCTCCGAGGAGAAGCCCTCAGCCTTCTCGAGTATGAAATCCAGCGCCTGGGCGGTCTCGGCGGCGTCCTTAAGCTCGTCTTCGGTCGCGTCGTCGCGCCCGTATCTGAGGTTGCTTTCGATCGTGCCTGAGAACAGCACCCCTTTCTGCGGGACGTAGCCGATGCGCTCCCTCAAGTCGTGCTGGCTCATGTTCTTAATGTCGACGCCGTCGATTAGGACCTGGCCTTCGGTCGCGTCGAAGAAGCGCGGTATGAGGTTTATCAGCGTGCTCTTGCCGCTTCCGGTGCCGCCGACTACTGCTGTGACCTTACCCGGTTCGGCGACGAAGTTCACCTTGCTCAGCATGCATTCCTCGGCGTCGGGGTACTTGAAGCAGACGTCCCTGAACTCGACTTTTCCTCTGACCCTGCCGTCCATCTTGACGGGATGCTTGGGGTCTTTTATGGAGAAGTCGGTCTTGAGGACCTCGCTTACCCTCTGCAGGGAGACTGAGGCCCTGGGTATCATGATGGATACTGCGGTTATCATGAGAAACGACATTATTATCTGCATGGTGTACTGGATGAATGCCATCATGTCGCCTACTTGAAGCGTGCCCTCGTCTATGCCGTGCGCGCCGATCCAGACTATGAGTATGACGACGCCGTTCATGAGGAGCATCATCACGGGGAACATCATGCCCATGACCCTGTTGACGAAGAGGTTCGTGGCCGTCAGGTCGCGGTTTACACTGTCGAAGCGCCCCTCCTCATGCCTCTGCTTGCTGAACGCCCTTATAACCGGAAGGCCGGTGAGTGCCTCGCGGGTGACGAGGTTCAGCTTGTCGACTAGCTTCTGCGCCTTCTTGAACTTCGGCATGGCGAAGATGAAGAGGATGAGCACGAAGACGGATATGACGGCGACTGCCGCGGCGATTATCCAGCTCATGCCGGTGTCCGTGCGAAGGACCTTGAGCACTCCGCCGACGCCTAGTATCGGGGCGTAGATGATTATCCTGAAGAGCATGAG
>CAZNZD010000006.1:42517-47133 GCA_964577435.1 uncultured Clostridia bacterium
GGCATCATGGCTATGAGGGCGTAGGGGTCGGAGCCCGGAGGAATGGCCGCGACCATGGGGTTGTCACCGGCGACGCCTGCAAGGCCAAGCTTATCTATTGCCGTTATAACCAGCATAGGCTTTCCGAGTATGCTATTAAGCCTGTTCTTCTCCTCGGGCTCTATGGCCTTTAGCTCATAGAGCGCATCTGTCGCCAGGGCTGGGTATTTCTTCAGCTTCTGTTCATAGGTTGAAGTGTCAAGCCCTGCTTGACTTATGAGCTCATAGGCCGAAAGGACGGTGGCCTTGTCCTCGTCCGACATGAAGAGGGTCACCTTGTCCAACGAAGCCTGCCTAATGATCACAGGCACGGCGTCTTCTATGCCCTCCTGCTGTATTCCTACGTTTATGATCCTTGCCATGTAGTCGGGAAGCGACAGGTCGCTTGCGGCCTGCACGAACAGCAGCCCGACGATTATTAGGATCTTCAGCCAATGCGGCTTCAAATACTTCAGAATTCTAAGCATTCTTATGTATCGCTCCTTCTTGCCTTGCACGGTCCATTAGTCGATGCGGCGATTGTTTCAGTGTCTAACGGTTTTGCCGTTCTCCTTTGTGGCATCCTCCACGTTTGCGAGGATGTGCATGAGGAGCCTTCGCATGAGCATGAGCTCCTCCTGGCTGAAGCCCTTGTACGCCTCCTGCTGCACCTGCTTGATTGTGTTCTTGGCCTGGGCGTAGGAGAGCTTCCCGAGCTCGGTTATGAAGACGCGGGAGAGCCTCTGGTCGGTCAGGTCCGGGCGCCTTTCCACCATGCCGGCCTTTTCCATCCTGTGGAGCATGATCGTTATGGTGGCTGGCTTAAGCTTGAGGCTGTCACCCAGCTGCTTCTGCGTGGGGCCGTCGTTTTCTATGAGGTACATGAGTATGGGCGCCTGGCCCGGGTGAAGGTCCAAATCGCCCATCAGCTGCGTCATCCTGTTCTGGAAGGCGCGCATGACCTGGCCCATCAGTATGCCTATAGATTTGATCTCATCCAAAAAGTAACACTCCCCTGCCGTTTGTTTGCTATAGAACGACAAGGGAGATTATAAGCTTGAGGGGGATGGGAGTGCAAGAGGTACTGGTAGAAACCATTCATCTACAAATGTTGATGTTAATTGAACCATCTCTGGCGCATGGGAAGTCTTCTGGTTACCTCTAAGAGTTTCAGATTTTGTCTACTTCTGATCCGAGGCAGAGTATCTACACATGCTTGCTTTTTAGCTTATCTGGTGCCGAAGGCGGGATTTAAGGTCGCAATCTGATACATTCAAACTTTCCATGGCCATGATAATATGTCCAGCTACACGCATATATTCTTAGTCTTATAGGTACACCTCTACCAAGGAATAATGCTTAATGGGAGTAGGTTTGCTTGACATTCTGCTTGACACATAATCTAGAGACTCGTTTCCCGTTAGTATAACAATGGCCCTTATGCCTAGGTCAAGCAACCTTTCCGGTACATCTCTAAACCATCATTCTAGCTTCTAAGTGTCTCATTACTATCCAGCTCTACTTGTACTTCCTCATCTGCTTATCGCCCTTGCTTTGAATCATCTGCCGCTAACAACATTAAAGGTGGTACCGTTTCTCTGGGGAAAGGTCAGACTATGCCCTCTGCTCCAAGGAGCTGCCCCGGCACTGTGAGCTTTATTCCCAGGGCCCCTGTTCCTTGGCAGGCTTTGTGCATCCCCCGATGACCACTAGTAGCAGTACAAACGTGATTAGTAGGCAGCTCGTTAGCCTTCTACTCATGATAGGTAGCCTCCCATATGTGATCCTGTAGGTATTGATGTTATATACCTTACTTTGCCTTCCATTATGGGAAAGCACAAGAACCTAGCGTATAGAAAAGTAAGTGAATACGCTTCCTACTCCTATGGCTTCAAGACGATCCGCGCTTTGCCATTGCCCCATAACACACCAGTAATAATCGCCTTCAATATATTCTTTACTCGGTATATAGGAAGTGCCCATTGGAATATCTCCTTTGTAAACATGGTACACAACATAGTCTCCAGAATCATTCTTCTTGAAGGTCCAGATATAGAATTCATCATAGTCGAACACCGTGTTCCAGGAGAAATACATTTCTGTGCTTAACGGAAGTATAGAACCGGCAGCTGGATATTGGAGATCTAAATTTGGCGCTAGCGTGAATTTCAACGTTTCTGCGCAAAGATCAGATTCAAAATCCCCCACTAGAGCTGATAACTTATAGTAGTATGTTTCTTCGGGTCGAACCGTAACATCTGAGAATGCCCATCTACCTTCCGAGAAGCTCGCATCTTTATAGTATTCGAATGGTCCTCCAGGGCTTGCACTCCTAAATACCTTCATTCTGTTCACACCCTGGGTAATCGAATAGAAATCACTAATAAATGGCATTTTCCTAATTGAAGTACTATTCGAAGCTGAACCGACAGAAAGGAATACGTTAATCGGAGAAGCTACATTTATCATAATAGTACTAACAGGTTCACTTAGCTCACTGGATAATCCGTCGGCGTTGAAGGCCTGAACGTAGTAGTAATATGTGCCGCTCTTGATGGTGATGCCTGTGTCTTCATACGACGTATCTGTTACAAGGGTATCGTTCAGCAGATAAGGCGACTGGTCGGCCCTGTCAGCCCTGTAGACCAGGTAGCCTACTACACCCTCTTCAGCGGGGTTGGCGTTCCAGCTGACAGTCACCTTGCCCGTTCCGGCTATAGCAGTTACACCAGTAGGCTTGGATGGGGGCAGGTCCCACGTTATCGTTATCGCTATACCCCCGTCAGTAAAAGTTACTACAGCCAGAGTGTCCACTCCAGGCGATACAAATACCTGCGACTCTCCCTGCAGTAGCTCAGCTCCTACTCCGTCATAGAGGATCACTCTTATGGGCCATGTCTTAGAGGTTATCGCGGTGAACTCAGCCTCGCCTTGACCCATACCCATCACCAGATCCTCAGTAAGGTTCCCATTAATCGGATCTATCAGTATCACTGTGCCTGTAGCTGGAGTCACTCCTTCAGGGAAGACCACCCGAACGGTCAGATCTCCCTTGGCTAACGATATCACCACATTGGCCGTGGCTGTCTTGCCCGCCTCCACCGTCGCGGTAGTCGACCCCGTACAGATGATCACATCGGAGGCGCTATAGCCGTTCACTACTATGGTCCATACTCCGGGCGCCAGCTTGTCGAAGCTTACGCTTACCTCTCCGCCTGTCACCGGCACGGTCTTCGCGTATACGGCGCTTCCTTTGGTTATCGTGAATTTGAAGTAGGACACAACGGGCGCTTCCATAGGTCCTACGCCCTCTGCTCCAAGGAGCTGCTCCGGCACTGTGAGCTTTATTTCTAGGACTCCTGTTTCCTTGGCAGGCTTTGTGCATCCCCCGATGACCACTAGTAGCAGTACAAACGTGACTAGTAGGCAGCTCGTCAGCCTTCTGCTCATGATAGGTGGCCTCCCGTATGTGATTCTGTAGGAATTCTGCAGTTAAATCTCTATTCTTACAGGAATATTGCTATCGGCAACAATCCCTTTTCCTAATTGGCCTGTGTCATTACATCCCCAAGCCCATACTGTGCCATCATATAGCAGTGCGATACTATGATTATCTCCAGCGTCTATATCAACAGCATCAGATGTCATGATGACAGCTACTGGGGTTGAGCTATCAGAAGCAGTCCCATCACCAAGCTGTCCATTCCAATTCGCCCCCCAAGTCCAAATATCTCCGAAGGAGTCCAGTGCTATGGAATGCTCTGCACCTGCATCAATCTCGATAATGTTGCTCAAACCTGATACCATGACTGGTATAGCACGACAGTCTAGGGTGCCATCACCAATTTTCCCGTTATAATTCTCGCCCCAAGCCCAGACTGTGCCATCGCTAACTATCGCTAAGGAATGAGCAGCTCCTGCAGCGATTTTAATCACATTTGATAGGTTCTGTACTCTTACAGGAGTCAAACTCGATTCTGTTGTACCGTTTCCCAACTGCCCTTTATTATTTTTCCCCCAAGCCCAAACAGAGCCATCAGTTTTCAGAGCAATGGTATGTTCAGCTCCGGATACTATATAGGAATACTCCATGCCTATGGAAAAGGGTTCTTCTACATTATTAGTGAACCCATCTCCAATCTGGCCTTGGTTATTCAAGCCCCATCCCCAATAGGTACCGTTAATGCTTTTAGCAAACGTGCTCCAGTATCCAACACTAAGCCTACTAATATTCGATAGTCCTATCACTGTCGGTATATTGCTGTCTGTTGTTGTACCATTCCCAAGTTGACCACATCCGTTACCGCCCCAAGCCCAAATAGCCCCGTTACTATCTATTGCCACTGCAAATTCCTGCCCTAAATCTATAGATACGAACGGGCTTCCCGTAGTTATAACCTCTACTGGGACAATCGAGGAGTTGTTGGTTCCGTCTCCTAGTTGTCCGAAATAATTATCTCCCCATGTCCATATAGATCCATCGCTCTTTAGTACAGCTGAGTGGCTACCTCCAGCCTCAACTTCAATTACATTGATATCGAATCTAACAGGTTCACTTAGCTCACTGGATAATCCGTCGGCGTTGAAGGCCTGAACGT
>CAZNZD010000007.1:0-47125 GCA_964577435.1 uncultured Clostridia bacterium
CTCCCCTGCCCCATTGATAAGGTGGTGTCCCGGATTGTACGCAGTCGAGCTGAAGGATATTTCTAAGACCTTCCCCAACGGAGTGAGGGCCTGCAACGGGATTAACCTCTCGCTTAAGAAGGGCGAGATCAGGTCCATAGTGGGGGAAAACGGCGCAGGCAAGACCACTCTTATGAACATCCTATATGGCATCCACAGGCCCGACAAAGGGACCATAGCGGTAAACGGAGAAGCCGTGCAGATACAAAACCCGAAGCATGCGATATCTCTGGGTATCGGTATGATCCACCAGCACTTCAAGCTGGTGCCGCAGTATACGATTGCGGAGAATATTGTGCTCGGGAAGGAGCCTGTGAAGGGCCCCTTCATATCCAGGGACAAGGCCAGGAGGATAACCGAGGAGATAAGCGGGAAGTACGGACTTCCTGTGGACCCCAACCTGAAGATAGAGAATGCATCAGTGGGCATCCAGCAGAGGACCGAGATACTCAAGGCCCTTTACAGGTCAGCCGAAGTACTTATTCTTGATGAGCCTACGGCAGTGCTTACGCCGCAGGAGACAGACGAGCTATTCGTGATACTAAGAAACCTCTCAAAACAGGGGAAATCCATACTCTTCATCAGTCACAAGCTTGAAGAAGTATTGAAGATAAGCGACAGCATAACCGTGATAAGAGGCGGCGAGGTCATTGCGAACCTGGACGCCAAGAAGACAAGCTACTCTGAGATCGCATTCCATATGGTAGGCAGGGAAGTCCTTCTGAAGGTGGTTAAGGACGCCGCCATCCCCAAGGAACCCGTCCTCAAGGTGGAAAGCCTTAGTGCGGCTGACGACAGGGGCATGGTCAAGGTCATGGACGTAAGCCTTGAGGTCAAAGCCGGGGAAATCCTCGGAATAGCGGGGATAGAGGGCAACGGCCAGGTCGAATTCGTCGAATCCGTTACTGGACTGAGAAAGCCCCTGTCAGGCAGGGTATTCATAGACGGCGTGCAGCTTAAGTCCCTTGACGTCAAGGGCGCCCGAAAAGGCGGCCTGTCGTTCATTCCCGAGGACAGGAACAGCACCGGACTCTCCCCCCAGTCTCCCATATGGGAGAACCTCGTGCTTGGCGCGCATTGGGACAAGCCCTTCGCCGAAAATGGGATGCTAAGGATAAATGAGATCAAGCTCATGGCCGCTGAGACAATCAAGAGGTTCAGCGTCAAGGCATCCGGTGTGAATGCTCCCGCATCCTCCCTGTCAGGGGGAAACCAGCAGAAGCTTGTCGTCGCAAGGGAGCTCGGAAGGAATACGAAGCTTATGATAGCCGCACAGCCCACAAGGGGCGTGGATATCGGAGCCATCGAGTTCATCCATCGCCAGATAATCGACGCTCGAGACAAGGGGATGGCCGTACTTCTAATATCATCCGAGCTTCAGGAGATCATGTCCCTCAGCGACAGGATCGTCGTCTTCTACTCAGGAAGCATAGTCGGCGAGGTCAAGCCAAGCGATGTAACCGAGCACGACATCGGAATCATGATGCTAGGGAAAGCCCAGCAGGAGAGGGTGGTCGGAAGATGAGGGCGACGTCATTGGAGAAGAAGAGGAACGGACTGTCCTCCCTAACCGGGGGCCTGCTTGAGGCGATTCTAGTCATAGGAAGCGCCTTCGTCATCTGCGGGATCATCATCGCAGCATCCGGTAATAATCCCTTCTATGCCTACTACCAGCTGTTCGCCAACTCCTTCGTAGGCATACAGAACATAGCGACTACGCTTCAGTTCACGACTCCCCTGATACTTGCCGGGCTTGCGACTGCCGCGGGTTTCCAGGGCGGGGTCTTCAACATGGGCGTCGAAGGCCAGTTCTATATGGGGGCGATGGCAGCATCGCTCATCGGAACCTTCACCCCCGGACTCCCTTGGTACATAATACAGCCGCTAACAATACTCGGGGCCATGGCCGCAGGGTCGGCATGGTCGGTGATCCCGGCCCTTATGAAGGTAAAGCTTGGCATCAACGAGATAGTAAGCTCGATAATGGCCAACTATATCGCGATCCTTTTCACGAGCTACCTGGTGAATTACCCGTTCAAGGAACCAGGAATCAACGCTCAGACGCCTGCCATCCAGGCATCAGCGCAATTTGCGAAGATCGTGCCGAAAACTCAGTTCAGCACGGGCATCTTCATCGCGCTTGCAGCCCTTGCCTTCATGTTCTGGCTCCTGTGGAGGACATCATACGGCCTGGAGGTAAGGACCGTGGGCCTTAACAGGCGCTTTTCGCAGTACTCGGGAATACCAACAAGCAGAAGGATGATTGAGAGCTTCCTCATCTCCGGAGCTATAGCGGGCCTTGCCGGCAGCGTGGAGATAATGGGCGTTTACCACAGGTTCATGGAGGAGTTCGCCGGTACCATCGGCACCGACGGCATCGCCGTGGCGCTTCTTGGAAGGTCCCACCCGATCGGCATCTTCTTCTCCTCCCTCCTGTTCGGCGCGCTTAAGAACGGAAGCCTTGCAATGGAAAGGATGACGCCGATATCAAGGCATCTGATAATGGTGCTGCAGGCAGTGGTCATCTTCTCGGTGACGTCCTCCTACGGGCTTAAGAAGCTGTACCAGAAGCTTGGCAAGGGAGGGGCGAAGGCATGAACATCTGGAGATGGAGCACGTTTTTCAGCCTTAGCATATTTAACGCGACACTTAGAATTGCCACGCCCATATGCATAGCGGCCCTAGGCAGGATAGTCACCTCCCTGGCCGGCATAGTGAACATAGCCGTGGAAGGCATGATGCTGATTGCGGCTTATACTGCGGTTGTTGCAAGCTATTATTCAGGCAGCGCCTTGGTAGGGGTCCTCGCCGGAATCCTGGCTGGCATTTTCATAGCTCTTCTGATGGGAGCGTTAATCCTTGAGCTTGACGCAGACGCTAGGGTCGTCGGCACCGCGATAAACATCGGAGCTTTGGGGCTGACCACATTCCTGCTAAGAAGCATGTTCGGAGTGGCAGGCGCCTTCTCCTCGGAGAAGATAATTGGCCTTAAGCTGATCAATAGCGACACACTTTACGGCATACCAGTCATTGGGCCGATCTTAAACGGACACACCATCATCACTTACATTGCGCTTTTCTTGGTCGCAGTCTCGTTCGTAGTCATCTACTGGACGCCGACGGGGCTAAGGCTGAGGGCTGTCGGCCTTAACCTCTCAAGCGCGGAGGCGGTAGGCATAGACGGCAAGAGGATGAAGTACATGTCCCTGATAGTATGCGGGGCATTGTGCGGCCTAGCCGGCGCATACCTGTCGCTTGGGTATCTCACCATGTTCACTGAGAACATGATCGGCGGCAGAGGCTTCATAGCCGTGGCGGCTTCACTGCTTGCCAGGAATAATCCCGTAGGAGTGCTGATGTCGGCGCTTCTGTTCGGATATGCGGATGTCATCTCCGTAAGGCTTCAGATGAGGACTATGGTTCCCGCGCAGCTTATCCTCATCACTCCATACGCGCTCACGCTGATAACCTTGGTGCTGTCCAGCGACAGGTTCAGACTCGGCCGGGCTTTAAAGCCCGGTGGCGCGAAGCGCACCAAGACCATTGCATAACGGAGGGTTTCGATGAGCATGACAACTTCGGAGATCATGGGACTTGCCTTAAGGCTGGCGGGGCAAAGTGAAGTACCCAAGGACTCAGCCATATATGTCGAGGGCAAAGGTATTAGGAAGGTGCTCTTCGGCATAGACATCGATACCGCAGACATCCTCCTGGCAAGGCAGCTGGGAGCCGACTGCGTTATCAGCCATCATCCTACCGATGCAATGATGGGTTGGTACAACTCCGAAGCATGGCAGGTGTACCTTGACCACATCCCAATGATGGTAGAGTTCGGAATCCCTGAAGACAAGGCAAGGGCCGCAGTGACGGAGAGGGCGCTAACATTCAGGGAGGATTACTACAACCGCAACTTCGACAGGGTCGTATCCACATGCAAGCTGCTTGGGATGCCCCTTATGAATATCCATAAGCCGCTGGATTACATCGGGCTGCAGGCAATGCGCCGGACAGTAGATGAAGTGCTTGGAGGCAACGGTTCGGCCACGGCTCAGGATCTAGTGGACGCCCTTAACTGCATACCTGAGATCAAAAAAGGCAACAGCATGAGGATTGCCTATGGGTCTTCCGGGCATAGAGTCCGGAAGGCAGTTGTATCCCACGCTTGCCTGGGAGCGCCCGACCACCTTGTTATAAGGGAGTATCTGAGCCACGGCGCTGATGCGGTCGTATGCATAAAGCTCGATCGACAGGATGCAGTAAGCCTGGGAGACATTCCTGGTTGTGTAATCGTCACAGGGCATATCGCCTCCGATTCCATAGGCATCAATCCTTTAGTGGACGAGCTCGAGAAATCAGGAGTTGAGGTCCTTACAGTTAACGGAATCATCAGATAGCTCGCGCCTTTCGGCGGCGATAAGAACTACCAGATTTAAGGAGTGATACTTTTGCCTAAGGTTCCTAGGGTTTCCATGGTTGGCAGTTTCATGGTCGACCTTGTGACAAGATCGCCGAGGCTTCCTAAAGCCGGCGAGACGATATCAGGAGGGCCGTTTTCAATAGGCTGCGGCGGTAAAGGCTCCAATCAAGCCATAGCCGCAGCCAGGCTTGGAGCAAAGGTTGAAGCTCTCTTGGCGATTGGAACAGACAGCTTCGGTGAGCTTCTCCTCAGATCTTTCAAGAACGAGGGCATTGACGCCAGAAATGTAATCAGAAGGCAGCAGCCTACCGGTGTAGCCCTAATCGTAGTAGAAGATGCCAGCGGGGAGAATCAGATTGTCATAGCTCCCGGGGCTAACGAAACCCTGACAAAGGAGGACTTCGACAGAGTATCCGACCGCTTCAGGGATACCGACTGCATGCTAGTACAGCTCGAGATACCCATGGATGTGGTCGTCCATGCGATCCAGTGGGCTAGCCTGAATGGGCTTAAGACGATTCTTAATCCTGCCCCCATCAAGGAGCTTCCTGATGACATTTGCTATCTAATTGACTACTTCATCCCGAACGAGCACGAGGCAAGCATTTTCACCGGCATCGAGGTGGACAGCATAGAAAGTGCAATGCGGGCGGCAAAGCAGATAGTCCGCATGGGATGTAAGAATGCGATCATCACCTTGGGCTCGAAAGGCGCTGTCCTTGCGGATGATGAGCTCTGCGTCCACCTAGAAGGGTACAAGGTAGATGCAAAGGATACGACCGGCGCCGGGGACGCATTCAATGGCGCGATAGCGACAGCTGTCTCCTTAGAGATGAACAAGATTGAAGCGGTGCGGTTCGCCAATGCGGCAGCGGCCCTCTCCGTCACCAAGCTAGGCACTTCGGCCTCGATGCCTACAATAGGGGAGCTCGAGTGGTTCCTTAACCAGGTGGAACAATCCCAATGAGCGGCCAGATCGTTTCTTTCTAAGCTAGCCTAAATATCGGCAAGGCGGAGATAACCGAAACAATCCCAGAGTATACGGCGACATTTCGTTCGCCTGAGGATACAGGTGCAGATGATGGAACTGCTTATAGCTTTGGTGCCTATAGCGATCCTTCTGACGGGGCTTATTGTTCTTAAGATGAGTCCGCACAAGGCAGGGGCGCTGGCTCTGATTGCCGCATTAAGCGGTGCGTACCTGATTTACGGCGTGGATTTCGGAGGCCTTGCCGTGACTATCGGCAAAGGCCTGGCCCTTGCCATCCACGTACTTCTCATAATCTGGATGGCCGTCTTCCTCTACAGCTTCGTCTCCGAGACAGGCGCCTTAAACACGATTAAAGGCAGCATAGTAAGCGTAATCCAGGACAAATTCATACAGTTTCTAATGCTCTCATGGCTTTTCTCAAGCTTCTTGCAGGGCATAGCAGGTTTCGGCGTACCTGTTGCCATAGTTACCCCTATCCTCATAAGCCTGGGCTTTAACCCTTTGATGTCGGCGTGCGCGGTGCTTCTGGGCCATTCCTGGGCGATCACCTTCGGTTCCATGGGCTCTTCCTACCTCACCCTAAGCCTTGTGACAGGCTTATCTGCCCAGCTGCTGGGGCCATGGCTTGTCCTGTTCGACGTCTTCGCCATGGTTGCGACGGGGCTGGCGGTATCCTACATTTACGGCGGGATTAAGGGTGTCGCAAAGGGCTTTTGGCTGGTTCTCGGCATAAGCGCGGTTATGTCCTTGTCGTTATATGGAGTTATTAGTGCAGGCCTTGTATCAATCGGAGGATTATTGGCAGCCCTTTCAGGTATCATCGCGATCTTCCTTTACAGCAGAATCAAGTCAGGAGACGCCGGTAGCCCTGAGGGTGCAGGTTATCCGAGAGGACAAGGCAGCCTCTTGTTCTTGGAGGCAATCCTCCCCTACGGCCTTGTGGTCTTCTTCTCATTGCTGTTCTATCTTCTTCCTTTGGGAGGAATCGGATTTGCCTTCCGATTCCCGGGCTACTCTACCGGCTTAGGCGTCGTGGTCGAAGCGGCGAGAAGCTATGCGAAGGTCAAGCTTTTCGCACATCCGGCCCCAATCATACTTTACTCAAGCATCATCTCCATCATCTATTACAAAGCGCGAGTGAAGTCATGGAGAAGTGATAGCCTACCCGCCATGCTAAAGATGACGGTGAAGAAGTGCCTTGGCACTACGCTAAGCCTGTTCTTCCTTATACCGATGGCCTTAGTGATGATGGATTCTGGGATGATCGAGAAACTGGCAGGCGAAGCTGCAGGCGTCACCGGAAGGCTCTTCCCTCTTGTCTCGCCGTTAATAGGAGTGCTCGGCAGCTTCATAACTGGCAGCAACACGAATTCGAACGTTATCTTCGGCAGCTTCCAGCAATCCGTGGCGCAGAAACTTGCAGTAAGCGAGCTCATCATGTGCGCGGCCCAGTCTATAGGGGCATCCGTAGGCTGCAGCCTCGGGCCCACCCAAGTGCTATTGGGAACCACATCCGCAAAGCTTGAAGGCCAGGAGCATCTGGTCTACAGGAAGATTCTTTTCATCACTCTTGGAATCGCCCTAGTTCTGGGCGTAGTGAACCTTACGCTGACTCTTATAGTGGGGTGACCGAAGATGGGATACTGGATTAAGAAGAGCCTTCTCGGGAAGGAAGCGATGATAGTCATGGTGATTGTCAGCTTCGTTCTCATTTACGCGGGTTTCAGGCTGGATAAGGGGTATCTATCAAAGATAGGCTTGTTCCTTTTCCTGGCTGATGTGCTAAGCTCTGCTGTGCAGAAGTCCTGACAGGCATACCGCATCCGCAATTAGCACAGCTTGTTCCAAGCCTGTGGTTATCTATGAGGGCGCTCTCCCTTGAGGCAATATTGCTAACTTCGCTGCCTCAAGGGGGAGCATATCAATAGGTCGTAGCTCTTGTTGTATACCTTCGCGATCATTTCTGCTGACTTGAGGCAAACCATAGTAGGACAAGCACTATCAGGTATCCTCCCAAGGCTGCCATTGAGGGTATTATTCTCACACTGGTGCCAAGGAAAGCAGCCGCGGCGCTTCCCCCGCTTGCCCTGAGCGCCTCCATCCAAAGAACATACAGCACGCCGAAGGCGACAGGTATGCCGAACGCCAGCATGGATTTTCTTATCAGCACCTTGGTCAGCGGCATCACGCCGAAGGAGATCAGGGCAGCTAGTACCACCATATTCATTTCTATCGCCGTCCCGAAGTATCCCGCGTCAGGCTCCTCCATCCAAAGCACAAGCGTTATGCCCAATATGAAGAGTATGAAAGTGCCGATGCCGTTGATTACCCCCGACAGGAGCATCCTTCCGGGCTTTGCTGATGATTCCATCACCCTTGTTATGAAAACCCTTGGATCGCCGATGACATCTGCTGGTTTCCTACCTGCCCTCTGGGCTGAAAGGAGCATATCCAGGACCTCATCGCTTATTTCCTTTATCCTAGCCTTGGGAAGGTCCGATGAGTAGATCGCATCCTTGATCTGCTCGTAACCAAGGAAATACTCCTTGTTGAGCATCGACTCTGCCTTGCTCTTTCTCACCTTCCCCATATAGACAACCATCACGGAGAGAACGGCGACGACGCCTATCGCTATGGTCGCGGACATGCTGGCCGCCCCTTCATCACCCCTGCCCCCAGAAATTGCAAGGAACACCGAGCTTGCTATCACCATGACGGCAAGAAGCACCGCCACGGAAAGAACGAACTTGCTTCTGCTAGTCATCGCACCCACCTCCCAACACCTTGCCCACCAGCTTGTTTAGCTCATCCCAGCTGGAGGAGAACTCCCGGAGTGCGCCCTCGCCCTCCGAAGTCAGCGTATAGTACTTCCTGTCCGGTCCCAGAGGCGACGGTCTCTTCTCCGCCACCAGAAGCCCCTTGCCCTGCAGCCTGAGAAGGATTGGATACACCGTGGCCTCGTTTACATCGAAGCCAAGGGAGTTCAGCGCCTCCACAGCCTTGTAGCCGTACATGTCCTTCCCCTGCATGACCTTCAGGATGCACCCTTCCAATATGCCCTTCATCATCTGGGTGTCGTTGTTCATCCCGCCATCTCCTATGCATCACATAGTAGCTGACTAGATAGTAACATTCTACTATGTATTGTCAAGTAGTAATTGCATGAAAAATCGAAACACCAGAGAAATGACGAAGGAGGGCCAACAAGCCCTCCCTCATTCATATAGAGCTCCGTGCCCTATTTCCTTCCTGTGCCAATATCCTTCCTCATGGTGAGGTTCGCGCATTTGACCGTGCTTGCGACCCTGTAGGCCTTGTCCGTCGCCTCCTTGGCCGTAGTGCCGACTGCGCTTACATTAAGCACCCTTCCGCCGTCAGTGACCAGCTTGCACATATGATCCGTCAAAGTGCCCGCATGGAAGATCACCGCACCCTCCTCCACCGATTCCGGAAGCTCTATCGCGAAGCCCTTGTCGAACAGCTCGGGGTAACCCTTGCTTGCAAGGACGATGCTGACGCACGCCTCGTCAGAGAAGCGGAGCCTCTCCCTTTTGAGCTTGCCCTCCGCCGCCTCTATCATCACCTCAACGAGGTCGTCCTCCATGAGAGGCATTACAGCCTGCGTCTCGGGGTCTCCGAACCTGCAGTTGTATTCCAGCACCTTAGGCCCTTCCTTGGTGAGCATTAGCCCCACGTACAGGACTCCCTGATAAGGCGTTCCCATCTTCGCCATGGCCTTAAGCACCGGCAGCACCGTAGCCTTCACAAGCTCGAAGGAATCGTCCATGCCCAGGAAAGGCGACGGCGCCACTGCGCCCATTCCGCCAGTGTTCGGCCCCAAATCCCCTTCCAGCGCCCTTTTGTAGTCCTTTGCCGGCATCAGAGGAAGCGCCCTCTCCCCGTCGCATATGCATAGAAGCGACGTCTCGAAGCCCTCCAGCTTCTCCTCAAGCAGTATCTTTCCGCCTGGAAGCATCCTTGAGAGCCTGGACACCGCAAGCTTAGCCTCCGCCCTCGTCTCGCAGACCACAACTCCTTTTCCAGCCGCCAGCCCGTCCAGCTTCACTACGACCGGGCCGTCCATGCGGGAAAGCTCTTTATCAGCCTCCTCGGCCGTGTCAAACACCTTCGCCCAGGCAGTAGGCACTCCCGCCTCGACCATCACGGCCTTCGAGAACGCCTTGGACGATTCGAGCCTAGCGCACGCCTTCACCGGCCCGAAGGCCATCCTCCCGCGCTCGATTACTTTGTCTGCGAGGCCCAGCGAAAGCGGCACCTCGGGGCCGATGACAACCAGGTCCGCATCGAGCCTGTCGGCGAGGTCCGCCATCGCGTCCACGTCGGTCACCTTGACTTCGAAGCACTTCGCTATCTTCGACATGCCGGGGTTTCCCGGTGCGGCATATAACTTGCTTACAAGCCCGCTCTGGGCTATCTTCCAGGCCAGGGCATGCTCCCTGCCGCCCGATCCCACCACCAGGACGCTCATGCCTTCGCTCTTAACCGCTTTTCCATACATACCGGAATAACTCATTCGCCCCTCCCAAAATCATGAATTCATAAACGGGCATCCGGTCTGCTGCTATATCAATGCTTGAAGTGCCTGACTCCGGTGAACACCATCGCGATGCCGTGCCTGTCGCACTCCTCGATGCTTTCCTTATCCCTTATGCTTCCTCCTGGCTGGATTATCGCCTTCACGCCGATGGAGGCTGCAAGCTCGACCGTGTCCTTGAAGGGAAAGAATGCGTCAGATGCCATCACTGACCCCTTCGCTTTGTTCCCGGCCACTTCGGCTGCGATCTTTGCGGCCCCTACCCTGTTAGTCTGCCCGCCGCCTACGCCCACTGTCGAGCCGCCCTTCCACAGGAGTATTGCATTCGACTTGACGTGCTTGACCACCTTCCAAGCATCAAGAAGCTGCCTTACCTCGTCATCCGTAGGTCGCCTCTTGGTCGCTATCTTCAGATCGTCCGCCGTGACCTTCCTTGCATCGGCCTCCTGAAGCAGGTACCCGCCAGGAAGTGTCTTAAGCTCGGTCTCCTTGCTCTTCATTATCTCATCGATCGGAAGCTCGACGAACCTCACCGCGGGCTTCTTGCTGAACATGCTGATTGCCTCGCCGCTGAAGCTGGGAGCCACTACCACTTCGAGGAAAATCTCGGCCATCTTCTCGATTACAGATGTCCCCAGCTGCCTGTTTGAGGCGACTATCCCCCCGAAGGCCGACACGGGGTCCGCCTCGTAGGCAAGCTTGTAGGCCTCCTCTATGGTCTCAGCCACGGCCACCCCGCAGGGTGTCGCGTGCTTCACGATGCATACGCAGGGCCTCTCGGCCCCGAATTCCCTCAATACAGCAAGCGCCGTGTCCATGTCCCCAAGGTTGTTGTAGCTTAGCTCCTTCCCTGAGAGCTTCCTCATCGCCAGCATGCCCTCCGGCTTCAGCCCCGACCTCTTGTATAGGCCCGCCTTCTGATGAGGGTTCTCCCCGTATCTGAGCTCAAGCTCGGGGGCGAGGCCGAGCGCAAGGCTTGCGCCTCTGAGGTCCATTGTGCTCCTGCCGGCCCTGGCATTCAGATGCTGCGAGATGGCTGCATCATAGGCTGCGGTATGGGAGAAGGCCTTGGCCGAAAGCTCAAGCCTCAGCGCCTTGCTCACCTTGCCGTTGGCCTTCAGCTCCTTCAGCACCCTGTCATAGTCGGCCGGGTCCGTCACGACCGCCACCCTTTCGAAGTTCTTGGCGGCTGAGCGCAGCATCGACGGGCCTCCGATGTCGATGTTCTCGACTATCGTCTCGAAGTCCGCTCCCCTGTCGACTGTCGCCTGGAAGGGGTAGAGGTTAACGCAGACGACGTCAATGAGCTTGCAGCCGAGCTTCGCAACTTGCCTCAGGTGATCGTCTATGGGCCTTGCGAGGATTCCGGCGTGGACCATAGGATGAAGGGTTTTTACCCTTCCGTCAAGGCATTCAGGGAAGTTCGTAAGCTGCGATATATCCATGACCTCAAGGCCGGCGTCTCTTAAGGCAGATGCCGTCCCTCCGGTCGATACGATGTCGAATCCGAGCGACGCGAGCCCTTTTGCAAATTCTGCGGCCCCCGTCTTGTCCGAAAGGCTGATCAAAGCTATCCTTGCCATCCCTCTTCCTCCCTTTCACATCCCGGCGGCAAACCAACATCCTTGCTCGCCGTCTACCCGTCCTTGCGGGCCTTCTTCGCGTTCCTCTGCCTTATAAGCTGCCCCGCCTTGGCCATAAGAAACGTCTTCCACGCCTTGTAGTTCTGCAGTACGTGCAGCAGGAAGGCCCTCATCGGACCTCACCTTCATCCGATATCCTGACCCTTCTTCCCTCTACCGTGACCCTTCCCTCCGAAATTAGCTTAAGCGCCTGTACATATAACGAGTGTTCTTCAGCCAGTATTCTCTCCGAAAGGCTTTCTGCATCGTCTTTTTCCAGCACCGGCACGGCCTTCTGCAATATCACGGGGCCGGTGTCTGTCCCCTCGTCCACGAAATGCACCGTGCATCCGGTAACCTTCGCGCCGTATCGAAGGGCCTGCTCCTGGGCGTCCAAACCCGGGAAGCTGGGAAGCAGTGACGGGTGAATGTTCACTATCCGGCCTGTAAACGCCCGTATGAAGCAGGGTCCCAGTATCCTCATGAAGCCGGCAAGGGCGATCATGTCGGGGGAGAAGCCGTTGACAAGCATCGTCAGCGCCTCGTCGTAGGCCGCCTTTGAGGGAAAGCCCTTCCTCTCCAGGACGGCGACGTTAGCAATCCCCAGCGCTGCCGCCTTCGAAACTACCGGAGCCTCAGCCTTATCGGACACGAGCGCGACGATTTCGGCCGACAGGTCCCCTCTTACTATTGCCTCATGTATCGCCTCGAAGTTCGAGCCCCTGCCCGAAGCCATCACTACCAGCCTCATCGCGCCCACCCCCCGTCTTTTCCTTCTTTATGTTCCCGCCCCCTACTGCTTATTAAAGGAGACGGCCCTCTCGCCCGCAGTTATCCTGCCAACCACCATGGCCTTCTCGCCCGCCGCGTTCAGGATTCCTACGGCCTTCTCGGCCTGCTCGGCCCGTACTATCGCGACGAAGCCAAGTCCCATGTTGAACACCCTGAGCATCTCCATGGTCTCCACCTTGCCGAGCCTTGATATCATGCCGAATATGGGAGGCACGCTCCAGCTTCCGAGGTCCAGCTCCATGCCGCACCCCTCCGGCAGGCACCTGACCGGGTTTTCAACCAGGCCGCCGCCAGTTATGTGTGCCATGCCCAGGACTTCCACCTCGCTCATGAGCCTCACCACCGGCCTCACGTAGATCCTCGTGGGCTTTAGAAGCTCCTCGCCCAGCGTGCAGCCGATCTCGTCGAAATGCTCGTGGAAATATAGCCCTCCGTCTGCCAGAAGCACCCTTCTGGCAAGGGAGAATCCGTTCGAATGCAGGCCGTTTGAGGCAAGGCCAATTACGGCATCTCCTGGCTTGATCTTCGATCCGTCGATTATCGCGTCCTTCTCGACGGCCCCTACCGCAAAGCCCGCCACATCGTACTCGCCGTACGGGTAGAAGCCGGGCATCTCGGCTGTCTCGCCTCCGACTAACGCACAGTCGGCCATCACGCAGCCGTCGGCTATGCCCTTCACTATGTCGGCCACGAGCTCGGGCACGAGCTTGCCCAGGGCTATATAGTCGAGGAAGAATATCGGCTTTGCGCCGGATACCAGGCAGTCGTTCACGCACATGGCCACGCAGTCTATTCCGATGGTGTCGTTCCTGTCCATGCCCATTGCGACTCTGAGCTTAGTGCCCACTCCGTCGGTGCCCGACACCAGCACGGGGTTCCTCATTCCGAGAGAGCCCAAGTCATAGAGCGCCCCGAAGCCGCCGAGGCCTCCCATGACGCCCTTAGTGGTTGTCTTTGCCACATGGGGCTTTATGAGCTCCACAGAGTAGTTGCCAGCATCGATATTGACGCCCGCTTTCCTATAGGTGGTGCCCTCTTCACCCTTCCTTACGGTCTCGAAGACCTGCTTGTCGACCTCCGCGTCTATCGCAGTCGGGTACTTGCCGTCGAAGCACGCCTTGCAGAAGCCGCGGCTTCCCGAGCCGGACGACCTTCTTGCGCGCTCTATGGCCATGACCATGCCCTCAAGGGATATGTAATGCAGGGACTCCGCCCCGATCATTTCCCTTATCTCCTGAAGGCTCTTCACGTTCGCGATGAGCTCGCCACGCCCGGTCGTGTCTATGCCGTAGTGGCAGCCGAACTTGACGGGAGGCGATGACACCACAACGTGGACTTCGGTCGCTCCCGCCCTCTTCATCAGGTCAACAAGCTTGCGGCTGGTCGTGCCGCGTACTATAGAGTCGTCGACAAGCACCACGCGCTTTCCGCGCACAAGAGACGCCACAGCATTGAGCTTGAGCCTTACGCCGAGCTCCCTTACGTTCTGGGAGGGCTGTATGAATGTCCTTCCCATGTACCTGTTCTTTATCATGCCCATGACATAGGGAAGGCCGCTCTCCTGGGCGTAGCCCTGGGCTGCGCCTATGCCGGATTCCGGGACCGGCACCACGATGTCGGCCACGATGTCGGTGCTCTCCCTTGCAAGCTGCCTACCGAGCTCGAATCTCGCCTCGGCCACCCCTATGTCGTCTATGCAGGAGTCCGGCCTTGCGAGGTATACGTGCTCGAATATGCAGGAGGCGTGCCTGACGCCGTTAAGCTTTCCGGCCGAATGCAGGCCGTCCTTGTTCATGTAGATTATCTCGCCCGGCTCCACGTCCCTTATCTTCACCGCATTCACGGTATCAAGGGCGCAGGATTCCGATGCCACGAAGAAGCCGGAACCGTCCCCCGCCTCGCCTATCATAAGCGGCCTGAAGCCGTGGGGGTCCCTTGCCGCGTATACGGTCTCGCCCTGAAGCACCACGAAGGAGTATGCCCCGTCCAGCGTCTCCATGGCCTTTCTTATGGCGCCCAGCATGCCGAGGTCGTAGTGGCGGGCTATCGTGCAGCCGATGATCTCGGAATCGGATGTCGTCTGGAACACGGCGCCGGTCTTGCCGAGCCTTCTTCTTAATACCGCGGCGTTCGTGATGTTGCCGTTGTGGGCGAGGGCCATCATCCCGTCGATGTATCTGAAGGTCATGGGCTGCGCGTTCATGATGTCGGAGCTTCCCGTCGTCGAGTAGCGCACATGGCCTATGCCTGTATTGCCCTTAAGGCCCGACGCGGGCCTTCTTGCGAAGACCTCGGTCACGAGCCCCATGTCCTTTATGACCTTTATCTCGTTTCCCTCGAAAGTGGCTATGCCTGCGCTCTCCTGGCCCCTGTGCTGGAGGGCGACCAAGCCCATGAAGACCATGTCGGCGACGGGGCCCTTAAGTGCCGCCCCGAACACGCCGCATTCGTCCTTCACCCTGTCGTCTTCGAGGAAAGCCTCGTAGTATGCGTCCAATCCAGTCTACCTCACCTTCCGGACACGGCGCGCTCAAGCGCCTGCCCGTATGACTTGCCGAGCTCTTCCACGCTAAGCTCGACTTCCGCCGCATCCTGCCTGATGATGAGCCTCTTGCCGTCGGTCTTTCCTATGAAGGAGGAGGGCACGCCGTCTCTTCTTGCGAGGTTCTGCAGCTCAGCGGAGTGTTCCGGCTTGACCTCCACGATGACCCTTGCCGGAGTCTCCGAGAAGAGCATCTTCCAGAGAGGAAGCACCGCGTTGTTCGCGTCCGTTAGGTCTATCTCGGCCCCTACGCCGTTTATAAGGGCGCATTCGCAGAGAGCGGCGCCGAGTCCGCCTTCGGAAAGGTCGTGAGCCGAGACCATTAGGCCCTGGTTTGCCGCCTCTATCAGGAACTTGATGAGCTTCTTCTCCGCCTCGGCGTTGAACCTGGGCGGCCTTCCCGCCTCGATTCCCTTTATCGTCGCCAGGTATTCCGAGCCTCCGAGCTCATCGAAGGTGTCGCCCAGCAGGGCTATGGAGTTTCCCGCCTCCTTGAAGCCTGCGCCTACTGCCTTGTTCACGTCGTCCATCGAGCCCACCATGCCTATGGTAGGCGTTGGGTAGATGGCCGTCTCGCCGTCCTCGTTGTAGAAGCTGACGTTTCCTCCGGTGACCGGTGTGCCGAACGCCTCGCATGCCTCGGCCAAGCCCAGCACCGATTCCCTGAAGCTCCAGTACACCTCGGGCTTCATCGGGTTTCCGTGGTTCTGGCAGTTGGTGACGGCAAGGGGCTTGGCGCCCGTGCAGGCGACCTTCCTTGCGCATTCGGCTACTGCAAGCTTCGCGCCTTCCCTGGGGTACAGGTAGCAGTAGCGGGGATTAACGTCCGTGGTAAGGGCGACCGCCTTGTCAGTGCCGGGGATTCTAACGACAGCGGCGTCTCCGCCCGGTTTTATAGCGGTCCCGCATCCGACCTGGTGGTCGTACTGCGAGTAGATCCAGCGCTTTGAGCACAGCTGAGGAGAGCCCATCATCTTAGTGAGAATCTCTGCCAGCTCCCCGTCCTTAGGCGCTTCCAACGTATCCGGGTCGAAGGCTCCCAGCTCCGCTATATAGGATGGCTTCACATACTCCCTGTCATAGGCGGGCGCGTCCTCGGCAAGCTCTGCCGCAGGTATATTCGCCACGGGCTTTCCACCCATGGTAAGAGTGAGCATGCCGCCGTCCGTCACCTCTCCGATGACTGCGGCGTCCAGGTCCCACTTTCTGAGGATGTCGGCGACCTCGCCCTCCTTGCCGGGGACGGGGACCATAAGCATCCTCTCCTGGGATTCAGAGAGCATTATCTCGTAGGGGCTCATGCCGGTCTCGCGCTTGGGCACGAGGTCCAGCTCTACTTTCATGCCTGAGCCGCCGCGGCTTGCCATCTCGGATGTGGCGCAGGTAAGCCCCGCCGCCCCTAGGTCCTGTATGCCGAGGACGAGCTCCTTTTCCACCAGCTCAAGGCATGCTTCAAGGAGAAGCTTCTCGCGGAACGGGTCGCCGACCTGTACCGCGGACTTCCTCTCCTGGGCCTCTTCGGTCAAGTCGGCCGAAGCGAATGTCGCGCCGTGTATACCGTCGCGGCCGGTGGTGGAGCCTATGAGCATGACCTTGTTTCCGGCGCCTGTCGCCTTGCCGCGCCTGATGTCCTCATGCCTCATGTAGCCCACGCACATGACGTTGACGAGCGGGTTCACCGAGTAGCAGTCCCCGAACCAGCTCATGCCGCCGACTGTAGGTATTCCCACTGCGTTTCCGTATCCTGCTATCCCTGCTACGACCCCGTCTATGATGTGGCGGTTCCTGGCATCGTCGGCAGGCCCGAAGAACAGGGGGTCGAGCATTGCGATAGGCCTTGCGCCCATGGTGAATATGTCGCGTATGATCCCGCCTGCGCCGGTGGCCGCCCCCTGATAGGGCTCGACCGCGCTGGGGTGGTTGTGGCTTTCGATCTTGAAGGCGACCGCAAGGCCATCTCCGATGTCCACTATGCCTGCATTCTCGCCGGGGCCCTGAAGCACCGCCTCGCCCTTCGTCGGCAGAAGCTTAAGCACCTTCCTCGAGTTCTTGTAGCTGCAGTGCTCGCTCCACATGACTGAGAACATAGACATCTCGAGATGGTTGGGGTGCCTTCCTATCTTCTTGCATATCAGGAGATATTCCTCGTCGGTGAGGCCCATGGCCCTCCAGTCCTCGGACTTGACCGTCATCTCGCCGGGAATCGCCTCATATATTTTCCTCTTGTCGTCGCTCATCTGCGGTAGCCTCCCTTCCCGGCCCATTCCATGACGGACTTGAAGACCCTCACTCCGTCTGAGCCTCCAAGGACGTCCTCCATCGCACGCTCCGGGTGGGGCATGAGCCCTACCACGTTTCCGGCCTCGTTGGTTATGCCGGCGATGTTGTTCATGCTGCCGTTGGGATTGACCCCATCAGTGATTGCGCCGTCAGCCGTGCTGTAGCGGAAAACGACTCTTCCCGTGTCCTCGAGCATCCTTATGACGTCGGGGTCGGCGTAGTAGTTGCCCTCTGCGTGGGCTATGGGGAAGTCGACGACCTCCCCTTTGATATATTGGGTGGTGAACGGAGTCATGTTGTTCTCGACTCTGAGCTTCTGTGGCCTGCATATGAACTTGAGGCTCCTGTTCCTAAGAGTCACACCGGGAAGAAGGCCGGATTCCAGAAGCACCTGGAAGCCGTTGCAGATGCCGAGCACCGGCCCGCCATCCTTGGCGAACTCGATTACGGAATCCATGACCGGGGAGAAGCGGGCGATGGCGCCGCAGCGGAGGTAGTCCCCGTGTGCGAATCCGCCGGGGAGCACTATCGCATCATAGTCTCCCAGCTTCGTCTCCTTGTGCCATATGAAGCCGGAATCCGCGCCTACGACCTCTGCCGCCCTCTGGACGTCGCGGTCGCAGTTGGACCCGGGGAAGAGGACTATGCCTATATTCATCTTTCCTTCTCCTCGGCCACTGTGAACTCGTATCTTTCCATGACCAGGTTGGCCAGAAGCTTCCTTGATATCTCGTCTACAGTCTCCCTGGCCTTCTGCTCGTCTTCGGCCTTCAGCCTCACTTCGATGAACTTGCCCAGGCGCACGTCCTCAATCGCGGAGTAGCCCATGCTGTGAAGCCCGGTGCGGACGGCCACGCCCTGGGGGTCGAGTATCGACTGCTTGAGGGTGACTGTTACCTTCGCGCTGTAGCTCTTCACTTGAGTGCACCTCCGGAGATTCTCCTCAGCACTTCCTCGTAGGCCTCCTCCACTCCGCCCAGGTCGCGGCGGAAGCGGTCCTTGTCGAGCTTCTCCCTGGTCTCGCTGTCCCAGAAGCGGCAGGTGTCGGGGGATATCTCGTCTGCGAGTATTATCTGGCCCTTGTAGAGGCCGAACTCGAGCTTGAAGTCTACTAGTATCAAGCCGCGCTCCAGCATGAAGGGCTTAAGAAGGTCGTTCACCTTCGTCGCCATGTCGCGCACGGTGTCCACGGTCTTCTGGTCGGCGATTCCCAGAAGCTTCACATGGTCGTCGTTTATTAGAGGATCGTGAAGGTCATCGTCCTTGTAGTAGATCTCGCGGACCGCCTCATTGATGTCCGTCCCCTCGGGGATGCCCAGGCGCTTGGAGAGGCTTCCTGCGACAACATTTCTCATGACGACTTCGAGCGGCACTATCTTCACGTGCTTGACTATCATCTCGGTGTCGGAGACGAGCCTTACGAAATGGGTGGGTATCCCGCGCTGTTCCAGGTAGCCGAACATGGCGGCGGACATGAGGTTGTTGACCCTGCCCTTGCCGGATATCGTGCCCTTCTTGAGGCCGTCGAACGCCGTGGCGCTGTCCTTGTAGCTAATTAGGACTTCGTCGGGGTTTGATGTTTCGTATACGCGCTTGGCCTTTCCTTCGTAAAGCAGCTTGGCTTCCATATCTGATACCTCCATATGGTCATATTCTTATTAGTACTGCGCCTTTATCAGTCAAGCGATCAAGCTGAGCGGCTTTAGGAGTTGAGGTTTCTTACCTCTTCGTCGGCCTCTGCGGCCTTGGCCGCGAGGCTCTGCTTGTATTCGGAGAGCTTCGCCTGAAGCTTCTTGTCCGAGGCTGCCAGGATCTGCGTTGCTAGTATCGCGGCGTTGGCGGAGCCGTTTATGGCCATCGTGGCCACAGGGATTCCCGCCGGCATCTGCACCGTGGCGTAAAGGGCGTCCAGTCCGTTCAAGGCGCCTGACGCAAGGGGCACCCCGATTACCGGGATGGTCGTGTTTGCGGCCATCGCGCCTGCAAGGTGCGCTGCTGCCCCCGCTCCTGCGATTATGACCTTAATGCCGCGCGACTGGGCCTCCTTCGAGAAGGCCGCTGCGGCATCGGGCGTGCGGTGAGCTGAAAGTACCCTCATCTCGGCTGCTATGCCGAACTTCGCCAGCATCTCGTATGCCGTCTTCATCACTTCGAGGTCGGACTTGCTTCCCATGACTATTCCTACCAGGGGTTTGTTGGCCACGAAAATCTCCTCCTTAAAAAAGTGCAAAGCCCCGCGAACAGGGTTACGAAACCTGCCCGCCGGGGCTTTTATCCCTTAGGTGTAGCCTTGCCTCCTTTTGGGAGGGGGCCTGCGCCGCTCGGTCCAGGCCCGCTTTGCGGCGGCGGAACCCTAGGCGCACTTTCGTCATATTCTTTTTCGCGCGACAGGCCTGCCTCATATGTTTTGCGCCGCACACCCTGCCTTTGAGGATCTGCGGCGCAATAACGCTATATTGTTCGGGCACCCCTTGCATGCAGCAAGGCAAGCATCGCGAATCCGGTCTTGCCCGCCAGCTCGAAGGCCCTAAGCATTTTCCTTCCGTCTCCTCCTCAAACCGGGCATCTCCGTACCCTATTATTTGAAACGGCTACACAAGGATTGTAAGCCAAATGGTGAGATTCTTCAATATGCCGGAAGCAGACAACAAACCATAAGGCTCTCCTACTTCTGCGCGGGCACTAATGCCGCGATGGAGGATACGGCTATCCTCTTGGATGTCCCGTCGGCAAGCATTATCGTAATCGTGTCAGCCTCCACCGCCAGCAAGATGCCGGAGTACGTGGTGCCGTCGGGCATGAGGACGAGCACTCTCGCCGTGCCCGGCGCAAGTGATGGTGACGCGCCCATAGGCAATGAGTAAGCGGCGACCTGTCCGGGCGAAGAAGCCTTGACCTCTGCTTGGGTGAGCGCACGGTCGTATATCCTGATCTCCCTGATGGCTCCCTGGAGATATCCGGTCTCGTTGTCGTCGACATAGCATCCAAGCGACAGCGTCGACTGGTCGGGGTATGCGATGTCTCCGAAGGCCTGCGTGGACTCCCTCACCAGCTCGCCGTCGATGTATAGGGCCATTTTCGCGCCATCATAGGTGAAGGCGACATGATACCACCTGTTGAAGTCGAACTCCGCGCTCCAGGATATCCAGTCGAGCCTGGGCGCGCTCCCGTCCCTTACTGTAGCGATGCTGCCGGTTATCTTGCCGTCCAGAAGGCCGAGGAAGAAGCCCCTCTCGTAGCTCCCGTTGTCCTGCACATAGCTTACAATGGACCTCCATGAGCCGCGGTTTTCGATCTTGACCCAAGCTTCAAGGGTAAGCTGCCTTTTGGGAAGCGCCACTCCGGCAGGAGCTCCCTTATATACCTGCACACGGTTCGAGGTTCCGTCGAACGCCATCCCCTTTCCGAATGCGCCGTCCTTGTAGGTGATGCTGCCGCTGATCGTCCCGTCCAATCCTGTGAGGGCCTTAAGCGTGTTCGCCTGCACGTATGAGGGGGTGAACTCCCAGGCGTACAGCAGGCCGTTAGGAGCGGCGTTGGATGCTACTGCCGCAATCAGAATGATGAATGCTGTAAGCAACACTACCTTCCTTATCATGGTTGCACCTCCGAAATGCTTAATGATCAAAGAATAGCAGACAGGATAGATTACGAACACTCTCACAGCTTCGACGAGATATTGTGGCTGCCCTTAATGAGCGTCGATGTACTCCTGCAGCCTATCGTGCCATCTTGCGATGTCGACTTCCTGGGGCTCGGTCGCCTCTCCCATCAGCAGGTCCGCAAGGTGCCTTGGCGTCCTTCCCCCTATATGCATGGCCTTGATGCACGAGACGCAGTATACGCAGACTTCCTCGCAGGGCATCGACGAGGCTCTCCTCCTCATTGCTTCCTCCACCTTCTCCACAGGAAGCGAAGGATAGAGGTCGTCACCGCAGCAGACGGACCTTCCCTCCCGAAACTCGGTCTCCACTACTTCTATGTTCATCTTTGAAAGCAGGCTCCTCACAGCCTGGTGGACTCCAGACCTCTCCCTTACCGGGCAGGCGTCGTGCACCGACATCTTTAGCCCGCCGTAGTCCGGGTATTCGAAGCCTTCAAGGCCGTCTATGAGCTCCCAAAGGGAGAGCGTGCTCACGCCTTCATAGAGGCTTCTGAAGCGCCTGTCGCAGCCTGCGCACACGTTTATTATCACGGATCCCGGCTCGAGCTTGGGTTCATGCCTGCAGCAGATGTTGTGCATATGAACCTCACCGAAGCTTCTGTTCAGGAAATCCAGGATCCTGCCCTCCATATAGGGCTTGTAGATGCTGAGTGCGCAACCGGGGTTGAAGTAATGCCTGCCCATGTGAGCTCCTTTCAGTGTTGGCCTAATCAGGCGCTGACAATTTTTATTCGCCTGGCGTCATGTTTGTCCTTCGTACCCCTTCACATCTTGTGAGGAGTAGGAAAACCGACTAATGTGCAGAAATACTATGGTCATTATAGCTTTTCGAGGTGGCAGCATGGATAGCGAAAGGGATGAGAGGAGAAAAAGGCTCATGGAGATAGCGGCGGTGTTCCTGAAGCTAGGGACCCTTGCGTTCGGAGGCCCCGCCGCCCACATCGCGATGATGGACGATGAGATCGTCAAGAAGAGGAAGTGGCTCACCCGCGAGCACTTCGTTGACCTTATCGGCGCTACCAATCTCATACCCGGTCCGAATTCGACCGAGCTGGCAATACACCTGGGTTTCGAAAGGGGAGGCATACCTGGCCTTTTCATAGCCGGCACATGCTTCATACTGCCTGCGATGCTCATAGTGCTGGCAGTCGCGGCCGCATACGGGAAATATGGGGTGCTGCCTCAGGTCGATGCGCTGCTTACCGGGGTCAAGCCCGTTATAATCGCAATCGTGGCGCTTGCCCTTATCAGGCTGTGGAAGACCGCCGCTAAGACCGGCCTGGCAGTCGCGGTAGTAATCGCGGTGGCGGCGGCAAGCCTTCTGGGAGTGCCGGAAATCCCGATGCTGCTGGCCGCCAGCGTCCTGTACACGCTCTGGTATAACAGGGCGAGGATCGGAAAGGCGGCCCTCTCGCTGAACCCCCTCGTAATGTCGGCGCTTCCCGTCACCGCGGCGGTGGCAGAGGCGCAGTCCGGGATCGGTTATGGTTCATTGTTCCTGATATTCCTCAAGATCGGATCGGTCCTCTACGGAAGCGGGTATGTGCTGCTTGCCTTCCTGGAGTCCGAATTCGTGCAAAAGCTCGGCGTGCTCACTCAGAAGCAGCTTCTTGACTCAGTGGCGGTAGGGCAGTTTACACCCGGGCCGGTATTCACCACGGCCACCTTCATAGGCTATCTCATCAACGGAACCGCCGGGGCGGTTGCATCTACTCTCGGCATATTCCTGCCGGCCTTCATCCTTGTGCTTCTATTGAACCCGGTGATACCAAGGCTCAGAAGCTCTCCGTGGGTCTCCGGCATGCTGGACGGCGTGAACGCCGCATCCCTAGGCCTTATGGGGGCAGTGACCATTAAGCTTGCCCAGGCGTCTCTTGACGGGGTCTTCACGATTGCCGCCTTCATCGTATCCTTCGGGGTGTTGTACAGGTTCAAAGTGAACTCCGCAGCCCTTATTCTGGCCGGGGCCGCGGCGGGATGGATACTTCACGCACTCGGGGCTGTATAGTAGGAGGAGTAGGCGTCCACGACTCTTTGCTTTGGGGGTAATCAGATGAACAATGAAGGCTTCCTCAGGATAGACAGGCTCCTTTCTCTTCTGGGCCTGGCAGTGTCCCCTGTCATGCTGTTGCTATTTGAGGGAGGGGCGGCCTCTCCTTACCGATATTGGGCATTGATTGCACTAGCTGCCGCGGCTCTCATCGCAGAGGCCGGGCACATCGCCGACCGCGCCGGGTTGGAGTACTCCTTCCCCCGCTTCTCGGCACCTCTCATCTTCCTTGCTGCATTTTCGGCACTGAGCCTGCTTTGGAGCTCTGACAAGGGGCAGACGGCGCTGAAGCTGGCGGAGGTCTTCATGTATCTTCTGGCCTTCTGGGCGGCATCGAGGGCGGTGCCGAAGGCAAGGCGTTCGGTCCTTTTCATCTTTCTCACCCTGTCTGCCGCAATACTGGGCTGGTTCCTGATCAATTATGCGACAGCAGCAAACCCAGAGGACCTGAACCCGTTCCTTCCTTTTCAGCAAAGCGGATCATTCATGGCGTTTGCGGTGGTACTTCTTTCCGTATCCCTCGGTGTGCTTCTCACGGTAGTGGTCGACGGGGCGGTCCTCAGCCAGAGGGCATCAGCGCAGACCAGGGCGGCAGTCGCCTTCATCTCGATTCTGGCAGGGGCGGTGGCGTCATGTGCGCTCCTATTGTCGGCATCTCAGACGTACCTTCTTATCGGGGTGGCCGCAATCCTCATCGTAGCCTTGACCAGGATAAGGCGCGGGCTTGCGACATCTGCTGCGGTCATTGCTGCAGTGCTGGGGCTGGGCCTTCTGGCTTCATGGCTTCTAACTCTTCCGATGAAGGGTGCTTCAGTCACCTTCCTTCCAGCGTTCGCGAAGGATGCAAGGGGCCTGGCAGATGAGCTCGGCTATCTGTCTTATCACTGGATTTCGGCGCTCAAGCTCGGCATCAAGGCGCCTTTCTGGGGCTTCGGGCCAGGCTCGTTCAAGGATGCCGTCTCATTGGTGTTCACGCCGGCCGGCTTCAAGCCGGGTGTCGATGCCCAGAGCTTCGCCCTGCAGCTGTTCGCCGAGCTCGGCTTGCCGGGCATAATCGCATTTCTGGGATTTGCCGCGGCGGCCCTGGTCTCACTAATCAGGACCTCAAGGGAAGATGATGTGGATTCCCTTATGGTGCTGGCGCCTTTCATGGTCCTCATACTAGTGATGTTCGTCGGAGGCTCGCATGGGGCCCCGCTTATCAACCTTATGCTCTTCATCATTGGCGGTTTTGCGTCGTCTTCAGATCCGATATCATTCGGCCTTACCGGTAGGCGCAGGTCCCTGCCGTTTGTTGTCATTGCCCTCGCTGCCGCCGCATCCGTGCTTATCGGCATAGTCGCGATTAGGTACGAGCCCCTGAAAGAGGAGGCCGAGCACCACAGGGCGCATGAGGAGTATGAAGAGGCGGCGGGCGAACTTGAGAAGGCGATCGCGCTGATGCCGCTGGATGCCCAGCTGTTCATAGACATGGCGGATACGGAGGCGGTGCTTGCGATGAGGGGCGCATCCGGTCGCAGCCTGGAGGAAGCCCTGGATTATGCGAAGAGGGCCACAATCCTTGCGAAATATGACCCTTCGGCTTATGAGATCCGGGGGGCCATCAGAAGGGCCATCTCCCTGGACAGCCCGTGGCTTGACGACTACAAGCTTGCGGTGAAGTTCTCCGGAGCCGCAGTTGTGCATGACTTGCAGATAACGGAATGGGGCCTTCTTAACGGGAGGGCCGATGTGGCGGCAGAATATGTGGAGATCGCCAAGGGGAAGCTTCCTGCGCTTAAGGACGGGGCCGCAATGACTGTGGACGGGATACAGGACCTTACCGACATCATAAGGATACTGGCGGCAGACTATGCCGTGGCAGTGAAAACGGGCGATGAACAGCGCAGGGCAAAGGCAGCGGAGGCCCTTATAGAAGTTGAGGGAGAGTACTCCGCAGCGCACGAATTCGTGCATCAGATAATCGCCGCGTATGGGGTAGAAGACAGCATACATTAGCCTGTTTCAGAAAAGGCCCCTGTCGCAAATCAAGATGCGCAGGGGCCATACTCACGATCTATGGTTCTGTCATGCCATCATGCTGCAAATCGTCTTCAGGTCATTCAGCTGATTGTATTTGATTATGCCTTCCTTCTTCAGCTTTCCAGCAACAATCCCTGGATGTATCGCATTGTCAAGCGTAAGGGCGGTGACCGATTCTCTTGTAAAGGATCCCTGCATCCGCTCCTTTTGCGCCTAAGCCCCCAAAGAGAAGTCGCTGATGTCACTCTTCCCTGCGCACCTAAGGCAACTCCGGGAATGCATAGCGAACCGAGATTCGAAAGCTCGGCGACTTCGAAAAACCTCCTGAGATTGTTGGCCCTTTCGTTCGCGTCTTTCGTTGGAGGTATCCACCCGTGTTCGGCCACCTCATTATAAGGGAATTATTTGGACAGCAAGATGTCCTCATCCAACTCGTTTTCTGCGGCTGCCCGTGCTGCTTTCTCCTGATACCTTGCCTCTAGGTTTTTCCAAACCTCAGCCGGTATGCCAAGGACCGCCTCCAGCCTCAGGGCGACTTCGTGGCTTAAGCCGACCTCTCCTTTTATAAGGCGGCTTGCGTGTTTCTGCGACATCCCCATGCGAACGGCGAACTCTTTCTTACGCATGCCGCGGCCCTCGAGCTGCTCTCTTATGGTCGCTCCGGGCGGCGTGGCAATAATGTTGCGGCTTCTTATCATTGTCGCCACCTCCTCTTGGTAAACTGTAGTCTTATGGTGCATACGACCTGGAAGCCTTGCTCCCTTATGGCGAAGACTACTCTGTATGGGCGCACCAGGTCCATTGCAAGCTGCTCTTTCCTGTTTCCGGTTAGGGCATGGCAGCGGCCTATGTTGTGGCGAATCAGCAATACTGCACTAGCCCTGAATATCGGCTATTAAGCAATGGTTCTTGCTTTACGATTTGTTTCTACCCCTTCATTAAGCAGCAGATCAATGGTTCCTTTGTCTCACGTAAGCTGCATTTAGGATATAGCTCAAAATGATTAGATTTTCGCTTCTTTATATCACGGATTTCCGGCGGGCAGCCTTCGGCACCGCCCGCCATATTCCATCTGTTGTCAGATTGAACAGTCGTCATCCACAGAGTCGTTGTACTCCTTCACCCTGCCCTCATTCGGCTCAAGCAGCTTGTACAGGAGGATGGCCGCGGTCTCGGGGCTCTTCAGGTTGTGGTCCTTAAGAATGCCCTCCGCGTATCTGTGCCAGCCTTCGTTGATGAAGGGGCACAGCTGCGAAAGGTCCTCATCCAGGAAAGCGTACGGCGTTTGCGGGTCCAAGCGATTCTGGCAGCATGCGTCCTTTTGGCAGTATGCGCCGCATACGCTGCATTTGACCCTGTCGTTTTCCGTCTTCCGGCCATCGGCCAGTCCACTTAGAAGGACTGAAAGCACCTTGAGTCCGATGGCTGAAGAGAGCCTGCGGCTTCTTTGCGCTTGCACGGAACATCCCTCCTTCACAAGAATGATCTTCCCAAAGCCCGTTCTGGACACCAAAAAAGGTCCCTGCAATATTTGATTACTTAAGGAACGCCCCGACCCCGCCCTGTTTCCCGTCGATTGGGAGCGCAACGTGGCTGGCATCTTCTAAGTTGTGACTATATTATAAGGCAAGGGGTGTTGATTACGAAAGGTGATTCTGCAGGAAAATGATAATACAGACTCAATATAAGACAATTGAGCCTTCGATTTTTCCGAATCCTTTTCTTCAGCCTACATCGCTTACAGCTCAGACGGTCCGGTTATGCTTACATAATCTATTATATCCATCGGCGTTATTACGCCAAGGGGCATTTCCCTTTCTGTGCCATTATTCGTGATTATCAGTGCCGGATATCCCTCGTCGTTCTTCTGGAAGTACGCGAGCGCCTCATAAACAGTCGCACCCTTGGCGATGTGGCACTTTCTCCTTAAATCCACGGGGATGACCTCTTCCACCCTGGTCTCATCGGGTTCCGGCATCGGCCCTTCCGCATGCATCTCGAGCCACCTTGCGGTGTCCTCGCGCCTAAGGAAGGTGTACGTACCGCCTTTCTCCACTACGACCTGCGAGAAGTCGTTCTCCATCATGTACTTGAGGACGTTGCCCAGAGGCTCACGCGCGCTGAAGACCTTCGGAGGTACGGGGCTCCGCCTTTCGTACACGGTCATGGGCCGAGCCAGGGCCTCGAATATCTCCTCCACCTTCATGATCACATCTTCCCTGGGGTCTGCCATGGGCCTGCCCCCCATGAACTTCTCATGGGTGACCACGTTCCTGAGCCTGTTGATCGCCTCAAGGTCCTGGTCGTATCGCGCTATCGTATAGCTTACGCGCCTGTCGTACTTCAGCCTGTTCTTCTTGTCTATGAAGCTCGCCTTCTCGCCGTCGAGAAGGTATTCGAGGTAATGGTCCAGCTTGTTGTATGCTTCCAGGAACACCTCGGCGTTTGCCATTTAAAGTCTCCCCCCAGCGGAAATGCAGGGAGACGGCCGAAGCCGTCCCCTAAGGATGCCCTCAGTCCCCCTCGGGCTCGTTTGAAAGATTCTCGTACCTGGTGAACTCTTTGTTCCAGTAAAGGTCGAAGTCGCCTACCGGTCCGTTTCTCTGCTTGGCGATGATGATCTTCACGATGTTTCTAAGGTTCTCGTCCTTCTTGAGCTTCGCCTCGTCCTGCTCCCTATGGATGAACATCACGACGTCCGCCGTCTGCTCGATTTCGCCGGACTCCTTCAGGTGGGACAACCTGGGATACTTATCAGCACTTGTCTCGACAGACCTAGAAAGCTGCGCCAGGCACAGGACCGGCACTTCCATCTCCCTTGCGATGGACTTAAGGTCCCTTGTTATCTCGGCTACCTCCTGCTGCCTGTTCTCGGTCCTGCCTTTGCCGGTAATAAGCTGCAGGTAGTCGATTATTATAAGAGAGAGGTTGTTCTCGGCCTTGAGCCTTCTTGCCCTCGCCCTGATATCAAGCGTGGTCATGTTGGACGTGTCGTCTATGTAGATCGGGGCGTTGGAGAGCGCTCCCATGGCCACAGTGATGTTGTACCAGTCCGTGTTGGCGAGAAGGCCTCGCCTCAGCCTCTGGCCGTCCACCTTCGCCCTGGAGCTTATCATCCTCTGGGCGAGCTGCTCTGCCGCCATTTCAAGCGAGCATATGAACACGGGCTTCTTGCCCTCTATCGCCACGTTCTCCGCAATGTTAAGGGCAAGCGCCGTCTTTCCGACAGAAGGCCTCGCCGCGATTATTACGAGCTCGGAGTTCTGAAAGCCCGACAGGTAGTCGTCCATCCTCGTATAGCCGGTCGCAAGCCCGGTGACATAGGCCTTCTCCTCGTAGATCTTCTCTATGTGCTGGAAGGTCGCGTCCACTACCTCTCGCATGGGCTTGATGTCGCCGACCCGCTGCTTCCTGGATAGGCTCAGCACCATCTGCTCGGCCTTGTCCAAGGACTCCTCGACGGCGAGGGCCTCCTGGTAGCCGATGCCGGTTATCTCCATGCCAGTCTTCACAAGTGACCTCATGACGGACTTGGCTTTGACGATGTTCGCGTAGTGCGCCGCGTTTGCCGGGGTGGGAACCGTGTTCGCAAGGTGCGAGATGTAGGAGGCCCCGCCTATGGACTCGAGCCTCCCGTTGTTTCTTAAAAGTTCGGTAACGGTGACCAGGTCGACGGGCTCGCCCTTGTCGAACAGGTCCTTTATGGCGGTGAAGAGGTAGCGGTGGTTCTCGTGATAGAAGTCGCCCGCCTCCAGCTTGTCCACGACCTTGTCGATGGCCTCCCTGTCAAGGAGCATCGAGCCGAGCGCCGATTGCTCGGCTTGAATATTCTGCGGGGGTACCCTGTCCATGAGGTTCTGTTCTTCGCGCGGCAAGGAAATTACCTCCCGTCGTCTGCCTCTATGCCGTTTTCGCCCATCCTGTAGCCTGAATAGGCGTGCTCGAAGCAGTCTCTGATGTCATCCGCGGCAATCACTTCTATGCCCGTCATGTCCGAGGGCACGTCGCTGATATTGCCCTTCGGGATTATCACCTTTTTGATGCCGGCCTGCTTGGCCCCATATATCTTCTCGAATATGCCGCCGACTTCCTTGACCTTGCCCTGAATGGATATCTCGCCCGTCACGGCCACGTCCTGCCTTATCCTTATGCCCCGGGCGGCGCTGAGCATCGCAAGAAGTATCGCGGCACCGGCTGATGGCCCCTCGATGTTCCCTCCGCCGACGACGTTTACGTGCACGTCATATTTCGACAGCTCCTCGCCCGTCACTGCCCTGAAAACCGCGCCCGCGTTGAATACCGAATCCTTGGCCATGGACCCTGCTGTCTCGTTGAAGCGTATAGCCCCTTTGTCGTCCTTCCTCGCGAAGGCGACTGCCTCGATCTCAAGGACCGAGCCCAGAAAGCCCGCGACGCCCAGCCCGAACACCTTGCCGACCGTCGTAGTGTCGGTGGCCTTTATGTGCACGTACGGGGCCATCCTGCCGGCCCTGATGGCCTCCTCCAGGTGCCCCTTGCTGATAAGCACGTCCTTTCCTCCTCCGGTCTCGTACAGCGCGAAGGAGTAGGCGTCTATGAGAAGGCTGGTGGCCTTCCTTCCCTCTATCGTGTAGTCCGAGATCATCTCCGGCACGCCGCCTTGCACAGTGACTCCGAGCCTTGTCGCGGCGTTGGATGCGATCTTCGCCACGTCGTGCTGTGTGAGAGGCTCGAAGAACACCTCCGCGCAGCGGCTTCTAAGCGCAGGCGACAGGCTCTCGGGATCTCTCGTGGTGGCCCCGATCAGCATGAAGTCGGCGGGCGCGCCCTTTTCGAACAGCTCCCGCACATACTTCGGAACGCTCTTATCCTCAGGGTCGTAGTAGGAGGATTCAAAGGAGACCCTCTTGTCCTCCATGACCTTAAGCAGCTTGTTTAATAGCACGGGGTCCATCTCGCCGATTTCGTCTATGAAGAGGACGCCTCCGTGGGCCTCGGTGACAAGGCCAAGCTTCGGCTCGGGGACTCCCCCTTCGGCAAGGTCGCGTTTCGCCCCCTGGTAGATGGGGTCATGCACGCTTCCCATAAGAGGGTTGACGATGTCGCGCGGGTCCCATCTTAGCGTTGTCCCGTCGACTTCGACGAACTTCGCATCGGAGCCGAACGGGGTGTACTTGGCTTTCTTGGCCTCTTCGAGCACAAGCCTCGCTGCAGAGGTCTTGCCCACTCCGGGAGGTCCGTAAAGTATCACATGCTGGGGAAATGGGCTTGAGATCTTGGCCATGAGGGCCCTTATCGCCCTGTCCTGGCCTATTATCTGCGAAAGGTCGGCCGGCCTTACAGCCTCCATGGCGGACGTGATGAGCTTCCTTGCCTCGAGGGCCTGCAGGTTCTCGAGCTTCTTCTGGGTCTCGGCCGTCTCAGGTCCGGACTCCTCGCTTAGAAGCTGCTTCTTTACGTCCTTTACGTACTCCTCGTGCTTCTGCTGGAGCTTGTCGCTCACCTTGCGCTCAATGCTCTCATCAAGCCTCTTTCTCGCTATGAGCTCGGCAAGCTCATCCTCGAGGTCGTCCATGGCGGCCGGAAGCTCGTCGAAGTTAGGGGTGACGGTAATCGTCGGGTCCTGGAAGACTATCCTTTGAAGGGCAAGAACCCTTTCGGCGAGGTCCTCCGACCTCATAAGCGTTAGGGATTCGAGCTTTCCAGCCTTCAGGATGAGCCTGTCGGCCCCCAGAAGCTCCGAGAGCATGGCTAGCATGGAGGTTATCCTTCTGGACATCTCCTCGATTGCGTCGGGATGCTCCCACCAGAGAAGCTCCGCCGACTTCTTTTCCTCTGTCTTCGTGAAGAGGCCCATCCTACTGCTCCATCGGCACTATGGTGAGCTTGAGCTTCGAGGCTATGCCGGGCATGAGCCATATCTCCGCCTCGTACTCGCCCACCGATTTGATATGCTCAGGGACTTCGATCTTCTTCTTGTCTATTTCGAGGCCGAGGACCTCCTTGAGGGCCTTCGCCACGTCCGCTCCGGTCACGGTGCCGTAGAGCCTTCCGCTCTCGCCGCACTTGACCTTAAGCGTTATGCCGTTCTCCTTAAGCGTCCTTGCAAGCTGGCGCGCGTTCTGCTCGTCGCGCTCGTGCCTGTTCTGGGCGGCCTTCCTTATGTCCTCGATCTTCCTCAGCTCGGCCGGGGTGGCCTCGATGGCAAGCTTCCTGGGGATGAGGTAATTCCTTGCGTGACCGTCCGCCACCTCGAGCACCTGGTCCTTCTTTCCTATGGCCTTTACGTCAGTGAGAAGCACTACTTTCATCAGAGCCCGCCGCGGCCTCCCAGAAGGGCATCACCCGCGGCTCACCTCCTTTTCTTCTATTCCATATTTATTTCCCCGGACCCGACCCTTTTTCCTTTACGTCAGGACTTAAGCTTCCTGAAATCGTAGAAGCTGTCCAGCACCCCGGCGTAGGGAAGAAGGCCGGAAAACAGCGGCGTCATGTAGACGAACGCGCAGACGATGAACCTCATGAGCTTGGGCACGTTGCCCTTAGCCATGTAGAACCACAGCATCGACAGCGCATGGACCATGTATAGCATCATGGAGCCGGTGAAGATGTTGTTGCCTACGGTTGTTATGAGGCCTATCTTAAGGTAGTTACCCAGAAGCGGCAGGGCCAGGCCCGCAATCGGCACCCAGATGAGCCACGTCGGCATGCTCCACCTTGCGAAGGGGTCTATCGGCTGGACATTTGTCTTCATCCTTAGAAGCACTGCCCTTACTATCGCATATGCCGCAAGCGCGAACAGGAGGCCGGATAGCAGTAGGAAGGCCGGCAGAAGCTCCCTTAGCACCTGCGACGTCCTCTCCATGGTGGTCTGAAGCTGGCTTAGCATCTCCGGGGTCGCGCCGAACCTCTCATATAGCCCGCGCGACATCTCCACGGATTCGGCCATCGCAGAATGCATCTCCTCCCACGCCTGGCGGGGGGATATGCCCATAGCCAGGGCTCCCAGCACGAAGTCGGCGGCCGTGGTGGCCGCTATCACGACTCCGGTGATAAGGGTGGAGGTGGCCCATCCTAGGCCCTTCTTCATAGTTATGCCCAGCACAATGCCGGGAAGGCCGACTATGGTTAGGCAGATCAGGCCGTCTAGCGGCCCCATTATCATGCCTATGCCGAGCGCGGCAACTATCGATGCCATTATCCCGGCCCTTATGCCGTGCCTTTGAGTAATCAGTGCGGCCGGAACCGGATATGCTATCGTGAGCACCATCTGGGTCGCGGGGCCAAGGATGTACATGACTACCGCCACAGCGGCGAAGACCGCCCCCTCGACAACTGCCCTGGTGCTCATCGTCCTCTGCTTCTCGCCCATTCAGCACCTCTTTTTGGGGGTCGCAGGCGAAATGCGGGCATAGCCCTGCGCGCGTCTTAGCCCCCAATTAAACTTATGGGACCCCCCGGAAGCCCGGAGAGTCCCGACATCGGAGGTTGCCCTCGCCCTACTCGGCCGTAAACGGCAGAAGGGCTATGTGCCTCGCCCTCTTGATGGCCTCGGTCACGAGGCGCTGGTGCTTGGCGCAGCACCCGTTGATCCTCCTGGGGGTTATCTTGCCGCGCTCATTTATATACCTGCGCAGCTTGCCCAGGTCCTTGTAGTCTATATCGGTGGCCTTGTCCACGCAGAACGTACATACGCGCCTGCGGGCCTTGCGGCCTCCCTTTTCACGTTTGATCATCAGTGATCGTCCTCCTAATATGGTCTTCCTTTAGTATCAGAACGGCGGCTCGTCGGCCAGGTCCTCTACCGCGAAATCGTCCTGTATCTCATCGGACGATGCCGCCTCGCCCTGGTGGGCGGGCCTCGGAGCGAATCCTTCGCCCCTCTTCGGCTCGAGGAACATGACCCTGCTTGCTACTACCTCCCAGGCGCGGCGCTTCTGGCCGTCCTGTGTCTCGTAGGAGCGCACCTGCAGCCTACCCTCGACTGCCGTCATGTGCCCCTTCTTGACGTAGTTGCTTACGTTCTCCGCCTGCTTGTCCCAGACAACGATGTCGATGAAATCGGTCTGGCTCTTGCCGCTTTGATCCTTGATGCCCCTGTCCACCGCGAGCGTGAACTTAGCGACCGCCTTACCGCTCTGAGTGTAGCTGAGCACCGGGTCCGCTGTTAACCTGCCTATCAGTATGACCCTGTTTAACATCTACGACACCACCTTACCGGTATTCGGTCATGGGCTTCAAGGGATCCTAGTCGTCTTTCCTGACGATGAGATGGCGGATAACGCCGTCCGTGATCTTGAAGACGCGATCGAGTTCGGCGACAAGCGTCGGTCCGGCGTTAAAGTAGAGGATCACATAGTAACCCTCCATATTATCGTCGATCTCGTACGCCAGCCTGCGCCTACCCATACGGTCTGTCTTCGTCACCTCGCCGCCGTTGTCGACGACGATCTGGTTGAACTTGGCTATGGTAGCCTCGGTCTTTTCCTCGTCGAACGCAGGCGAGATGATGAACATGCATTCATAGGCTCTCACTGACTTACACCTCCCTTCGGACAAATGGCCCCGCATCAAGTGCGGAGCAGGGCAAGGTATAGTTTAACATTTCGGGGTGTCCGGCGCAATTATTATGTGCCGTTCCCTGCCCGATCTTACGGGCGCAGAAGCCCTGACGCAATCTCATTCTACGATGCCGTAAGCGCCTTCGACATCCTGCATGAGGATGATTCCCTTTCCCGGGGAATCTATGTCCATCCTGGTCCTTATAGACTCGGCGACCTCTGGTGCTATCTCCGCCTTCACCAGGATTATCACCATTTCCTTCTCAGGTTCTATCTCCATGGTGTTGAACAGCATGCCGACTGCGTTTAGCCCCGTACCCCTGGCATTGATGATAGTGCCGCCCTTGGCTCCCGCAGCCGCGGCCGCATCCATCACATCTTCCCCGAGCCCCTTGTCGACTATAGTCGTAATGAGCTTGTATTGGCTTCCCATGCCGCACCCCGACCCTTCTTCCTTCATGTATTCCGCGGGCTTTGCGCCTTCGGGAGTCGAAAGCCTCTTCAGGTACGCTATGCCGCCTCCCGGCTTTTTGAACCTGCATGTGCCGTACAGCTCCTCAAGAAGCTGCTTAGCCTCCTCCATGCCGGCGGCAAGCATGATTACTTCCCTTCTCGTATCGCCAAGGCCCAGGGCGTCAAGCCAGCCCCGCCTTGCAGTGCCCCTGCCAAGAAGCACCGTCCCGTAAGGCACGCCAGCCTCCCGGGCTATGCGAAGCACCCTGCTTCCGAGCCCCTCGTCTACTATGACGGTGATGAGGCCGATATCCCCGCCGCGGATGCCTTCCATTGCTAACGCCTCCTTCCGGTGCTGAGCCGGTACGCCAATCCGAGCAGCTCGACTGCAAGGATGGGCATTAGGGCGATCATCGCTATCATGCCGAATCCATCTATGAGGACGCTCGCCTGCTCTACTCCGTCCGCCACACCGTTGGTGAATGCAAGGATGAAGGTGACAGACATGGGTCCCGATGCGACGCCTCCAGCGTCAAACGCCATTCCCACGAAGAGCTTGGGAACGACGAATGACAGCCCTATGCTGAGAAGATATCCCGGCAGCAGATAGTGCCAGATTTGAATCCCGGGCACCAGGATCCTTACGATGGAAAGAGCCACCGCAGTGCCGACGCCCAAGGCCAGAGCACCAAGCACGGTGCCCCTTTTGACGTATCCGCTCGTCACTTCCTGTATCTGATGCGTGAGCGCATATACCGCGGGTTCGGCCATGACGGTTACGAAGCCGAGCATGAAGCCCATGGCGATGGCTGCCGCTGAGTTGCCGGACAGGGCGACGCCTCTTCCTATGGATATGCCCGCATCCATGAAGCCAGCATTCACGCCAGTAAGGAAGAGGACCAGGCCGACCAGTGTGAAGCCGAGACCCCTGAGCATCCTGGATGCGGCTTTGCCGGATACAGTGCCCGCCTGCTTTCTGAGTATCAAGAATAGGATCATTATCGGAAGCATGGCCACCAGGACCTCAAGTGCTATCGTGGGCATCTTGCCTATAAACGGGCCAAGGACCGACGTCTGGGCTTTCACGGAAGCGATCGCGGAGGCGCCGTCCAGCTCCCCGAAGAATAACCCGGTGAATAGCACCGCCAGTATGGCGCCGGTGGACGCTATCGCAACCAGCCCGAAGCTGTCCTCCTCAGACGCCAGGCTGTCCCTCTTCATGGCGGATACTCCCCTTGCTAGGGCCAGTATGAAGGGGACGGTCATCGCCCCTGTAGTGGCCCCAGACGCATCGAAGGCAATCGCCAGAAAGCCGCGGGGGACGAATATGCAGAGGATGAATATCAGGCCGTAGAGCAGGGTCAGCATCCTGTTCAATGCTATCCCCTTTATTATCCTGAGCAGGCCTGACGACAGCAGGACCGAAACTCCTATGGATACGAAGGAAACAAGCGCGGCCTTGGACAGGACATTTCCGGTGACTGCTCCGACCTGGCCTGCCAGCACATGGAGGTCCGGCTCCGCCACCGATATGAAGAAACCAAGCACAAGGCCTGAAAGAAGCACCTCGGCTACGCTGTTGGAGTAAGTGATCCTTGATCCTATCAAAGTGCCGATCGGGCTGATGCCTGTATCCACCCCGAAAAGGAATACTACCAGCCCCATGGAGATGAAAAGGGTGCCTATGAGAAACCTCGCCAGGCTCATGGAATCAAGCGGCGTCACGAAAATGCCGGAAATCAGCACCACCGCGACTATCGGCAGCACAGAGACCAGCACCTCTTTCAGCTTATGACGCAGCTCTCCCAATGCTTTCTCCTTCTTGTGCAGTAAGTATGCAATGCCTGGCATCCGCTGTTGCGGGTGTCCTGCATTGATTGTCCTTAGTGATTGAATTATACCATGCATCTCGATGAAGGCCGTTCTGACCGATTGTCGCGGAACGGACGGAATTAGAGCTTCTCTGCAGCTTTGTACAGCTTTTCGATCTCCTGCCCGTCTATGATCCTTCCAAGAACGAAGGCAATCCCGAATATGCCGGCTATGCTCATGGCAAGGCGGGTAATCGTGAACCTCGGGCCCATGGATGCAAGCTCGAACATAAGCATCGGTATCTTCGTAGTGGACCAAGCCCCTATGAAGAGCATAATATTCGAGAACTTGACGCCCTTTCTCATGAAGACGGCAGCAATGGGAAACGCGGCATACAGCGGCCCGGCGGCGGCAGAACCCAATACCATTGACAGCATGGCGCCAATCGCGCCGGACTTCTCCCCCATCAGCTTCATCATCGTCTCTCTGGGTACCCATACATCAAGCAGCCCGAGCAATACGAAGACAGGAGGTAATATCTTGAGCATCTCCCTGAATGAGAAGTACATCGTATCCGTGGCCTTCCTGCCGGTCTCTGCGTTTATGAGCCACAGGGCTGTCGTCAGGGCGATCATCATGGCGGGGAACAGGTATCTCCTGATTACTTTCATATCGAGCCCATCACCCTTCCTATCACGATGGCCACAGCGAAGGAGAATATGAAGGCAAGGGCATTTCTTGCAATCGCCGCCTTCCTTCCGAAGTACTTGATCTCAAGCGGAAGGGTTACAACTCCAACCATCATGAGAGACGATACGAACGCCCCCATCTGCATGTAGCCGGCGCCTCCCTTAAGAAGCATGGCTACGGTCGGAAACGCGATGAACCCCGGTATAAGCGTTATTGCACCCACGGCGGAAGAGAGGAAGATGCCCAGCCATCCGGAGGAGCCTCCTATCAGCCGGCTTACTGTCTGAGGGTTCAATATGCCAAGCACTATTCCGATAAGCATGATGATACCTACGAATTGGGGCAGAATCCCCTCGAAGGACTTCCATGCTTTTCTAAGGGCCTTCCCCGTTTTCGCACGGTCTTTCATGAATGATGCCGCCGTAAGCCCGGCGGCTATTGAATACAGCAGGATATCTTGCAGGTCCATTTTCACCTGCGCCCGAAAGGCGCGTCCTTTCTTGCTTGAAGCATCCTGATACTAACCAAGATTTCCCGGCATGCCCTCTACAAACTGCCTGATCTCGTCTCTTACCCTTCTGTAGTGTCCCATCTCCTCCTCGAGATCCCTGGCGCCGGCCGCAAGCTTCGGAGGGTCTTCGAAGCCGTGGTGTACTATCTTCGCCTTGCCGGGAAAGAACGGGCAGTTTTCATTGGCGTGGCCGCAAACCGTCACCACATAATCGAAATCAAGGCTCGTAAGCTCGGAAACCGTCTTGGAGTAATGTGCGGATATGTCGACGCCTGCCTCCCTCATAGCCTGGACCGCCCTTTGATTCAAGCCATGCTTCTCGATGCCTGCGGACCAAGCCTCTATTATGTCGCCCTTAAGCTCTCTTGCCCAGCCTTCGGCCATCTGGCTCCTGCAGGAGTTGCCCGTGCAAAGGAAGAGGACCTTGAGCTTGCCTTTATCGTTCATCAGTCACTCACCTTGCTTTCTTATATGAATCGCGATTTGCTTCCGGAAACCACTTCTTCGTCGAATTCGCGATTCTTACCAGCGTCAGCATCACTGGCACTTCCACAAGGACACCGACTACGGTCGCCACAGCGGCACCCGACTTAAGCCCGAAAAGCGAGATGGCCACCGCAACCGACAGCTCGAAGAAGTTGGATGCCCCTATCATGCCGGCGGGGGCGGCGATGTCATGGGGCAGCTTCCATGCCTTGGCCCAGAGATATGCGATGAAGAAAATGAGAAAGGTCTGAATGATCAGTGGAATGGCAATCAGCAGGATGTTAAGCGGGTTTTCTACGATTATCCTTCCCTGGAAGGAGAATATGATCACGAGTGTCAGAAGGAGGCCCGCGACCGTAACATTGGCGAATCTGGGTATGAACCTCTGCTCGAAGTACTCGCCGCCCTTTCTCGCTGTAATCATCGTCCTTGACAGCCACCCTGCCCCAAGCGGTATCACAACGAAAAGGACCACTGAAAGAAACAGGGTTGCCCAGGGAATGGCGATGTCGCTTATACCAAGAAGCAGGCCCACAATCGGGACGAACGCGACCAGTATGATCAAGTCGTTGGTTGCTACCTGAACCAGTGTATACGCCGGATTCCCCTTTGTAAGGTGGCTCCATACGAAGACCATGGCAGTACACGGCGCCGCACCCAGCAGCACCGCCCCGGCCAGGTACTCCTTTGCCGTCTCGGGGGTTATAAGGCCTTTGTAGATCACATTGAAGAAGAGGAGCGCTATCGCATACATGGTGAAAGGTTTAATCAGCCAGTTGGTGACCCAAGTGATTACCAGGCCCCTCGGATTGTCCCTTACCCTAAGTATGCTATGGAAGTCGACCTTAAGCATCATAGGATAGATCATAAGCCAGATTAGTACGGCCACCGGAATGGACACTCTCTCATATTCGAATTTGCTCAGGTAATCGGGTATCCCGGGAAAAAATACGCCTATGGCGACTCCGGCTGCCATGCAAAGCAGAACCCAAACAGTAAGATACCTCTCGAAAAAGCCTATTCCGCCTTTTATCTCCTGCTTACTCATCCCGTCTTGGCCCCTCCTAAGCTATGCCCCCGGCGGTTTCAAGAACAGCCTGCCTTTTGCAGCAGCTGAACGATTTCCGCAGAGCTCAGCACCCTTCCTAACGACATTACCTTCTCGTCCACGACAAGCGCGGGTGTCCGCAGCACACCATAGGAGACAATGGCTTCGAGGTCCGTCACCTTCTCCACCTGGGCATCCAGTCCTATCTCCCTTGCCGCCTGGGCAGCATTTTCGGCAAGCGTTACACAGTTCTTGCACCCTGCGCCTAAAATTTTGATTCTCATTGCCTTCCTCCTATCAGATGTTTCGGAAATTGGGCTTAACAGCAGCTGCTGTCCTTCCCGCCGCTGCATCCGCACGAGCATGAAGCCGAAGCGACGCTGTCCCCCACGTAGGAAATGGCTCCGACCGGGCACTTGCTGCCGCATCCTCTGCAGCCCTGTACGCAGCCATCAGGCTTGACAACAACAGGAACGGGCGCTTTTTTGAGGTCGTATACGCCTTTGCAGCACATGCTGATGCATGTCCCGCACTCTGTGCAGAGCGAATAATCGATGACCGGATACCATGCAGCCGACATAAAAACCCCTCCTAAAGTACTTCAGTACGGTTAAATGAGAAGCGCCGCCGTGGCGTTGAAAAGGAATCCCACTATGACTATGCCAGCCACGACCACCCCTATGAAGAGCGCAAGAAGCTTCGGCTTGACGACCTTCCTCAGCATGACCATGGACGGCAGCGACAGTGCGGTGACCCCCATCATGAACGAGAGCGCGGTGCCAAGCCCCACTCCGTTGGCCACCAGGGCCTCCGCAATGGGAAGAGTCCCGAATATATCCGAGTACATGGGGACGCCGACAAGCGTAGCAAGCGGGACGGAGTACCATTTATCCTGTCCCAACAGCGCGTTTATCAGATCCCGAGGTATCCAGTTGTGTATCGCCGCGCCTATGGCGACGCCGGCAATAACATAGATCCATACTCTGCCTACTATCGCTTTTACCTGGCCAGCCGCGAAGGCATATCTGTCCTTCCGGCTCATTTCGCATGAGCATTCGGCAGAAGCCCCGCCAGAGGTCACGAACGGCTCAACATACTTCTCCATGCCCAGCCTGCTGATTATCGTCCCTGCGATAACGGCAAGCACGACTCCGACTGCAACATACGCCCCGGCTATCTTCCAGTTGAATATGCTGGCAAGCATTATCACAGAGGCTAGGTCTACTAGAGGTGATGAGATTAGGAAAGAGAAGGTCACTCCTATGGGGAGCCCCGCTCTCGTAAAGCCTATGAACAATGGTATTGAGGAGCAGGAGCAGAACGGGGTAACTGTTCCCAGCAGGGCGCCGAATATGTTGCCCCAGATGCCCTTGAATCCTCCGAGTATCTTCTTCGTCCTCTCGGGCGGGAAGTAGCTCTGGATAAATGAGATGAGGTATATGAGGACTGACAGTAGTATGAATATCTTGACCGTATCATAGAGGAAGAAGCGCAGGCTGTCTCCTATCCTTCCCTCCGGGTCCAGGCCAAGGCCGCGTTCGACAAACAGGGTTGCGAGCCTGTCGAGCCACTTCATCTTCAGGAGCTGGTCGTTGAGAAAGGAGAAAATGTTCATCGCCTTGCCTTGCAGACGGCGCTATCGTCCTGCGGGGCTGCATCCTCCTTTACCCTGAGATCCTTGAAGAACTCCCTTACCTCTTCCATCCTGCCCTCGTTCAAAGTGTACTTCGTCCAGGCACCGTCCTTGCGGCTTCTGACAAGCCCCCTTGCCTTCAGCGTCTTCATGTGATGGGAGAGCGTGGGCTGCGTGATCTTGAATTCCTCGAGTATCCTGCATGCGCAGAGCTCACCCTCTGTGAGCATGTGCAGTATCCTAAGCCTGGTCTCATCTGAAAGGGCCTTCATCAGCAGTGCATACTCCGGAAAGTCGTATCTCATCTGTTTGCACCTTCTATTAGCGAATATTGATATGCATCTATGTTATTATCTATATAGATGCTTGTCAATATCTCGATGCTAAATATATATTTGGTATACCCTACAGGCAAGAGGGGCAGACAGCTTGGCCGAATCGTCCGAACCCTGCATGAAGATATATTGATACAATTGCATTTGTCCAGCGTGGTGTTTGTATGAGCTTCCCCTCGCATTTACATTTGTGAAATGATGAATTAATATTAGTTTGTTGAATTCTACACAAAGAAAGGAGAGGAATCCATGGTTTCCAGGAAGGTATTATTCGTCGTCCTCGTGCTGGCATCGGTATTCGCTTTGGGCTTGTTCGCCCTGCATACCGGGGCCGACGAGACAGAAAGCTGTGTCGCCTGCCATGCGAGCGAAGATGTGATGAAGAAGCTCGTCAAAGTGCCGGAACTCGGCGGCGGCGAAGGCGAAGGCTGAGCGGGCCCTCCTCCCCCTGTCAGGGCGGAAGATTACTATAAGGGCTTCGTCGTCAGCAAGGCCGCGCTTGAGGAAGATGTGCACATGATGATGCTTTCATGTTCGGAATGCCACGGCGGCAACCCGGATGTGAAGTCGAAGGCAGGAGCACATGAGGGTTTCAACAAGAGGCCTTCAGATTCTATAGAAGTCTGCGCCGGCTGCCATCCGGACGAGGCCAGCCACTATGAGACCTCGCTCCATTACACTACCGCAGGCTTCAGAAACGGCGTCATGGACAGGTTCGGCGAAGAGGACCTGGCCAAGTTCGACGAGAAGGTCTTCGAGCAGAGCTGCCGCAACTGCCACGCGGCATGCGGCGACTGCCATGTAAAGACCCCCATAGTATCTGGAGTGAACCTCGGCCTCATTAACGGACATGACTTCGTCAAGAAGGACGAATCCAAGACCTGCGCCCTCTGCCATGGCGGCAGGGTGTACTCGGAATTCGTTGGTGATTACAGCGGTACGCCGGACGTGCATTACCAGAAGGGCATGCTCTGCGCCGACTGCCACACCGCCGACGAGATGCACGGAGACGGGACTGAGTATGAAGGCAGGAGGGATGTGGCAACAAGGCCGCAGTGCATCAATTGCCATCCCACCTCCGCAAGCAGCTCCAACTCCGCCGAGGCTCACGAATACCATCAGTCTAACCTCTCCTGCACCGCCTGCCACACTTCGGGCGAGTACAGGAACTGCCAGAGCTGCCACTTGGGCGAGGGGGCCTCTTCATTCCCGGCCCTTGTGCTGGGCAAGAACCCCAGAAACTCCGAGCAGGTCACGACTCTTAGGCTCATACCCACGGTAAGGACCACCTTCGAGAAGGCCGGAATCGAGCAGACCAGCTTCGATACGCTGCCCAACTGGTGGGATACCGTCCCCCACATGACGAAGAAGCGCACGGACCGCACAAGAGACTGCGCAGTCTGCCATTCGCAGGGGACTTACTACATCACCGAGGATATGTTCCAGGAGGGCGGATCCAAGGCAAACGAAAAAGTTCTCCACTAGCATCGGTAGAGATACAAAATCTAAACAACGGAGGGGTATCCAATGAAGAAGGTCCTTATCATCGCCCTAGCCGCCCTCATGGTGGCAATGTTCGGCGGAATGTCAGCCGCCGCGCCTTTTAACGCGCTCGTCTCGACATCGTGGCTCTCGGCGAACCTGGCCACCCCCGGCGTGGTTATTCTCGACATCCGCGCCGTCGCGGACTACAAGGCGGGGCACATCCCCGGCGCAGTAAACGCAATCTACGCATCCCTTTCCGTCAAGAACGGCGCCCTCGCAAACGAGATCCCGGACCTTTTGGACCTGCAGGACATCCTTCAGGAAGCCGGAATCAGCCAGGACTCGACAGTAGTCATCTACAGCGGCAAGTACTCGAAGGCCGACGGCTTCGCCGGCATATATGACTCGCTGCGCATATACTTCACCCTCAAGTACGCTGGCATCGCTAACGTTGGCATACTCGATGGCGGCCTGGACAAGTGGGTACTCGAGAAGAAGGCCACGACGACCGACGCGACCGCCGTAAAGGCCGGAAACTTCCAGGTCAAGACCAACGAAGCCATCATGGCCACCAGGGAGGAAGTCCTTGCAGCCGCGAAGACCGGCAAGACCCTCATAGTTGACGTCAGGGATACCGCCACTTACGACACCAAGCACATCAAAGGCGCTGTCAACGTGCCCTCGTCGTTCGTATTCAACGATGACGGCACCATAAAGCCCGCCCAGGAGCTCGCCCTCTATTCAGTGCCCAAGATCGGCACCGACCTCGCAAAGCTCATAATCACCCACTGCGTGAGCGGACGCACCTGCAATGCCTGGACGTTCGTGCTTATCGAGATGCTGGGCTATAAGAACGTGGCGACATATGACGGATCGTCGCAGGACTTCGTGAACCTCCCGACGTTGCCGATGGAGCCGTAGGCAACCCATCTGGAAGAAAGGCGAAGGGAGGCTTCCTGCCAGGAGGCCTCCCTTTCTCTTGCCGCTATTCCTGCCTTACCTTCCCAGATATGCCTTCTTGACCGTCGGATCTTTCTCTAGGATGCAGCATTTCGCCTCCATGACTATCCTTCCGGTCTCAAGTACATATCCCCTGTGCGCCGTCTTAAGGGCCTGGTAAGCATTCTGCTCAACCAGGAGTATGGTTGCGTCCTTTGCGATTTCGGATATCTCCCTGTAGATCTCCTGGACAAGCACCGGCGCAAGGCCCATGGAGGGCTCGTCCATTAGAAGAAGCTTGGGTTTAGACATCATGGCCCTGCCTATGCAAAGCATCTGCTGTTCGCCGCCCGAAAGGGTCCCTGCCATCTGCTCGCGCCTTTCCAGGAGCCTGGGGAATATGTGGAAGACTCTGTCCCTGTCCGCCTCTATGCCCTTGTAGTCCTTCCTCAGGAACGCGCCAAGGCGCAGGTTCTGGTCTACGGACAGCTCGGGGAATATCTTCCTTCCTTCGGGGGCATGACCTATCCCCGCCGCCACTATGCTGTGTGGGGGCATCTTCAGGAGGTTCTGCCCGTTGAACTCGATCTTGCCCGACTGGGCCTTCACAATTCCAGAGATCGTCCTCAGCAGAGTCGATTTGCCAGCGCCGTTTGCGCCGATTATCGTGACTATCTCGCCTTCCTGGACGTCTATAGAGACCGCGTCAAGGGCATGGATGCCTCCGTAGTATACGTGGAGGTTCTCAATCTTCAGCATCTTTCTGCTCCTCTCCGAGGTATGCCTCTATTACTTTGGGGTCGTTCTGAATTTCCGACGGGGTGCCCTCTGTCAGGAGTTTGCCGAAGTTCAGAACATACATCCTCTCGCAGATGTTCATTATGACGTCCATGTGATGCTCGATGATGAGCACCGTGGTCGAGAACTCCTTCTTTACCTTCCTAATGAAATCGATGAGCTCTGCGCACTCCTGAGGGTTCATTCCTGCCGCAGGCTCGTCCAGAAGCAGCAGCGACGGCCTAAGTGCAAGGGCCCTTGCTATCTCAAGGCGCCTCTGCATCCCGTAAGGAAGGCTCGCGGATATCTCGTCCTTCCTTTCCAGAAGACCCACCATTCCGAGCAACCTAAGGGATTCTTCGTGACATTTCTCCTCCATCTTCTCGTACTTACCAGTATGAAGGAACGAATCCAGGATGCTGTATGGTATCCTCAGATGGCTTGCCGTCCTTATGTTGTCGTAAACGCTGAGTCCCTTGAAAAGCCTTATGTTCTGGAATGTCCTGACAATGCCCATCTGCGCGATCTGGTTGGGCCTCATCTTGACTATGTTCTTGCCCTTGAACTCGATCGAGCCGGTATCTGGCATGTATACGCCAGTTATGAGGTTGAAGACCGTGGTCTTGCCGGCGCCGTTAGGCCCTATCAGTCCCACGATCTCACCTTCGTCGACATGAAGGTTGACGCTGTCGACCGCCGTCAGACCGCCGAATTTTATCGTGAGGTTCTCAACATCAAAAAACGACATCGTCATACCTCCTTCTTGGTGAATCTCTTTATTATCGGCAGATTAGCGATGCTCTGCCAGGTGAGCTCCTTGCGGCCGATCAGCCCTTGTGGCCTTGTAAGCATTATTATCAGGAACATCGCCGCGTAGAATACGGTCCAGCCCCTCTTTATGAAGGCTCCGGCGGCATTGAGGCCCCATTTCGCAAGAAGCGTCGCCAGGTTCCTGAAAATCTCGGGCAGCAGGGTGATCCCGACCGCGCCTGCAAGCGAGCCCGTCAGGCTGCCTATGCCGCCGAGAATCACCATGGAAATCACTTCTGTGGTCTTTGCGTAGTTGAAGATGTCAGGATGCAGGTACATCATGTAGTGCCCGATAAGTGCACCTCCGATGCCCGCGAAGAACGACGAGATGACGAATGCCATGACCTTGAACGTGGTGGTGTCTATGCCCACGGAGCGCGCGGCGATCTCATCCTCCTTGACTGAGATGAACGACCTGCCGTGCTTAGAGTGGACGAGGTTTGTGATCACCCAGATTGTTATGACTAGTGTGATCATCACCACGGGCAGAGTCGAGCGGAACGGTACGCCCGCCAACCCCAGCCCTCCTCCGGTCAGCTTCGTAGTATTATTCAGGATTGCGGTGATGATGTATTGGAAGCCCAGTGTCACGACCGAGAGGTAATCGCCTACAAGCCTCAGAGACGGGAATCCGATAAGAAATCCCGCTACACCCGACAGCGTGCCTGCGGCGAGTATCGACGGAAGGAAGGGCCAGCCGGCCTTCATCATCAGCAAAGCCGATGTGTATGCCCCCACTGCCATGAACCCTGCGTGCCCCATGCTGAACTGCCCCGTGAAGCCTGCGACAAGGTTCCAGCTGATGGCAAGAAGCGCGTTTATGCAGAAGATGGTGATTATGCCTATCGGATACGCCTGCAGCCTGTCCTTCATAAGCAGCGCCAGCCCCCAGGCTACTAGGACTTGGATTATCAAAGACAGAAACCTCTTCAGAAAACCTGTGCTCATGCCGTCACACCTTCTCTTTCGTGCCCTTGCCGAACAGCCCGGAGGGCTTCACCAGCAAGACCAGCACCAGAAGTATGAATGCGATGGCATCCTTGAAGTTCGAGGATATGTACCCTGCACCGAACGTCTCCAGAAGACCGATCAGGTATCCTCCCACATAGGCTCCCTGGATGCTGCCTATGCCTCCCAGGACTGCGGCCGAGAAAGACTTGAGGCCGAATAGGCCCCCGAGTGACGGATTCACGCTGAACTTCAAGCCTATCAGAAGGCCGGCGGTGCTTGCCATCACTCCGGCGAGGAAAAAGGTCATGGAAATCGCACCGTTGATGTTTATGCCCATCAGCGAGGCAGCCTCCCTGTCCATCGACACCGCTTTGATGGAAAGTCCTGTAAGCGTCCTGTTTACGAAGAACCATAATGCGAGCATCAGGATGACGGCCCCGACGACCAGCAGGATGTCCACAGGAGGGATGAGCACCTCGCCCAGCTGTATAGGCATTCCCGACATAATCCTGGGGAATATGTGATAGTCTGCGGAGAAGTACACCACTATGGAGTTCTCCACCAACAGCGCTATACCAATCGAAGTAATGAGCATGTTAAGGCGGGGGGCGTTCTTCAACCTGAGCTTCCTGTAGATCTGCCTTTCCGTAAGCATCGAGAACAGTCCGGAAAGCACCATGCTCAGACCCATCGCCACCGGGAATGGAACGATTTTCTGAAGTGCGATCAGCAGCGCGATGTATGCCCCTAGCGTAAGGATCGACCCGTGGGCGAAGTTGATGAACTTGAGCACTCCGAACACGAGAGTGTATCCTACCGCCACTAATGCGTACACGCTGCCGATCGACAGCCCGTTCCATAGCTGCTGCAGAAACTCTCCCATACAAACTCTCCTTCCAATGCGGGCAGTAACCAGGCATGCCTCCGTTGAAAACTTCCTGACTGCGCCCGATTCTGTTTCGTCCCGCGATTTGGCGGTCTAGCATAAGCAGACTTGCCGGGGCACATTCCCCCGAGGTTTCCCCGGGAATATGATGTGCCCTGCGGCTCGGTTGGCCGGCCGCCGGGCACGGCTAATCTGCTACCGGTGGCCGGTAATTACGGCTTAACCTTCTCTACGAAGGTGAATCCCTTCTCGTTGATCTTCACGACAAGGACTTGCTTGTCGAGAGGGTTATGCGTCTTGGGATCCATCGTGAAGGTTCCCGAGGGCACCGATATGTTCGAGATGTTCTCAAGGGCGGCCCTGATTGCGACGGGGTCAGCCGAACCGGCCTTCTTGATAGACTCAGCCAATACGACCATTGCCTCATATGAGAAGCATGCATTGGAATTGGGTTCGGAGTTGAATGCCTCTCTGTACTTCTTGGCGAACGCCATCGCCTTCGGATCCGGGTCGTCATCGACGTACAGAGTGGTCAGATAGGTGTTCTTGAGCGCGTCAATGCCGGCGATCTCGATGATCTTCGGGGCGTGGGTCGAGTCGGTTCCCATGAATGGGATGTTCGACATCCCAAGCTCCATCATCTGGCGAAGGATGAGGCCGTTCGCGTCATAGTTGTTAGGCCCTATGATCACGTCAGGCTTCAGACCCTTGATCTTGGTCAGCTGGGCGTTGAAGTCCTGGGTGAGGTCCGGGAATGTTTCCTCCCCGACTATGGTGCCGCCGAGCTTCTTGAAC
>CAZNZD010000008.1:0-42860 GCA_964577435.1 uncultured Clostridia bacterium
AGCGCTTGAATGGCATTCAAGAGGTCAGGGGTTCGATCCCCCTCAGCTCCACCATTATTGTATCTGCGCGTCGTGAACAGGGTGGTACCGCGATATTCGCCCCTGGCCTTAGGCCGGGGGCGTTTTTTCATATCTAGGAGGGTTTAACATGGCAGGCAAATACGAGTTCAAGTCGATAGAGGCCAAGTGGCAGGAAAGATGGGAGAAGACAGGCTGCTTCGCGGCTCTTGATGACTATTCCCTGCCCAAGTACTATGTGCTGATAGAATTCCCGTATCCTTCGGGAGCGGGCCTCCATGTGGGCCATCCGAGGTCCTATACCGCGCTCGACACGCTTGCAAGGAAGAGGAGGATGCAGGGATACAACGTCCTGTACCCCATAGGCTGGGACGCGTTCGGGCTGCCTACGGAAAACCACGCCATTAAGACCGGCGAGCATCCGGCCGTGGTCACGAAGAGGAATATCGCACGTTACCGCTCGCAGCTGAAGAAGCTGGGCTTCAGCTTCGACTGGAGCCGCGAGGTAGACACCACAGACCCCGAATACTACAAGTGGACGCAGTGGATATTCCTGAAGCTGTGGGAAAACGGCCTCGCTTACAAGGCTGAGATACCTATCAACTGGTGTACCAGCTGCAAGATTGGCCTTGCCAACGAGGAAGTGGTCGGCGGAGTCTGCGAGCGCTGCGGGGGAAGCGTAGTCCGCAAGGTGAAGAAGCAGTGGATGCTCAAGATCACAGACTACGCCGAAAGGCTCTTAAACGACCTGGATACCGTGGACTTCTGGAACAAGATAAAGATGCAGCAGGTCAATTGGATAGGAAAGTCCACCGGAGCCGAGGTCGACTTCGAAGTGGCGGGCACCGGAGGGGCCATGAGCCTAAGGGTGTTCACTACGAGGCCTGACACGATGTTCGGAGCCACCTACATGGTGGTATCCCCCGAGCATCCGCTCATCGCCGACTTCATCGCGATGTCGGAGAACGCGGATGAGGTCAGGGCCTACTGCGACATGGCGTCCAAGAAGTCCGACTTCGAGAGGACCGAAGTCGCCAAGGAAGTGTCAGGCTGTCAGATCAAGGGCGTAAGCTGCATCAACCCCGCAAACGGGGAGAGGATACCCCTTTGGACGGCAGATTATGTGCTCGCCTCGTACGGAACTGGCGCGATCATGGCCGTCCCCGGACATGACGACAGGGACTGGCGCTTCGCAAGGCGCTTCGGCATCCCCGTCATAGAGGTAATATCCGGCGGAAACGTTGAGGAGGCGCCTTACACAGAGACCGACAAGGGCTTACTTGTGAACTCGGGTTTCTTAAACGGGCTCGGAGTGGAGGATGCGATCAGCAGGATGATCTCCTACCTGGCCGAAAAGGGCATAGGCAGGGAGAAAGTGAACTATAAGCTCAGGGACTGGGTCTTCTCGCGCCAGCGCTACTGGGGCGAACCCATACCCATGGTCGAGTGCGACCGCTGCGGATGGGTGCCCGTGCCTGAGTCAGAGCTTCCGCTGAGGCTTCCTGACGTGGAGAGATATCAGACCACGGACACCGGTGAATCGCCGCTTTCGCAGATTAAGGCCTGGGTGGACACCACGTGCCCCAACTGCGGGGGCCCTGCAGTAAGGGAGACCGACACGATGCCCAACTGGGCGGGCTCCTCATGGTACTTCCTCAGGTATACCGATCCTAAGAACCATGACGCGGTAGCTTCCAGAAAGGCGCTGGACTACTGGACGCCAGTGGACTGGTACAACGGAGGAATGGAGCATACCACGCTGCACCTCCTGTACTCCAGGTTCTGGCACAAGTTCCTGTACGATATAGGAGTGGTCCCCACCCCGGAGCCATATTCCAAGAGAACCTCGCATGGACTGGTGCTGGGCGAGGACAACGAGAAGATGTCGAAGTCCAGGGGCAATGTGGTCAACCCGGACGAGATGGTAGATAAGTTCGGCGCCGACTCCTTCAGGCTTTTCGAGCTTTTCATGGGGGCCTTCGACCAGCCGATACCGTGGTCTACGAGCGGGCTTGTCGGCATGCAGAGGTTCCTGTACAGGGTATGGGAGCTTCAGGGAAAGGTGAGCGGCGCAAAAGGCTCAAGCTTCCAGGATGCGGAAAGGCTTGTGCACCTTGCCATCAAGAAGGTCGGAGACGACATCGAGGAGATGAAGTACAACACGGCCCTTGCCCAGCTCATGAGCCTTGCCAATTGGTTCGGCAAGCAGGACGCGATAGATCCCGGCCACTGGGACGCGTTTGTCAGGCTGCTTTCTCCGTTCGCACCGCACATCTGCGAGGAGATGTACGAGGCGCGCGGCCATAAGAAGGGCCTTGCCAGGGAGCCGTGGCCGACCTTCGACCCGGATAAGGCGAAGGAGGAAGAAGTGGAGATCCCCGTGCAGGTCAACGGCAAGCTGAAGGACGTTGTCCGGGTGGCTGCGGGAGCCGACGCCGAGGCCATGCTGGACGCGGCTCTGGCAAGCGAGAAGGTCTCCTCATCCATCGCCGGAAAGCAGATCATGAAGAAGGTCATCGTCCCAGGTAAGATGGTGAACCTGGTCGTCGGATAGAAATCATCCGGAGGTTAACGAGGCAGGGGGGCGCTTGATGCGCCCCCCTTCATTTATGCTCGTCTTGCGTCCTGCACCGGGCGCCGGAGGTGGGCGGATGTTAGACATAAGGTCGGGCATGGCGGCTCGGGGCGCGGCTTTCTTCGCCCTGGCTTGCCTTCTGGCGGCGGCGCTCCTTCTAGTCAGGTTTAGGCGGCCTCCTGAGATAGTATTCGAGGCGATGACCGATGAGGGCGGCCAGCCAGGGACGTTGGCTGAGGATGCAGGTGCCGAGCAAGCCCATATATCCGAAGGGAGCGTGGATATTGCTGCCGCTGAGCAGCCGGAGGCCGAGGAAGATGAGGAGGCCGGAGAGGAAGCCGGCATATATGTGCATGTGGCAGGATGCGTGGCAAAGCCCGGGCTGTACGGGCTTAAGGCAGGGGCTAGGGTGAACGATGCATTGCTGGCCGCAGGCGGCATGACCAAATCGGCCGACGCTGATTCGGTGAACATAGCCCTTCCGGTTAGAGACGGCCAGCAGGTATACATACCGATGCGGGCGGTTGTGCAGCAACCTGTGAAGGCGGAGGCCGCCAATACCCCTCAATCAACTCAGCAGGCCGCCAAGAGCCCTCCGCAGCCTTCGTCCGAGCCTGCCCCTCCAGAAAGGCTGGATGTCACGAGGGATGCTCCGGACGACGAGGGGAGGCCGGCAGCAGCCGCCCCTGCGGTCAAAGTGGACATCAACTCGGCAGGCGCCGCCGAGCTGGACACACTTCCCGGCATCGGACCTTCCACCGCGGCGAAGATAATCGAATACAGGGATGATAACGGCCCGTTTGCGTCCATAGAGCAGCTCATGGACGTATCAGGCATAGGACCTGCAAAGTTCGAGGCGATTAAGGAATTGGTGGTGCTGGGAAGATGACTGCCTTTCTCGCGTCCGAGGCTGCTGCGATATGGGTAGCGTCGCTCATCGGGGTTTCTTGGGCTATGATCCTGCTGCTTATCCCGACCTCAGGGGTACTCTTCATTGTGTTCCGGCAGAGGGGGAGGAGGGACTTCGGCCGCGCGGCCCTGATGCTGGCCCTATGCGCCGCCGGGCTCCTTATTGGAATTCTCGCGGTGGCAAGGATGGACCTTCTTGCGAACGGGTCCATAGCAGTGCTAACAGGTGAACCTGCCGAGGTATACGGCCAAGTCAGCTGGGCATATGAATCCTCGTTCGAGATGCAATACACGATAGGAAAGCTCGAAGGCCCTGATGGGAAGAGGTTCAAGGGACTGCTTCTCATAGATGGCAAGGATATGGAAGGGGCGTTCCCGGAGGGCCTTCTCCCAGGTGACAGGATAGAAGTCCGCGGTAGAGTCCGGCTTATTGACGGGAGGATGAACCCGGGGGCCTTCGACGCAAGGGCATACTGGTTCTCAAAGGGCGTGCACGCAAGCTTGGAAGGCGCAGCCCTTATTGACGCGGAAAGGGGCTGGGCTGGATTAATTAAGGAGGCGGCGTGGGCCTTCAGCAGGTCATTCAAGGCTTTCACCGATAAAGCTATGGGGGAATGCGTCGCCAACCCCCTTATGGACGCGATCGCCTTAAGCGACAAGTCGGATCTCGACCCCGCTGTTTCGGAGGCATTCAGGAAGGGGGGCCTTGCCCATGTGATGTCGGCATCAGGGCTTCATGTGTCGATAGTGATGGCATTCATGTCCTTCATCCTTGGCAAAGCCGGAGCTACCGCCTGGCTCTCCTTGCTTATGGCGGGCTCGATCCTTCCGGTGTATGCCGTCGCCGCAGGATTGAGGCCCTCGATCATAAGGGCGTGCATGACCGGGATGGCCGCCTCGGCAGCCAGGGCGTTCAGGCTGCAGGGGCCTGACCAGGCCGGGATTCTCCTTGCGGCGGCATCTATACAGATGGCGGTATCTCCCATGAGCCTGTTCGATCCGGGCTTCCAGATGTCATATATGGCAGTCATAGGCATAATGGCCGCTAGTGCACTGTTTCGCGATGGCAAGGGGAAGACCGGCGCAGGAAGGGCCTTTATTAGACATATCTTTTTCGCCCTGACCGGCAGCCTGATCATAAGCGCGGCGCTGCTTCCTGTCATGTCCACGTTCTACGGCTACGCCAGCATCCTGTCGCCCGTCGCAAACCTCGTCGCCATACCCGCTGCATCCGCTGCGCTTACAATCGGCCTTGCCGGATACCTCGCCCACTGGGTGAGCCCCGGCCTCGGCTCGCTAATCGCGCTTCCGGCCAAGTACATCCTCATAATGCTGGACGCATTGGCGGGGCGAATCTCGCGCATCGAGGCGCTTCTGATTCCCACCGGCCATGAAAGTGGCATCTTCGCTGCACTGTACCTTGCCGCAATCGTGACAGCTTGGCTTTGCCTTACCGGCAGGCTCTCCGCAAGAAGGATGGCAAAGTCGGCATTTACAAGGCTGGGGCCTGCGATTCCGGCTGCTTTGGCGGCAGCGCTGGTCGCGTCCCTCATGGCACCACAAGAGGTGGCAATACGGATACTCTCCGTAGGGCAGGGGGACAGCATCCTCATAAGCAAGGGCCGGTCATTCCACATGCTTGTGGACACAGGGCCCGGCTTTCCTGGCGGGACTGCGGTGGAGGAGCGCATACTGCCAGCGCTCAGGAGCATCGGAGTAGACAGGGTCGACGTGCTGGCCCTTACCCACTCGCATTCGGACCACACCTCAGGGCTGAACGAGCTTGCTGAAGGGATCAGCATGGGGATCACACTGGTCGCCGACGGGGATTTCGAGACGGCGGGGAAGGTTCGGCAGGCGGGGCTTAAACCGACATTCATCAGCAGGGGAGGAAGCATCTCCTCTGATGGCCTGCGCATCGAATCAGTAAACGGCGTATCCTTCGACAGCAGCACGGATGACGCCAACGAACCCTCCATGGTGCTTATGGTCGGATTCTCGGGGCAAAGCGCGATTCTTTGCGCGGACGCCGGAGGCAGGTTCGAGGCGGCTTACAACAGAGGCCCGGCGGCATTCCTGAAGGTGGGGCATCACGGCTCGAAGACCTCCAGCTCGGATGATTTCCTCAGGCAGCTGGGATCGGCCGATGCTGCAATATCCGTCGGGGCGAACTTCTACGGGCACCCCTCGCCGGAGGCCATCGGCAGGCTGGTTGCCTCGGGGATGTCAGTATGGCGCACAGATTTCGAGGGCATGATAACCGTCATGATGGAATCCGAAGGTATTTCCGTCTTGCGCGAATCGGATTCCTGGGACAGGATGCCCTTTTTCAGGGCATTAAAAGAAACGGGCGGCATTGGCATTAATCCCTCTCTTAATGTAAAATAATATACGAGTTTAACCGAATATGAAGGGAGGGCACTCGACGGGTGCTGCCCGTCGGGGAACTAATGAGAAGAAGGATAGCATTTCTCGCCGCACTTTCGCTCGTACTCGCAATGGTGTTCGTCAGCGCAAGCTTCGCAGCCGAGAAGGTGACGATCACTTTCTGGCATGCGATGGGCGCCCAGCTGGGAGCGACCCTTGACAGCCTGGTCAGCGACTTCAACGCAACCCACCCCAACATCGTGGTGAAGGCTGAATATCAGGGCAACTACAGCGCCCTGCAGCAGAAGCTTACAGGCGCCCTGGTCGCGCAGAAGCCGCCGACCGTATCACAGGTCTACGGAAACTGGGCAGCCGAGTTCATCACCAGCAACGCCCTAGTGCCGATCGAGAACTTCGTGAACGGCCCGAACGGCATGACCAAGCTTGAAGTCGATGATATCTACGAGGGCCTGAGGAAGGCTTCCATCATCAACGGCAAATGGTACACCATGCCCTTCAACAAGAGCGTCTACGTTCTCGTGTACAACAAGGCCGCCTTGCAGGAAGTCGGCATCGCAAATCCCCCGGCGACCTGGCAGGAGCTTCTTACAGCAGCCAGCAAGCTGACGAAGAAGAACGAGAAGGGCGAGTTCGTCCGCTCAGGCGTGGGCCTTAGGGACAACATCGACATCTACGCCTGCTTCTACTTCACCTCCGGCGGCGATTGGCTTGACAGCACCGGAAAGCTCGCCATCGGCGGGACCGTCGGCCAGAAGGCCCTCCAGTTCATGGTCGACCTCATCAACAAGCACAAAGTCGCAGCCTATATGAGCGGCTATTGGGACGCCGACTTCGGCGCCGGCAAGACCGCCATGTATTACACAAGCTCGCCGGGCCTCAGCTACACCGAGAGCGCCGTTGCCGGCAAGTTCGAATGGGCAGTGGCCCCGCTTCCAGCCTCAGAGGCGAAGTATAAGGGCACTCCCGTCGCAGGCACCGACCTTGCGATCTACTCTAAGTCCACCAAGGCCGAGCAGGACGCGGCATGGACATTCGTGAAGTGGATGGTAGAGCCCATGCAGACCGCCAAGTGGGCGATCGGGACCTCCTACATACCCGTAAGGAAGTCGGCCCTCTACCTCAACGTCATGAAGGAATACTTCGCGAAGAACCCGAAGGCAGAGCAGAGCTTAAAGCAGCTCAACTACATCAAGTACGACCCGAACCTCTCAGCCTGGAACGGCATCCGCGGCGACATCAGCACCGCGGTGCAGAAGGCGATACTTGCCAAGGCCACCGTCGCCGAAGCCCTTGCAGAGGCAGTAACCGTCGGCAACAAGAAGCTTGGCTTCTAAGAGGCAGGGATAATCCTGTAGCTTAAGCACGCAGCCCGGGGATGAGGCAAATGCCGACGCCCCGGGCTGGTCTTCGAATCCAACGGTCGGAGGGGTTCAAATGCGCAGACTTTCAGTTATGGCGATATCAATGATGATAGTTCTCTCAGTGGCCTTGGTGTCGGCGGCGGCAGCGGACCAGGAGTGGAACTTCTACTTCGGAAACCTTCATGCCCATACCTCATACTCAGACGGGATGGGCACCCCTACAGAAGCATACACGCAGGTCAGCGGCCCGGGCGGGATGGACTTCTTCTCCACGACCGAGCACGGCTATTATTACCAGGAAATCACCAACATCCACCTCTGGTACAAATCCTTCGAGGAGGCGGATGCTTTCTATATCCCCGGGAAGTTCGTTTCCCTTGTCGGGTACGAGTGGACCCACTCCGAAGGGCACATGAATGGGTATGGCACGCCTAAGGCCGCCTCCAGGGACACGCAGAAGAACTTCACCGCATTCATCGAGTACCTGCACACATACGGCGGGATAGCGACATTCAACCACCCCAACCCCGAGATACAGCCCAACTGGAACGACTTTTCCTACTGGAGCTACGCCGACGAGGTGGTCTCCATGATCGAGGTGGGAAGCGGGGCCTACTACCGCAACACCAGGAACGAGCCCTCCTACATCAAGGCGCTGGACAGGGGATGGAAGATAGGTGCGGTCAATAATCAGGACAACCACAGGAACGACTGGGGCACCACGGCGGAAGTCAGGACCGGCATCGTCGCAAAGGAGCTGACGAGGGAATCGGTCATGGATGCGATGCGCAACATGCGCACCTACTCGACTGAGGACAGGGACGTTAAGGCGCTTATAACTTCAGGCGGGCACATGATGGGCGACACCATCATCTTCGGCGGGGCGGGCAAGGCAGAGAAGTTCGTCATAGAGGTCTACGCCGATGACCCTGACGGGGACGCATTCAAGACGGTGGAGATAATCACTAATGGCGGCAAAGTAGCCGCAAAGGCGGAGTTTCTCAAGGCAGGAAGCCATGCCTTCGAAGTCCAGCCCCAGCTGGATTACAATTACTACTACGCTAAGATCCTCGAGTCCGACGGCGACACGATTATCACGACCCCGATATGGATCGAGACAGGCTCCGGGATAGTTGCCTCGGACTTCCGCATGGAGGATGTATTCGTAAGCGCCGGCAACCCCGCCACATTCTACGCAAGGGTCGCAGACCGCAACGGCACAGGCGATGTGAAGCTCCCGTATGAGCTTCTGGCTGACTTCGGCGACGGCTTCACAAAGGTCGCATCGGGCGAGCTGGCCGTGGAATCGGGAAGGTGGTCGCACCTGCTTGTTCCCTGGACCCCGGCAAGAAGCGGCAGGGCAGAGCTGAAGCTGGTCCTTATGGCCTCGTCAGGCGCTCAGTCCTTTGCCGCGGTGGCGGTCGAGGTGCTGAAGGTGAAACCGCTTGGCTTCGCCGTGGATGAGGGTCACAACAATAGGATGACCTCCTATTTCGGAAAGCTCATCGGGCTTGCAAAGCAGTTGGGATACGAGGGGAAGGTCAACGAGGACATCATCACGCCGGCCTACCTGGAAGGGCTTAAGGCGCTAATATTGCCCCTACCGGAGCAGGGATTCGCCCTGAAGCCGACGTATTATGAGGAAAGCGAGCTGGCGGCAATCGCAGGATGGGTAAGAGGCGGCGGCAACCTGCTTCTTATCGGCTGGTCCGACACAGGCGACGGATCCAGGGACAACAAGGACTTCAACGCCCTTCTAGCCATGCTGTCGGCGGACATATCCCTTGGGGCAGATCAGGTCATGTTCGGCGAAGCGGCGCAGGGCGCCCTTGATGCTGAGCTCAACGGGGGCAGCTACAAGCTTATTCTTGGCGATGCATCCTCGGTGAAGCCTGCCGGAGGTGCAAAAGCGCTTATCATAGCGGAGGGCCTTAAGGCGGTAGCACCTGACGGAAGCGCCGTCGAAGATCCGGTCATAGCCGCCTCAGCGGCGTCTGGCAGGGGCAATGTGCTCGTAATCGGCTCGGTGCCTTTCTCCGACTATGAGCTCGGCAAGGCGGGATACGCGAACGCGGATTTCACGAAGGCCATCATCAGGTGGCTGTTCGAGGGCAGGTGGTAGACATGGCCAGGGCGGCTGGCAAGCTCGCGGCACCCTTGGGGTCGCTGCCGGCGGGTAGGAAGCACACCATACTGGACGACCTGGGGGCGTACCTCTACATACTCCCGGCTACGGCAGTCCTCGTGGTGTTCCATTTCTTCCCGGCGTTCTACGCGGCGTATATTAGCCTTTTCAACACCAATCTGCTGGGCAGGTGGAATTTCGTCGGCTTCGGCAACTACGTGGAGATGTTCAGCGACCCGGACTTCACGAAGTCGGTGGCGAACACCGTCATCTATGTGCTGGGCACGGTACCCACTGGGCTTGCCCTTGCGCTTGCCATCGCATACCTGTTGAACCAGAAGATCAAGGGCTCCGGCTTCTTCAGGACGTCCTACTTCCTGCCCTATGTGACGCCCGTGGTGGCCATCTCCATCGTGTGGATGTGGATCTACAAGGAGGACTCGGCGGGAATGCTGAACTCCATAATCAACCTCTTCGGGGGAAGCAGCCAGAGATGGCTCCTGGACCCCAACTGGTCCATGTTCGCCCTGGTCCTGATGAGCATCTGGAGGCATCTGGGCTACAATATAATCATTTTCCTTGCGGGCCTGCAGAACATCCCCCAGGAATACTACGACGCGGCCGCCATCGACGGCGCGACTGGCTGGAAGCTCTTCAAGGCCATAACGTGGCCGCTTCTGTCCCCTACGACATACTTCCTAACCATCATCTCGATAATCGGCTCATTCCAGGTGTTCACCCAGGCCTACGTGCTGTGGCCCGGCGGTGGCGGAGGGCCTCTTAAGACCACGCTCGTAGTGGTCAAATACCTGTACGACGTCGGCTGGGGCGAGTTCCGCTTCGGCTACGCCGCTGCCATAGGCTATTTCCTCTTCTTCGTGATCTTCCTGCTCACGCTCGTACAGCGCAAGGCGATGGGCAGCAGGGTCTACTACCAGTAAAGGAGGTGCAGGGCGTGAAGAGCAAGGGAACGAACGGGACAAGCCTGGGGACCAAGATCAACAAGGCCGTGGTATACCTGCTGCTTACAGTCGGCGCGGTTGTCATGCTGCTGCCCTTCTACTACATGGTCTCGACCTCGACCAAGACCTCGGATGAGACCTTCACCGCCGAGTTGGTGTGGGTCCCCAGGAACTGGAAGATATCGGAGTACATCAAGGCGTGGAAGACGGACCGGGATAATGCAGAGCTGGGCCTTCCGGCAACTAATGAGCTTAAGAAGCTGGCCTCAAGCCTATGGGTGAGCTACACGGATGCCTGGAGGGAGGACAAGAACTTCCCCTGGTACTACATGAACAGCTTCATAATCGCGATAAGCACCACCGTGCTGCAGCTGGCGACGTCAGCGCTGGCGGCGTATGCCTTCGCGACCATGAAGTTCAGGGGCAAGGAGATAGTCTTCCTTATATTCCTGGGCACCATGATGATACCCGGCCAGGTCACGCTGGTGCCGAACTATGTCATAGTGGCGAAGCTCGGTTGGATAGACAGCTACAAGGCGCTCATCATACCTTGGATAGCATCGGTCTTCAGCATATTCATGATGAGGCAGTTCTTCATGACCATACCCAACGAGCTCTGGGACGCAGCCCAGATAGACGGCTGCACCAGGTTCGAGTACCTCTGGAGGGTCATGATACCCCTTGCGGTGCCGGTGTTCGTGACCACGGGGCTGTTTTCGTTCATCAGCGGCTGGAACACGTTCCTGTGGCCGCTCATCGTGACCAACTCCCCGAGGCTAAGGACGATCCAGGTGGGCTTATCCTCCTTCAACCAGGAGTTCGGCACGAAGCCGAACCTCCTGATGGCGGCGTCCACCACCGCCATAGTGCCCCTTCTCATCATCTTCTTCATAGCACAGAAGCAGTTCATACAGGGCATAGCCAGGACAGGCCTTAAGAGCTGAGGGCCATGGGAGATCAAAGCTACACGCCCGCCAGGGTGAACTTCATATACGGCGAGGAGGACTATCGCCGCGAGGAGGAGATCTCAAAGGTCTCCTCGTTCGTCGCGCTGTCCGAAGGAGCCGACCAGGTGTCCAAGGATGCCTCCGACGACGGGGGGCAATCGGCCGTCGCCGAGGCCATGATGGGGTCCCTCTTCGCGCCAGCCCGCCACATTATAATCAGAAGATGCGAGGAGCTGAAGGCCGCCGATGCAAAGGAGCTCATCGCAAAGCTTACCGATGGCAAGGCCTGCCCGCTTCCGGACGGGACATACGTCTCCGTCAGCTGGGCGGACAGGAAGTTCCCCCCGGCTGGCGCAAAGATCCCGAAGGCCGCCTCATGGGTAGGCCTCAAGGAATGCAAGAAGGTATATGAGAGGGATGCCAAGGAGTTCATAAGGGCTTATGCGTCAGAGAAGGGGCTTGCATTAACAACAGACGGTGTAGAGGCGCTGGTCTTAAGGCTCGGCACCGACCTGTCCTTGATATCATCCGAGGTCGAGAAGCTCATAACCTACATGGGTAAGGGAAAGGCCAGGGTGACTGGCGAGGACGTGAGGAAGGCCATAGGCGAGGCCACGCACGAGGGGCTGTCCGACCTGACCACTGCGATAATCACCGGAGGAAGCTCGCATGCGCTGCACCTAGTAAGGCAGTTCAGGGAGAGCGCGGAGCCCAGGATACCCAACCAGCTCATGCTTGCTGCGATCGCCTCCGAGCTGCGCCTGATGCTCTCAATACAAAGGAAGCTAGCCTCGGGCACGAATGTGGTCGACACGGTGAAGGAGACCAAAGCTGAAAGGCAGCTGAGGACCCCTGACTTCATACTGGAGAGGACAGTGAACCTCTCAAGGAGGCTGGGCCCGGCGAAGGCTTCAAGGATGCTCGTGCGGCTCGGAGAGGCTGACAGGCAGATGAAGGGCGGGACTGCGCTTTCGGACACCGTAATAGGCGAGGACCAGGCCTTCGAGTCCGCTGTAATCGACCTCTGCGCTATCTCCTCAGGCAGGTAGGCGTCCGTCAACGTGAAATCCCGTGCAACGTGAAAAAGCCCCGGGCATTGCCGCCCGGGGTATTCATTTCGAAGTCCTATCCTAGTAGTTAAGCCTACTCGGTCTTCGCTGAGGCGTTGACCTTGGCTGCGAGCCTTGCCTTGCGGCGGGCTCCCTGGTTAGGATGGATGACTCCCTTCTTGACCGCCTTGTCTATGGCGCTGTATGCGGCGTTGAGCTTCTCTGCCGACATATCCTGGTCGTTTTCGGCTATCGCCTCAATGACCCTGCGTCCTGCGGTCTTTACGGAGGACTTTATCGAAGCGTTCCTCAATGCACGAACGCGGTTGGTGCGGTTGCGCTTCTCACCTTGAATGTTGCGGGGCACTGGCTTTTCACCTCCTCTGAAGGTTGCATCGTCATCTTGCTTGCAAATTTAACATTACAATTATATTTTCACAGGCTGTATTAAGTCAATCGCTTTTTGGGCTTCTATTGCATAGAACGCCCGCAGCAATGATAATAAGATGGTAACGCATAGAAGCTGAAAGGTGAAGTGGGTATGGACAGGTCCAGGATTAGGAATTTCTGCATAATAGCCCATATCGACCACGGCAAGAGCACGCTCGCCGACAGGATACTCGAGATGACGGGCGCGATGAGCCAGCGCCAGATGATGGAGCAGGTGCTCGACAAGATGGACCTCGAAAGGGAGAGGGGCATCACCATCAAGCTGAAGCCAGTGAGGATAGAGTGTAATCTCTTTCCGGAGGTCGGCCCCATCACGATGAACCTCATCGACACCCCGGGACACGTGGACTTCAGCTACGAGGTGTCCAGAAGCCTTGCCGCATGCGAGGGAGCGCTTCTAGTAGTGGACGCCACGCAGGGCATTGAGGCCCAGACTCTGGCGAACCTCTACCTTGCGCTTGACCATGACCTTGAGATAATCCCGGTGATCAATAAGATCGACCTTCCCGCGGCGGACCCCGAGCGAGTGGCGGCCGAGATCTGCGAGCTCATAGGCATCGACGATTCCGAGGTTATCAGGATAAGCGCCAAGACAGGCGAAAACGTCGAGGCGGTCTTGAAGGCCATCATCGACAGGATACCCCCGCCCGTCGGAGAAGAGGAATCGAACCTCAAGGCCCTAATATTCGACTCGCACTTCGACCCGTACAAGGGGGTCATCGCCTACCTGAGGGTCATGGACGGTTCCGTGAAGCTCGGAGACAGGGTTCGCATGATGAGCAACGGCATGGAGTACGACGTAATCGAGACGGGCATCTTCACGCCGGAGATGAAGCCCGCCCTGGCTATAGGCGCAGGCGAGGTCGGCTACATAGCGGCGCAGATAAGGACGATGTCAGATGCCAGGGTGGGAGACACGGTCACCCTTGCCGCATCCCCGGCGGCGGAGCCGCTTCCCGGCTACCGGCAGGTCCACCCGATGGTCTACACGGGGCTTTACCCCGTCGAGAACAACGAGTACGGGCTTCTTAGGGATGCCCTTGAGAAGCTCAAGCTGAACGACTCCGCGCTGTCATTCGAGCCTGAGAGCTCGGCGGCGCTGGGCTTCGGCTTCAGGTGCGGCTTTCTGGGCCTTCTGCACCTCGAGGTGGTGCAGGCGAGGCTTGAGCGCGAGTACGACATGGACATCATCACGACCGCGCCCTCCGTCATCTACAGGGTGCTGAAAACGAACGGCCAGGAGCTCTGGATAGACAACCCGGCCGCCCTTCCCCAGGTGTCCGAGATAGAATCCATCTCCGAGCCCATAGTAAAGCTCACGGTCCTCACGCCGGCGGAGTACATCGGCGCGGTGATGCCCCTTGCCATCGAAAGGCGCGGCATATACAAGGACATGAGCTTCCTTTCCCCGCAGAGGGTGAGCATGCAGTTCGAGATGCCTCTGGCCGAGATCCTCTACGACTTCTTCGACAAGCTGAAGAGCAAGACCAGGGGCTATGCCTCAATGGACTATGAGCTTCTGGAGTACAGGGAGTCGAGGCTTGTCAAACTTGACGTGCTGGTGAACGAGAGGCCGCTTGACGCGCTCTCCTCCATAGTCCACACGGAGACCGCCCAGAACAGGGGCCGCATCCTTGTCCAGAAGCTCCGGAAGATCATCCCCAGGCAGATGTTTGACGTGCCGGTGCAGGCCGCAGTAGGCGCGAAGATCATCGCCCGTGAGACGGTGAAGGCGATGCGAAAGGACGTCCTTGCCAAGTGCTATGGCGGCGACATCAGCCGCAAGAGGAAGCTCCTTGAGAAGCAGAAGGAAGGCAAGAAGCGCATGAAGCAGGTAGGAAGCGTGGAAATCCCCCAGGAGGCCTTCATGGCGGTGCTGTCCGCCGAGGAGGAGGAGGATTGACGGACAGGAGGCTCGGCATCTACGCGCATGTGCCCTTCTGCCTGAGAAAGTGCAGCTACTGCTCCTTCGTCTCTTATCCCGGGATGCCGTCCTCAGGGGCGGCTTCTTCCTATGTCGACGCCGTGCTTCGGGAGCTTGCGATAAGGGCGGGGGCAAGGCCGGATGGTTTTGCCGGCTGGACTCTGTATGTGGGCGGAGGCACCCCGACGACGCTTGGGCCGGAGCTTGAGAGGCTCGTCTCGGGCGCAATAGGCATAATGGAGGGGTTCGGCTGGGGAGGCCCCCTTGAGGCCACAGTGGAGGCGAACCCGGGCACCATAAGCCATAGAAGCGCGGCAAGGATAGTGGCATCCGGCGCCGACAGGTTCTCCCTGGGCGTGCAGTCCATGGTGGACGAGGAGCTGAAGGCGGTGGGCAGGATGCACTCCGCAGAGGACGCCGAAAGGGCCTTCGACGCGATGAGGTATGCCGGGGCGAAGTCCGTCTCGGTGGATATCATCGCAGGCCTTCCGGGGCAGGACGCGGACAGCTTCCTTAGGACGCTAGAGGCCATCGCCGGGCTTTCCCCTGACCATGTCTCATGCTACGGCCTGACGCTCGAGGAGGGCACCCCGCTATTTGAAGCCTGCGCCGCGGGTAGCATCGCGATACCGGACGACGATGCCGCAGCGGACCTGCTGGATATTGCCGCCACCTGGTTGAAGGGGATGGGCCTTCACCGATACGAGATATCGAACTACGCCAAGCCAGGTCATGAATCCCTTCACAACCTCATCTACTGGTCCGACATGCCCTACATCGGAGTGGGCGCCGCCGCGCACTCCTACGATCCAGATGCCTGCTTAAGAAGCTGGAACGTGAAGGGCGTCGATGAGTACGAGGGACTTGTCGCAAGGAGCGGCACCGCCCAGGAGGCGAGCGAGGCCATCACGGTCGAAAGGGCCATGTCCGACGCGCTGATACTCTCCCTGAGGACCTCGAAAGGGGCCTCCATCCAGCTTATCGAGCAGAGATACGGCGCGAAGTTCGGCTCTGAGGCGCTAAACGCCCTGGCATGGGCGAAGTCGAACTCCATGCTCGAAGTCGGCGAGGAGGGCACCGCTACTCTCACCGACAGGGGCATAATGCTCTCCAACTCGCTGTTTGCCAAGCTGGTCTAGCCCGTCTTCTTGACATGCGCCTTCCGTTGTTGTAGTTTAGTTTTAGCACTCGCCCTGTGAGAGTGCCAAAACACACGAGGGGGCCCGCTATGCCTGACATCGGCATGAACAGCAGGAAGAAGGGCATCCTGCAGGCAATAACCGAAGACTACGTGTCGACGGCGGAGCCTGTGGGCTCTCGCACGCTTTCTAGGAAGTACCTGACCGAGCTCTCGCCTGCCACGATCAGAAACGAGATGGCGGACCTAGAGTTCGAAGGATATCTGGAGCAGCCCCATACCTCGGCAGGAAGGGTCCCGTCCGACAAGGGCTACCGCTTCTACGTGGATGTCCTGATGAGGGACAGGCCGCTTGCCGAAGAGGAAGTAAGGCGCGTGATGTCCGAGTACGACAGGAGGCGCGGGGAGATACAGTCCCTCTCAAGGGCTGCGGCAAAGGTGCTTGCGGAGCTTGCCAACTGCGCGGCGGTGGTCCTGTCACCGGGCATGCAGTGCGGGATAATAAAGCATGTGCAGCTTGCGACGCTAAGCTCGGCCGATATCATGATGATAGTCGTGACATCCTCTGGTGCAATAGAGCACAGGCTCATCAGGCTCGAGAACTCCTTGAGCCAGGGGGACCTGGACAGGGTCACTGCGATATTGAACAGGCATCTTAGGAACCTTTCCTTCGCCGATCTGTCAAGGAAGGTGATTCGCGACATAAGGGCTGAGCTTGCCGCATACTCGGAGCTTGTCAGCCAGGCGCTCGACATCCTTACCGGCCCTGCGATGTGCACCCCGGAGGATAGGGTCCATACCGAAGGCATAGCGAACTTCCTGGGCCAGCCGGAGTTCCAGCAGATCGAAAGGGCAAGGCCCGTCCTGAGGCTCCTGGAATCGCAGTCCCACCTGCTGTCCTTGATGAGCGAGGGATACGGTTCTGCGATAAGGGTCAGGATAGGCTCGGAGAACAAGGTGGACGAGCTGAGGGACTGCTCTATAGTCACCGCCAGCTACGGCCAGGGCGGAAGGCCGCTGGGGACCATAGGCGTCGTAGGGCCGACCAGGATGGACTACTCCAAGGCCATCGCATTGGTGAGGTTCATGGCGGAGGGCATAAGCGAGCTTCTCGACAGGGCGAGCGCGGAAAAAGGCATAAAGTAGGCCAGATAGGCCTTATACGATATTTACTGAGGGATGGTGTTCAAAACGGCAGCGAAGAGGGATTACTATGAGGTGCTGGGAGTAGGCAAGGAGGCGGGGGAAGCCGACGTCAAGTCGGCCTACAGGAAGCTCGCCAGGCAGCACCACCCCGACGCAAATCCCGGAGATCCCGGGGCGGAGGAGAGGTTCAAGGAGATAAACGAGGCCTACAGCGTTTTGTCTGATCCGGAGAAGCGCGCCAGGTACGACCAGTTCGGGCACGACGCGGGCAGGGCCGGCTTCGGCAACGGCGACTTCTCGGACGTCAATCCATTCGACATATTCAACTCTTTCTTCGGGGGAGCCTTCGGAGGCGCGTTCGGCGGTTTCGCGGGCGCAAGGAGGGGTCCCCAGGAGGGCGCAGACATAGATGTGATTGCGGAGCTGACGCTTGAGGAGGTCCTGACGGGCACGGAGCGGCAGTTCTCGCTGAACAGGGTGGAGGCCTGCGGTTCCTGCGACGGAAGCGGCGCAAGGAAGGGCACCTCCCCTCAGAAATGCCCGAAGTGCAACGGCACAGGGCAGGTGAGAAGCTACCAGCAGACATTCCTCGGCACCATGCAGAGCGTCATGCCCTGCGGGCAGTGCGCAGGGACCGGAAGCTTCATACCCGACCCATGCCCCGACTGCGACGGGCAGGGCAGGCTCAGAAAGAGCGCGACGGTATCCGTGAAGATACCCGCAGGCGTGGACAACGGAATGATGGTCCGCGCAGCGGGCCAGGGCCATGCCGGCAGCAGAGGGGGCTCGTCGGGAGATGTGCTGGTGCACATCAAGGTAAAGCCGCATGCCTTGTTCACAAGGCAGGGAAACGACCTCGTCCAGGAGCAGGAGGTCTCGTTCCCGCAGGCGGCGCTGGGCGCGTCGCTCAAGGTCCCGACCCTTACCGATGAGGAGGCGCTGAAGGTCCCGCAGGGCACGCAGTCGGGAAAAGTGCTTACGATCAAGGGCAAGGGCCTTCCCAACGTCCGCGGCGGGGCAGCAGGGGACATGAAGGTCCTAATCAAAGTAAGGACACCTGACAAGCTATCAGCCAAGGAGAGGGAGCTTTATAGGCAGCTCGCCGAGGCCGGAGGCTACCAGGTGAACGAGGAGCAGGGAGTTCTGGACCGCTTGCTCGGAAGGAAGAAGAAGTAATACATGAGATGGGCAGAAATCAGCATAGAGACAAGGTGCGGCGCCACCGAACAGGTGGCGTCGATAGCGTCCGACTACGCCCCTTCGGGGGTGGCGATAATCGACCCTGAGGTTACCGAGGAGGCAGGCAGGCTGCAGGGCCTGTCGGAGCTTGAGCTCTCGTCAGTGACGGGGGATGCGGCTTCGATAGTCCGCTTCTACGCTTCCGACGGGGAGCCTGAGCTGGCAGCGATGCTAAGTGAGCTAAGGGCGAGGCTCGCAACCGAGACAGGTTGCTCCGGGCAGGGCGGCGACGTTCTGAGCATAAGCGTTAGGATGGCAGACGAGTCCGAATGGTCGGGCTGGAAGCAGGCTTTCAAACCCTTCAGGCTTACAGGGCGCATAGTAGTAAGCCCGGACGGAAAGGCCCAGGATGCAGGAGGCGGCGACATCCTTATAACCATAGACCCCGGCCAGGCGTTCGGGACTGGGCAGCACCCGACGACGGCGGGATGCGCGGCGCTTCTGGAATCGGTCTTGAAGGGCGGCGAGAGGGTCCTTGACATAGGGACAGGGACCGGCATTCTCGCAATCGCGGCGGCGAAGCTCGGGGCCTCGGAAGTCCTTGCGATCGACATAGACCCGATTGCCGTAAGGTGCTCGAACGAGAACATAGCCCGAAACGGCGTCGCCGAGGTTGTCACCTCACTTAAGGGCGACCTTCTTAAGGAGGTCGACGGCACATTCGACATCATACTGGCCAACATACTTGCAGGTCCGGTGATAGAGATATCGGCCCAGGCTGCGGGCCTTCTTAATGAGGGCGGCGTGATCATCACCTCAGGCTATGTGCTCAAGTCTGAAGGGGAAGTAGTAGGCGCCATGAAAGACGCCGGGCTTGATATAATCGAGCGCTTCCAGGAACACGACTGGGTGGCCATGGCCGCCTCCAGGAAGAGCGGATGAGAAGGTTCCTGGCCGAAGAGGCGGAGGGCGGAATGCTCGCCATAAGGGGGCTCGACGCCCGCCATGTATCGCGCGTGCTTAGAAAGGCCGCTGGAGATGCAATGGAGGTGGGACTGGATGACGGGTCCGCGGCAAGCTGCCGGATCGTCTCTGTGAGCGACACCGAGGTGCTTCTCGAAAGGCAGGGCGACATCCGCCAGGGAAGCGAAGCCGGGCAGACCGTTTCCCTCATACAATGCCTCCCGAAGGGCCAGAAGATGGACTTCATCGTAGAAAAATGCACCGAACTTGGTTTTTCTGCCTTCTACCCGGCGGTGTCGGAGAGGTGCATAACCAGGGAAGTGAGCCCCTCAAAGGCCGCAAGGTGGCGCAAACTGGCCCATGAGGCGGCAAAGCAGAGCGGAAGGACAAGGATACCAGCTGTCGCGGACCCGGTAAGCCTCACCGATGCGCTGGAAGATGCCCGAAGGCGTAGCGCGCTGGTGCTTTTCTTCTGGGAAGGCGAGATTGTTAATGGGCTTCGTGCGCTTGAGGACAGGATAAGGGATGCCGGGGAGATATGCGTCGTGATAGGGCCTGAAGGCGGTTTTAGCTCGCAGGAGGCCGATTGCGCGGTGTCTTTAGGTGCAGTGCCCGTAAGCCTGGGGCCGAGGGTGCTCAGGACGGAGACCGCCCCCGTCGCGGCGGGGTCGGCAGTCATGTACATAGCAGGAGAACTGGGTCCTCCTGTTGTATGAATGACTAGCGTTCGATGGTATAATAAATCCAACCTTTTTAGGTGAGAGGGAAAGGTGAAACGAATGGCGCACGAGATCAATGACAGCAATTTCAAGGCTGAGGTTCTGGAACACAAGGGACTGGTGCTTGTAGACTTCTGGGCGCCCTGGTGCGGCCCGTGCCGTATGCAGGGTCCCGAGCTGGACAAGCTTGCTACGCTAAACTCTGATGTGAAGATCTGCAAGGTCAACGTGGACGACTATGTGACGACTGCCCAGCAGTTCGGAGTGCAGAGCATCCCCACGCTTATCTTCTTCAAGGACGGCAAGGCTGTGGACAAGATGGTCGGCGTGACCAACGCAGTGACGCTTGATACGAAGGCGAAGAACCTGGCGAAGTAATAAGGCACGCGGCGGGGGGCGATAAGCCTCCCGTTGACAAATAAGCGAAGCGAAGGAGGAAGTGGCATGAAGAGGAACATAGTACGCGCATTATCGGTGGCAGCAGCCCTTGTCCTGATGCTGTCGCTGGCCGGCTGCACCCTGGTATTCCATGTGGTGGGCTCGGAGGATTACTATGAAGTGGACGGCACCGGGGTCGTAGAGGGGCCAATCGAAGTGGATGTCACGCTCAAGGGCTTGTGGCCCGTATGGCCCGACACCCTTACCCTAGTGATTGCAGGTACCGTGAATCCGGTAAGCGTATCTGATGCAGGAGATATGGCTGACGTTGCGCTTGCGAACAGCATTGAGCATGAAATCTACCTAAAGCTATTCAATAACGGAGATAATGATTTCGATGAAATCGAAGAAGAAGAGGGACTTGCCGGACTTGATGATAAGTTCAAGGTAACAGCTATTATGCCTATACCCGACTGGAAGGATTCTATCCCGACAGGTAGTGCTAATGCTGCCGTTACAATCCCAGGGATATCCTTGCAGCAGCTATTACCCGAGCAGTATCCCGAGCTGGTGGATGCGCTCATCGAAGCTTGCGGCTACATACCAGTGGGTGATGAAGTGGAAGTGCAGCTCAGTGGCACCCTCGTGAATGAGGCGAAGAACAACAAGCTTGTCGGCGACCTGCTTATTGGGGTCCGCCTGATTGGTACAGGTACTCTGATACCGTAACAACCTGACTTAGATAGGAGAACATGCTTGACCGGGGCTTAACCGCCCCGGTTTTCTTTTCCTCGGGGTCGTGCTGCCTAATCCTTTTATTTCACTAATTGAAGGAAAAATGCTTCGTATATAGAAGTAATAAGGGGCAATCCATTGAAAGGAGGCAAGGCAATGTCGAGGAAGGTTTTCAGGATCATTGCGGGCATCGCGGTGCTACTGCTTGCGGCATCCCTCGCAGGGTGCTTCTTCGTGTTCACGATAGTCGGGTCGGACGCCTATCACGTAAACGGGACCGGCCTTCTTGACGGCCCGGCCATGGTGGAAGTCAGCTGGACCGGCTTCATTCCCAGATGGCCTGATGTGCTTGTGATCACCATAAGCGGCATAGTCCACAACTCCAGCTTCACATCCGACACCCTTGACGATGTAGCCGACGCGCTGTCAGGCACGATATATGACCATCTGGAGTTCGACGAGTTCAGCGGAGCGACAGAGGAGGGGAATCCTTTCTGGGTAACCAAGGAGATAGCCATTCCAAGCTTCTGGTCGCTGCTGCCGCTGGATGCCGGGAGAGCACAGCTAGATCCGATAGAGCTCGAGCTCAGCGACGTAGTCGGCGAGGAGTTCTACGAAGCTATGATGGATGAGTTCGTGCTTCTCTGCAACGATGAGTTCGATGCCCTGACATGGGTAGAGCTGAATCTGGGAGGCAGCATCGAGACATCCGCCGGCAAGGTCATAGGCACCCTTGACTGCGACTTCGTGCTCTATGGCGAAGAGGTTCCTTAGAGGGGGGATGTAAGTGGTTAAGGCAACCAGGATAGCTTTAAGGGCAGCTTTCATCCTCTTGCTCTGCGCCCTTGCAGTCTCCCTATCAGGATGCGCAGTCAAGTTCGTGCTTGAAGGCGCCGACAGCTACATCATATGGCCGGACGGAAGGATACTAAACGGCAGCCTGAATGAGGCGGATATCATGATTCTTGTCGCCCATACAGGAGACAAGCTTGACCCTCCGACGACACTGGAATACGAGTACGAGGGGCTTCTGATGGGAGGCGGAAGCGCAGAGGACATTGCAGGCTATATATGCTGCGAGCTGGGTGGGGATGATTACGAAGTGGCGACCGGGGAGGACAGGTTCACAATCACGGGAAGCATGGACGTAATCGACTTCTGGACCGACCTGGGCATCACCTCTCTTGGGCCCGCATTTGCACCTTCAGTCGGGCTTGATGAGATCATCGGAGCGCTCATGCACCAGGCGATAGTCGACAGCATCGTTTATGTGGAGAACCATCTCATGGAAGATGGGTCGACTATCGACATCGAGATTGACGGCGAGCTCAAGTCATCTACAGACAGGAAGGTAGGCAACTTCATCCTCTGGCTGGACGCGATAAATCCTGTATAGTATCGGTATAGGGCCAATGTAAGGAAGGGAAAAGGGAAGAGGAAGTGGCCGGGCCGAGAGGCGCTTAGCCCGGCCACAGCCACGCATTAGACATGGCGGCACCTTTGTGCTAATTTATCTTGGTAAAACGATTCCGGAGGGGAAATTGAAGATAGACCTTAAGACACTCACAAGGGCTGCGGCTATCGCAGCAATATATGTCGCCTTGTGCCTGGCGCTGGCGCCGATATCCTACGGTCCGCTGCAGGTAAGGATATCGGAGGCGATGACGCTTCTTCCTATGATATGGCCCGAGGCGGTGATGGGGCTCTCAGTCGGGGCGCTGATCGCAAACCTTATGGGACCAGTCGGGATAATAGACGTGGTGTTCGGCACCATCGCGACACTGCTTGCCGCATTGATCACATTCAGGTTCAGGGGAAAGCTCGCAGGCTATGCGGCGCCGATAGTCCTAAACGGCCTCATCGTGGGGGGATACCTGCCGTTCGTTTACGGGATGCCTTACATATCCCTTTGGGGGATGGACCTTACGGTGCCCGCCTCCATGTTGGCTGTGGCGGCCGGAGAGGCTGTGGCAGTTCTCGCGCTCGGGATACCGCTTCTTGGCATGGCCAGGCGCATAGGCCCGGCGAAAAGATGAGGAGGGTGTCATTCATAACTCTGGGCTGCAAGGTTAACCAGTATGACACCCAGTCCATGCAGAAGGCGTTCACAGATAGGGGCTTCATCGTAGTAGGCGAGGACGAGCCAGCGGACGCGGTCATAATCAACACCTGCACGGTGACTGGGGAGGCAGACCGAAAATCCAGGCAGATGATCAGAAGGGCGGTCCGCAGGAATCCGTCCGCGCTGATTGTTGCCGCCGGGTGTTTCGTCCAGGGCGACCCCCTTGCCGCCAGGTCCATCGAAGGCGTCGCCATCACTGCGGGGGCGAACGACAGGCTCGGGCTGGTCAACGCCGTGGCCGATGCCCTCGATATGCCGAGCGCAGGGGATGTAAGCCTTGTCGAGGACATATCCGGCTTCGGAGGGTATGAGGAGATAGGGGCCGAGGGCACGGACGGCATGTCCAGGGCATACCTGAAGATCGAGGACGGCTGCGACGCATACTGCTCGTACTGCTACGTGCCGTACGTAAGGGGCCACGTAAGAAGCAGGAGCATCGAAAGCATATCCGAGGAGGCGGGAAGGCTGGCTGCAGCCGGCTATGCCGAGGTCATCCTCACAGGAATCCACCTCGGATGCTATGGGAAGGACTTCGGCGGCAGGCCAAACCTAGCCGACGCAGTAAGGGCAGTATGTAAGGCGGATGGAATCAGAAGGGTGAGGATATCCTCGCTGGAGCCGACCGAGCTTACTGAGGAGCTCCTCAAACTCTTCGAAGAGGAGCCAAAGCTTGCCAGGCATCTGCACCTACCGCTGCAGTCGGGGGACGACAGCATACTCCGGGCCATGAACAGGCATTACGATTCCAGATATTTCAGAGGGGCCGTAGAGGGCGCAAGAAGGCGCCTCGGGGATATCGGGATAACCACGGATGTCATTGCAGGGTTCCCAGGAGAGACCGAGCAGATGTTCGAGAACACGCTGGCAATGGTTTCCCGGCTCGGTTTCATGCATGTTCACGCCTTTCCATATTCCGTGAGAAGGGGCACGCCTGCGGCAGGCATGCCGGGACAGGTCCCCGAGCATGTGAAGGCCGACAGGGTAAAGCGCCTCATCGAGGAGGCCTCGCATTCGAAAGAGCGCATCCTTGAGGCCATGGAGGGAAGGATTTTCGAAGTCGTGCTCGAATCGAGAGTCATTGAGGATTGCGGCTTGGTAGCTTATGAGGGGTATACGAGCGAGTATGCGAGGGTCAGGTTCACCTCTGGGGGAGAGCCGTCCGGGATGGTCTCTGTGCTTATAGAAGGACGCTCAGGCGAGTATGCAACAGGCCGCGCGGTAACTACGCGATAGAAGGGCGGATTGCTATGGAAGACTGCATCTTCTGCAAGATAGCTCAAGGTAAGCTCGGAACCTTAGTATTCGAGGACGGCGAGATAGCGGCGTTCAGGGATGTGAACCCGGAGGCGCCGGTGCATATCCTCATAGTGCCGAAGAAGCACATAGCCGATCTGAACGCTTCCGGCCTGGATAGCGGGCTTCTGGGAAGGATGGCCGCCGTAGCGGTCAGCCTTGCCAAAGGCGAAGGGATAGCTGAAAGCGGCTACCGGCTGGTGATGAACTGCGGATCCGACGCAGGGCAGAGCGTAAGGCACATACACCTGCACCTGCTGGGAGGAAGGAAGTTCGGCTGGCCTCCGGGCTGATGGCCTATTCGAGCCTCGCAAGAAGTGCACTAGAGATCAGATGCATATGTCATATCAGGCAACGGATGGCTTACAAATTCAGTTTTGTGAAGCAAGTCGTTTTATTGACAAGGCGGAGCGATTAAGTTAACATTTTAAAAGAACTTGCATCTGCAGGTCATACGGATCAGCTGAACCAGCAGACCGTGAATCCAAACCCGGAGGGAGGGGAGTCCGTATGGCAGAGGTTAGAGTAGGTAAGAACGAGACGCTCGACAGTGCGCTGCGCCGCTTCAAGCGCCAGTGTCAGATGTCCGGCGTTTTGGCTGAGATACGCAAAAGGGAGCACTACGAAAAGCCCAGCGTAAAGAGGAAGAAAAAGTCCGAGGCAGCCCGCAAGAGGCGGTATCGCTAATAAGAGCATGGGCGCTGGGCGAATGCCCGGCGTTTTCTTTTCGGAACGGCCGCGGCAATCGGCGCGTTTTTTATTCTACAGGCCCTTTAATTGTTATAATGTAATGGGATAGAATCCCCTTCATACGGATAGAGGTGGAGCGGAATGAGAAGGGTCATTTGGTCGGCTCTGTTGATTGCGGCAGTTATCCTGGCCGCGTTCACTTTCTCGTCTGCCGCAGAAGATGGCGGCGTGTTCGTCGTACCCGTAAAAGGAGATATCGACGACGGCACGTACATGTTCATAAAAAGGGCCCTCATGGAGGCCAAGCAGCAGGGGGCGGCAGCCCTGGTCTTCGACATTGACACCTACGGCGGGCTCGTAGACGCCTCCAACAAGATAAGAGACGAGATTCTGGAAAGCAGCGTGAGGACCATAGCCTTCGTTAACCAGAAGGCGTGGTCTGCAGGTGCGCTCATCGCGATAAGCTGCACCGAGCTCAGGATGCAGAACGCAGCTTCAATAGGCGCGGCTGAGACCAGGCCGGCGGAGGAGAAGTACATCTCGGCCTACAGGCAGCAGTTCGAAAGCACCGCTGAGGCGCGCGGCAAGGATCCCGAAGTCGCGGGCGCCATGGTAGACAGCGACATCGCAGTGGACGGAGTAAGCGAGAAGGGAAAGATCCTTACACTGGGCGCTGTCGAGGCCGGGCGGATAGGCTTCGCCGACGGTGTGCACGCAAACCTTGATGAGCTGATTGCGGCTGCGGGACTTGATGGGCTTATGCGCATAGACTTCGCGATGAACAACAGCGAGAGGCTGGGGCAGTTCCTCACAAGCCCTGTAGCCTCCGAGCTTCTTCTAGTCCTTGGCGTAGTGGGACTGATAGTCGAGGCGTTCATGCCGGGCTTCGGCATATTCGGCGGCATCGGCGTGGTAAGCTTCGCGCTGTTCTTCTACGGAAGGCTTATAACAGGAATGGCGGGTTTCGAGATAGTGGTGCTGTTCGTCGTCGGGCTGGCGCTTCTGATAATCGAGCTGTTCATCCCCGGCTTCGGGGTTCTCGGGGTCTCGGGCCTGATCGGCATCTTCGCAAGCTTCATCCTGTCGTACCCGACCGCGAGGGAGGCACTGATCTCCGTTAGCATAGCGCTTGCCTTCGCCATCGCGACCATCATAATACTGGTAAGGACCCTCGAAAGACGCGGCATCAAGGGCAACAGCCTGTTCGGGAGGCTTATACTCACCGAAGTCACGGGAAGGCAGGTGCTCCCTGACAAGCCCTCCCAGAAGGGCCGAAAGGGACCTTCCATCGGGGAGACCGGGACGGTCTATTCCACGCTGAGGCCGGTAGGCACCGCATATTTCGGGGAGAGCAAGGTCGACGTCATGTCGGACGGCGAGTTCATCCAGCCCGGGACCAGGGTAGCCGTGGTGAGGGTCGAGGGAGCGAAAGTCATAGTAAGGAAGGCAGCTACCGATGACGAGACTGCCAGGGAGGTGTAACCCTTGGAGGACGGCACTTTCATCATCATAGTGATACTTGCCGCAGCTGCGGTTGCCGCCGTCCTCATCTTCAGGAGGGCGGAGCTCTCCTCGAAGATCGAGCCGAAGGCGACTACCCCGGAAACGAGCCTTCCGGCTGAAGGTGACACGGCAGTGGTGTCGAAGACATTAAGGCCTATAGGTGTCATCGAGATTTCGGGCAAGCCCTACGAGGCGACTTCCGAAGGCGAGTTCATAGAGCCGGGCGCCGAAGTGGCGGTCATCGGAAGGCTGGGCGGCAGGGCTCTGGTAAGAAGGGCAAAAGGGCAATAAAGATAAGGAGGCACAGGCAATGGAGTTCGTAGTTATCTTCTTCCCCGTATTAGTCTTCATATTCCTGATCCTGCTCCTGAATTTCATACCGGTGGGGCTGTGGATATCAGCCCTTGCGGCCGGCGTGAGGGTAGGCCTGTTCACACTCGTGGGAATGAGGTTAAGGCGCGTGTCGCCCGCAAGGATCATCCTGCCGATGATTAAGGCAGTGAAAGCCGGCATACCGGTGAGCGTGGACAAGCTCGAGGCCCACCATCTAGCAGGCGGCAACGTCGACAAGGTGATCGACGCGCTGATCGCGGCCCAGAGGGCCAACATCACGCTGACCTTCGAGAGCGCCACTGCGATAGACCTCGCAGGAAGAAACGTGCTCGAGGCAGTCCAGATGAGCGTCAACCCCAAGGTTATTGAGACCCCCGTGGTCGCGGCTGTGGCCAAGGACGGCATCGAGCTCAGGGCGAAGGCGCGCGTGACAGTCAGGGCCAACATCGAAAGGCTGGTAGGAGGCGCCGGCGAGGCCACCGTAATCGCCAGGGTCGGCGAGGGCATCGTCACGACCGTCGGTTCAGCCGAAAGCCACAAGGTGGTCCTCGAGAACCCGGACATGATATCCAGGACAGTGCTTTCAAAGGGCCTGGACATCGGCACGGCGTTCGAGATACTCTCCATCGACATCGCAGACGTGGACGTCGGCCGCAACATCGGCGCAAGGCTCCAGATGGACCAGGCCGAGGCCGACAAGAACATCGCACAGGCGAAGGCTGCCGAAAGGCGCTTCGCGGCCCTTGCAGTCGAGCAGGAGATGAAGGCCAGGGTGCAGGAGATGAAGGCCAAGGTCGTGGAAGCCGAGGCGGAAGTGCCCAAAGCGATGGCATCGGCTTTAAGAGAGGGCAAGCTCGGCGTCATGGACTATTACAACATGCTCAACATCCAGTCTGACACACAGATGAGGGAGAGCATCGCAAAAGTAGGTCAGAAGGGCCCCGGACTTGAGGAGATCTCCTCGGAGAGCGGCAAGTAGCCCATGTGGCATGAAGCCGGAGTGAGGAGGTGAGACCTCCGTGGATGGTCTATTTTCATTAATACCTCTGATAATGGGCCTGTTCTGGTTCATCTTCATAATCTCCCTTGTCGGCAAGTTCGCAAAGGCCATCAAGAAGGCCGCGGAAGAGGGCAAGGGCAAGGGCTTCGACCAGCAGACGGTGTCCCAGAGGCTTCAGGAACTGAGGAAGATGCTGGAGGAGAAAGCACAGCAGGAGGCTGCCTCCGAGGCGAAGCCCCAGAAGGCCGCCATGCCGTCGGAGAGGCTCGATACCGAAAGGCCAGCAAGACCGGCAGTCGAGCCGCGGGCAGGCGCCCCGAGGTCCGGGCGCTCGAGGTTCGAGGACTACACAGCCCCCGCCCAAGCCGAGTATGAGAGCATGGAAGGAAGGGCGATGGGAGATGAGCTGCCCGAGGAGCATGTGGGAAGCCTCGAGGGCACATCAAGCGAAAGCCTTGCTGAGAGCCTGAACAAGGATAAGTACGGAAGCCTAACCCCCTTCCAGCAGCAGCTTATGTCCGTGGATGCGGCGAATAGCTCCTCTGAAGGTCGCTCATCCGAGGAGAGCGGGACATGGAAAGGCGACGATATGTGCGATGCCTGGGGAGAGATGACCGAGGGCAAGGAGGGCGTAGGCCTGGAGTCCGACATGCTCTATCTCAGCGCCAGGGGGGAAGCCCCCGAGGTCGACCTCGTCGGCGGAATCAACATGAAGGAGATGGCCGACGCCATCGTCTGGGCCGAGATAATGGGAAAGCCGATCGGAAGAAGGCGCCCGGGCGCCTATGGCATAGGAAGGCATTATTGATCTCACAGGATGGCTGGATGGCCGGCCGGGAACTAATCCCGGCCGGCCTGACAGGCGAAAGGAAGCGGAGGTCGGGAAGATAGAGAAGGAAGCGAGATTCACCGTCTATGACGCATCCGAAGCGTCGCTCGTGTTCGGCACGGGCGACGACATATTGCACCTTCTGGAGGCGGAGCTCGGGATAAGCGCCAATTCCAGGGGCGCCGAGATACTGATAAGGGGCGAGGAGGACAGGGTCGATACCGCCCTTGCAGTCCTCGATGACATAAGAAACGTGGTAAGGGCAGGAAATAAGGTGAGCGTCAGGGACGCGAGGCATGCGTTGAGCCTCGCCGCCGGAGGAAACGGCTCATCGCTTATGAGCGTGCTCAGCGACGTCGTCCAGGTCACCAACAGGGGAAAGCAGATAAAGCCCAGGACTCTGGGGCAGAAGATTTATATCGACGCCATAAGGGAAAGCAGCATGACTTTCGGAATCGGCCCTGCCGGCACAGGCAAGACTTACCTTGCAGTAGCGATGGCTGTGGCCGCCTACAAGGCGAAGCAGGTCAACAGGATCATACTCACGAGGCCGGCAGTAGAGGCGGGCGAGAAGCTAGGCTTCCTGCCCGGCGACATCCAGGAGAAGGTCGATCCCTACCTGAGGCCCCTTTACGACGCCCTCTGGGACATAATGGGCATCGAGGGGTTCGAGAAGCTCAGGGAGAAGGGATCCCTTGAGATCGCCCCTCTTGCCTATATGAGGGGAAGGACGCTGGACGACGCCTTCATCATACTTGACGAGGCGCAGAATACGACCAGGGAACAGATGAAGATGTTCCTAACCAGGATGGGATTCTCCTCGAAGGTGGTAGTGACGGGGGACGTCACGCAGATAGACCTGCCCAAAGGACAGGCTTCGGGGCTGGTAGAGGCCGCCCAGGTCCTTTCATCGGTGAACGGCATCGCCGTGGTATACCTCTCTGAGCTAGACGTAGTGAGGCACGAGCTAGTCCAGAGGATAATCAAGGCTTACGAGGCGCTGGAGGAGAACCGTAACGGAAGCCTGTTCGTACAGGCGGAGCAGGATAAGGAGCAGCAATGAAGAGCATCGGAAGGGTCAGGCCACTTAGCGTCCTCTTCGGCAAGGATGGCCGCGACGGCAGGATACGTGCCGCACTCTACCTTGCAGCGTGGGGCATCTGCTTCCTGCTGCTAGCGACTAACCTTACTCCGCCTGCGGTGAAGCTGGAGGTGGGAAAGCCGGCCATGAGGACGGTTACCGCCCATAGGACCGTCATAAACAGGGCGGCGACAGACGCCATCAGGCTGGAGGCCAGGAAGAACTTCCTGCTGTCTTCTGCAGGGAATCCTGCTTTCATGAGCGTGAACCAGACCGTGGCGATCATCGCCGAGACCCACATAGATGCGCTCTATGCCATGCTGACCAAAGCCAGGGTGCTTCAGGCGGCAGACCCCGCGAAAGCTTACTCCGAGGCTGTCAAGGCGATTTCCGCGGCGGGGCTTCCCGCGGTAGACAGGACAACCCTGGAAAGCCTGCTTAGGATGGGAGAGAAGGACTTCGCCGAGGCGATGTCCTCTGTCAAGGCGTACGCAGTATCCGTGCTGAAGAACAGGAAGCTTCTGGAAACGAACCTGGAGCGCGAGAAGCTGCAGACCGAAGCTGCTATGGCAGAGCTTGATCTGAGCGAAACAGCTGCCAAAGCTGCGGTCAAGGTGGCAAACCTCTTCATCACGGTGAACGCCTCGGTCGACATGGCAGCGCTCGAGAGGGCCGCCGAGGAGGCCGAATCGAATGTGCAGCCGGTTTACATCCAAAGAGGCTCCGTGATAGTGAAGCAGGGCCAGATCGTAACAGAGGCTCATGTGGACCTCACCTCTTCGCTAGGGCTGATGGAGGGCCTTGAGCCGCTGTGGGCGAGAATCTCGATAGGCATAGCCACAGCGCTTGCCCTTCTTGTCCATTCCGCGTTCTTAAGCTGGCTCGACACTGACGGGATCAGGAACACGAAGAAGCTTGCCCTCATCCTCACGCTGCTTACCGTAGGCGTCTTCATGTCCTGGGCGTCATACCGGTTCCTGGGAAGGTACGGGGCGCTTTACGTGCCTATCGCCTTCATCGCGATGACAGTGACGCTCATGGTGGACGACAACGCGGGCATCGCCACGGGCTTCGCCAGCATCATCTTCAATGCTTTCATGTTCCAGGGCACCGTGCTCTCTTTCGTGTCCCCGATAGCCGGCCTGTTCATAGGGGTGAAGATCGCAAAGGGAAGGGTGGACAGGTTCAGCATCGTCAAGGGCGCCGCCTACATCGCAGCGGCCACGCTCATCGCGGCGGCTTCCGTTGCGGCATTCTCCGGCGAGAGGCTGGACCCTGCGATGATCCCCTCCGCGATTGTAAACGGGCTTCTCAGCGCGATTCTGTGCCTGGGCACCATGCCCTTCGCAGAGGCGGCGCTCGGGCTCTCTTCGCCATTCAGGCTCCTTGAGATATCAAATCCCGGAAACGAGCTCCTGAGGTCGCTGATGATGAACGCCCCCGGCACCTACCACCACAGCATAATCGTCGGCAACCTAGGCGAAGCTGCCGCGGAGAAGATCGGGGCGGACCCGCTTCTTGTGAGGGCCGCCGCCTTCTACCACGACTGCGGGAAGCTGGAAAGCCCAGAGCTGTTCGTGGAGAACCAGATCAGAAACGACAACGCCCACGACAGGCTTCCCCCGGAGACATCGGCCAGGAGGATAATAAACCATGTGGCTCACGGGGTTGAGCTTGCCAGGCAGCATGGCATTCCCGCCGGAGTCATCGACGTCATCGCCCAGCACCATGCGGGATCCAAGGTCTGGTATTTCTATCACAAGGCTCTTGCCCAGCAGGGGAAGGTCGACGACGACTCCGTATTCATGTACCCCGGCCCCAAGCCGCAATCGGCGGAGGCCGCGATACTGATGCTCGCCGACATAACCGAGGCGAAGGTCAGGTCGATGACCACCTCCGACCCGCAGGAGATCAGGGAGGCCATCCACAGCCTCGTAAGGGAGAGGCTGTACGGCGGCGACCTTGATGAGGCGCCCCTTACCTTAAGGGACCTTCACCTTATCGAAGAGAGCTTCGTCGGGGTGCTTGGAGGGGTCAAGCACGGGAGGATCACCTATCCCGGACAGCTCCCGCTGTTTAAGGGGTCGGCAGAGAAGCGTGAGCCACAAGAGGGGCAGCAAGGGGAGGAATAGCCATGAGCACCGTTTCGATAGACATATCCTTCGAGCCTGAGGGCCTTTCGATCAAGGCAGAGGGGGCATCCCTCGCCGGCAAGGCGATCACCGCGGCGATAGAGGCTTTCGCGCCAGAGGGCGATTACGAAGTCTCCGTGCTCATTACGGACGATGTGAGCATACGGAGGTTAAACAGGCAGTACAGGGACAAGGACGTCCACACCGACGTGCTTTCCTTCCCCCAGCTGGAGGAGGATGAGACGGACGGGCCTGAGGAGCTGCCCAGGCTTCTAGGCGACATCGTCATTTCGATGGAGACTGCGGCAAGGCAGGCTGAGGAGTTCGGACACGGCATAGAAAGGGAGGTCGCCTACCTTGCCGTGCACGGTGCACTCCACCTTCTAGGATATGACCACATCGAGGCGGACGACAAGGCCGAGATGAGGCTTGCAGAGGAGGCCGTGCTCAAAGGCATGGGCCTTGAGAGGATACAGGACCAGGGATAAGAGGGCATATCGATTGAGGGGTGCTTTGATGGCAGTTGACAGGGAGGGCCTTCTGGAGAGGGCAAGGGCGGCAAGGAAGATGGCGTATGCGCCGTACTCGGGCTTCAAGGTGGGAGCGGCGCTTCTGGACTCATCCGGCAGGGTGTGGACGGGATGCAACGTCGAAAACGCCGCTTACGGGTGCACGATTTGCGCGGAGAGGACCGCGCTTCTTAAGGCGATCTCCGAAGGCACGAGGGAGTTTACGGCAATCGCCGTGGTGGGAAGCGGTTCAGGCCCTGCAGAGCCATGCGGGCAGTGCAGGCAGACCCTTGTGGAGTTCAATCCGTGCCTTGAGGTCATACTCGAGGACGCCGAAGGAAAGCCGCGCTCGCACAGGCTTGACGAGATGCTCCCCTGGCATTTCGGCCCCGATAGGCTTGATCCGAATAAGGGGGCAAAGAGGTAATCCATGGAGAAGAAGCTAGTGAAAGACGAGTTCCGCTCCGGTTTCGTGGGCATGATAGGAAGGCCGAACGTCGGCAAGTCGACGCTCATCAATTCCTTCATCGGACATAAGGTTGTCATAACCTCAGACAAGCCGCAGACTACGAGGAACAAGATAGCGGCCATAATGAACAGGCCTAACCTCCAGGTCATATTCCTGGACACGCCGGGCATACATAAACCCAAGCATCTACTGGGAAAGATGATGAACAGCCAGGCGCGAAGCGCGGCAAGGGATGTGGACCTAGTGCTCTTCGTAGTCGATGCGAGCATGCCGGGGCACAAGGGCGATGCCTACGTCTCTGAGGAGCTGGCGGCATCCGGAGCGCATGTCTGGCTAGTCATGAACAAGTCGGACCTTCTCGAAGGGGGAGCCGAGGCGGATTCCGAGGGCATGTTCTCGGCGCTGGCCGGCTTCGAGAGGCATTACCTGGTCTCCGCCCAGACAGGGGCTGGGCTGGGCAGGCTTCTGGACGACATCTGCTCGATGATGGAGCCGGGGCCCATGTTCTATCCCGAGGGCATGGAGCTGGACCACCCAGAGGAGTTCATAGTGGCTGAGCTGGTCAGGGAGAAGGTCTTCCGCCTGACCAGGGACGAGATCCCCCACTCGGTCGCGGTGTCCGTGGAATCCATGCAGAACAGGGGCTCCGACATCATAGACATTTCCGCCGTCATCTACGTGGAAAGGGATTCCCAGAAGGGGATTATCATAGGGGCCAAGGGCTCCATGCTAAAGGAGATAGGCACCCAGGCGAGGCTCGACATGGAAACCCTCCTAGGAAACCGCGTGAACCTTCAGCTATGGGTCAAAGTGCGCGACAAGTGGCGCCAGGACGCAGCCCAGCTGGGCAGGTTCGGATACGACGACGGAGGGGAAGAGGTTTGAGCCTGAAGCTGAACGATTTCGACTACTCCCTGCCGCAGGGGCTTATAGCCCAGACCGCGGCCGAACCAAGGGATTCCTCGAGGCTGATGGTCCTAAGAAGGGGCACCTCCTCGATGGAGCACAGGTTCTTCAGGGACATTAAGGATTATCTGAGACCTGGCGACTGCCTGGTACTCAATGACACCAGGGTGCTCCCCGCAAGGCTTTTCGGGGAAGGGCGGGTGGAGGTGCTCCTCCTGAAGCGCCTTCATGACGACGTATGGGAGGCCTGGGTGCACCCCGGCAGGAAGTTCAGGCCGGGGGCCGAGGTGTCGTTAAGCGGCGGAAGGCTCAGCTGCCGAGTAGAGGGGATCACACCCACCGGCGAGCGCTACCTCGCGCTGTCTTCCTCCGAAATCGTCGACGATGTCATCGGGCATACGGGCTACATGCCAGTTCCGCCTTACATTAAGAGATATCCGGACGACCCGGAGAGGTATCAGACCGTCTATTCGAGGCAGACCGGATCCGCAGCCGCCCCGACTGCCGGCCTTCACTTCACCAACGCCCTGCTGGACGAGATAAGGGCGATGGGGGTCGAGACCGCCTGGTGCACGCTTCATGTCGGCCTCGGCACTTTCGGCAAGGTAAGCGTGGATGACATCACGGAGCACCGGATGCACTCCGAGAAGTTCAGTCTTGCAGCGTCTGAGGCTGAGAAGATAAACAGTGCGAAGGCCGCCGGCGGAAGGGTGATCGCCGTGGGAACAACTTCGGTTAGGACGCTTGAGACCATCGCGGACGCAGACGGCTTACTCAGGCAGGACGAGGGCTGGACTGCCGCCTTCATTTACCCGGGCTACAGCTTCAAGGCCGTCGACGCCATAATCACGAACTTCCACCTTCCCAAGTCGACCCTCATCATGCTTGTCGCCGCCTTCCACGGGCTGGGCAACACGCTGTCCGCCTATGAGGAGGCGGTAAGGCTCGAGTACAGGTTCTTCTCCTTCGGCGACGCGATGCTCATCTACTAAAGCTCTCGGAGGTCAGATTGAGGCCAGTAAGCTATGAGATTATTAAGAAGGACGCCGGAAGCGGCGCAAGGCTTGGCGTCCTCAGGACACCCCACGGGGACATACCCACCCCCGTCTTCATGCCGGTCGGCACTCAGGCGACGGTGAAGACCATGACGCCCGACGAGGTGAGGGAGGCAGGGGCTGGGCTTATCCTTGCAAATACCTACCACCTGTACCTAAGGCCCGGGCACAACCTAATCGAAAGGCTGGGAGGGCTGCACAAGTTCATGAACTGGGACGGGGCCATGCTCACCGATTCGGGAGGCTTCCAGGTGTTCAGCCTCTCCGGCCTTCGGAAGATCAAGCCGGACGGGGTATGGTTCAGCTCCCACATAGACGGATCGCGCCACTTCTTCAGCCCCGGCAAGGTCATGGAGATAGAGATGGCGCTGGGCGCCGACATCGCGATGGTCATAGACGAGTGCATGCCCTTCGGATCGGACAGGGCTTACGCTGAGAAGTCCGTGGCTGCCTCCACCAGGTGGGCTGAAGGGTGCAAAAGCGCGCACGACAGGCAGGACCAGGCCCTTTTCGGCATAGTCCAGGGGGGCGGCTTCAGGGACCTAAGGGTCAAGATGGCGCATGAGCTTTCGGCAATGGGCTTCGACGGCTACGCTATAGGCGGCCTATCGGTAGGAGAGAGCAAGCGCGAGATGTACGAGGTGTTATCCTACACGGCGCCCGAGCTTCCCGCCGAGAAGCCGCGGTATCTCATGGGAGTCGGCAGCCCTGATGCCATACTTGAGGCGGTGGCGCTGGGCATAGACATGTTCGACTGCGTCCTGCCGACGAGAATCGCAAGAAACGGCACGATATTCACCTCGAAGGGGAGGTTCATCGTAAGAGACGCCGGCTCGGCAGAGGATGAAAGGCCCCTTGACGACGAGTGCGACTGCTACGCATGCAGGAACTTCTCAAGGGCATACATAAGGCATCTCATGAAGGCCGGGGAAGTGCTCGGCATAAGGCTAACCACCCTTCATAACGTGAGGTTCATGATGCGCTTCATGGAGAAGCTGAGGCAGTCCATAGAGGATGGCCGCTTTGACGCATTCCTGGAGGCGCAGAGGCCGATCTGGGCTGAAAGGGCCTCCAGGTAGGGCGCCTCGCTCATATGGCTTAGATAATGGACGAATTAGCGCAGGAGGTGCTGCCATAATGGACAGGTCGGGACTGATCGCGGCCATGGCCTCCAAGTACGGCTGGAAGGTCCATGGGACTGCGGCGATAGGGGAGCTCGACGGCTATTGGTTCTCGGTATCCCAGGCCCAGAAGGGGGCCCATGTCTTCATCTTCACCTCAGTCTCCGGCCTCAGGGCGTTCGAATCCACGAGGCTGAAGTCCGTCCTCGAAGAAAGGGGCGCGGACTTGGGCATCATCGAGGTAGGCAGCAACGGCAACTCCATATGGCTGAAGCTAAGGGGCAGAGGCAAGCAGGAAGAGGTCGAGGAGATCGCAGAGACGTCCCTAAGGGCGCTTTCCAGGGAGCTTTCATACATGGGGCTTAAACCGGGCTGCAACTTCTGCGACTCTGAGGGCCCGCTGAAACCCTATATGGTGGGAGGCACGGCGGTGGAAATCTGCGACAGCTGCGCGGCAAGGCTCCTTACGCTCGAAAGGGAGGGCGTTACCGAACAGAAGGGAAGAGGCGGCAGCTACCTGACAGGAGCGCTCGGTGCCGCCTCCGGCGCCGTGATAGGCGCGATACTCTGGATCTTGGTCGCAAGGCTCGGGTTCGTGTCTTCCCTTGTGGGCCTCGTCATGGCACTCCTGGCGAAGACGGGCTATGAGATGCTGAATGGCAGGAAGGGCAGGGGCAAGGCCGCAATCATCGCGGTGATGGTCTTCCTTGGAGTAGTAGGGGCAGTGTTCACATTCTACCCGATAGAGCTTAGGGAGGCTCTGGGACCCGAGCTTCCGCTCTCGTTCTGGCTTCAGACGGTGCTAGTCGGGTTCGTAAGCGACAGCGAGCTCTTCTGGCTCATCATGAAGGACCTCGGAATAGGCCTCCTCTTCGCCCTTCTGGGAAGCTACGGTATAGTATCCGGTGTGCTGAAGGAGGCCAGCGCGGCCAGTAAGGGCATGACGGAGATACTCTAGCCCTGCTTGGACGTTTCCGATATGATGGCTCCCGAGCCATACGATTCGGCAGCGGAAGCGGATATTGTTAATCTGACCCGCGTGCCTTAAAATGTAGGAGTTAGGTCAAAAAACACATTGGAGGTAATCAAATGCCAACAACAGGGACCGGCAGCTCGGCATTCCTTATCATTTGGGTCGTGGCGCTTTTCGCGATGATGTATTTCCTTACGATAAGGCCCCAGCAGCAACAGAAGAAGAAGCGCGAGGCCATGATGGCGTCGCTTAGGAAAGACAACAGGATAGTGACGATCGGCGGCCTCAGGGCCGTGATAGTCGACGTCAAGGAAGACGACCTTATAATCAACATCGCCGAGGACAGCTCGCAGGAGTATCTCTGCCGCATAAAGAAGTGGGGCGTAAATGCCGTGGAAGGCAAGCCCGAGTTCGCAGAGAAGCCCGCGGAGAAGAAGTCCTGAGGGACCTGGTAACAAAGGGGAGGATCCTCTTATGATCAAGAGACTGTCGATTCTGGCAGTTCTTATTGTCCTTCTATCGGTTGCGGCGGCTCCCGGAGTAGGTGCCAACACCGCCGCCGAGACTGCCGCTGTCGCCTATGTGACGGCATTCCAGAAGGGCAGCTGGGCGGAGGCGAAGATGCTGGCCTCTGATGTGGCCTTAAGCTTCGTCGAGTTCGTGGAGGCCAAGAAGGGCAGCACCGACGGCTTCAAGTCCATAGAGAAGGTCGAATCCGTGCAGACGGGCGACAGCATCAGGGTGAAGGTCTATTACGTAAACGGCGCCGGCAGGCTGGTGCCGAGGTACGTGAAGGTCAGAAGCGTGAGCGTCGGCAAGAACGCGGTGGTAGACGACAGGCTTGTCGGCAGCGACTGGATCTCGAACAGCTACACGAAGGCCTTCTTCAAGACCCCGGAGACCATCGAGGGCATAACGGTGAGCATACAGGGCTTCCTCACGATCGGAGACGAGGTCAAGTACGACCTTTCTGTGACGAACGCGAGCAAGCTGGACAGGTATGTGATGCCGATGCAGGAGAGCTACTGCGTGGTCGAGATAGACGGCACATTCAAGAAGCGCTATTACTCGATAATCCCCGATGTCGTGACCGACGGAGTAGTGAAGGCGGGCGAGACGGTAAGAAGCTTCGCGATCATGCCGTTCTGGCAGAAGGACCCGGCCGTCGCCGGCCTTAAGGCCGAGAAGGTGAGCTGGATATTCTTCCTGCCTTTCGGACCTTTGGAGCAGTTCGCGCTGGAATATATGTGACGATGGGCCAATAGGAAGGCCGCGCCCGTCAGACGGTGCGCGGCTTTAATCATGCGGAGGTGGAGGCGTTGGAGTTCAAGCACGTAGTGCTGAGAGACGTAAGGGAAAACCCCGTCATAATGGCCTTTCTGAACAGGGGCTCTAAGAACCTGAAGGCCATGGGCTACACCGAGCACGGTTTAAGGCACGCGAAGCTAGTGTCCGACATCGCCGAGAACGTGATGAAGAGGCTGGGCTTCACCCAGAGGGACGCCGAGCTAGCCGCCATCGCAGGATACATTCACGACATAGGTAACAGCGTGAACAGGGAGCACCATGGCCTCCTAAGCGCGACGCTCTCGGCCCCTGCGCTTATCAACATGGGCATGGATCCAGATGAGGTCGCAATCATCGTATCCGCCGTAGGCAATCACGAGGAGGAGATCGGTCACGCTGTCAACAATATCGCGGCCGCCATCATCCTCGCCGACAAGACGGACGTCCACAGGACCAGGGTGCAGGTGAAGCCGCAGGACCCGGAGTTCGACATACACGACAGGGTCTGCTACAGCGTGACCAACTCGTTTCTGGACGTGGACGGGGCCAACAAGAGGATAACCCTTAACCTCATAATCGACACGGACGTGACCTCGGTCATGGAGTATTTCGAGCTATTCATGACGAGGATGACCATAAGCCGCAAGGCCGCGGCATTCCTCGGGTGCGAGTTCTCGATAGTGGTCAACGGGACCAGGTTCCTATAAAGAGATTTGCCGGATGGCAGGAAGCGTTCCGGCCGCAAGCATTCTATCGGAAGCGAGGTAAGCCAATGAACCGCAGCAAGCTTTTCAACGCCCTGGTCATTCTCATCGTAATCGCCGTAACAGGCGGCTACATACTTCTTTCAGCCAGGGCAAGGCTTAATGAGACTGACGGCAAGAGCTGGGTCAAGCTGGGAATGGACCTCCAGGGTGGCGTGATGCTGGTATTGGAAGTCCAGGATACGGACCAGGGGGAAATCGACGCGCAGGTCGTCGAGGACACAAGGGCGGCCATGGAGAAGAGAATAGACTCATTGGGCGTCATCGAGCCGGTAATAGAGAAGATGAGCGGAGAGAACTGGAGGCGCATAACGGTCTCGCTCCCCGGCGTCACAAGCCTTGAGCAGGCGCTTGACGTAGTGGGAAGGCAGGGCCTGCTGGAATTCAGGCTGAACGGGCAGTCGATAATGTCTGGCCCGACGATACTGGCGAAGGCCACCCCAGGCTACTCCAGCAACAACAACAAGCCAGCAGTGCACCTCGAGCTTTCGTCCGAGTATACGACGAAGTTCGCGAACATAACAAGGAACAACGTGGGGCAGAACATAAGCATAATGCTAGACGGCCAGGAGGTCGTAAGCGGCATAATCAACAGCGAGATACCAAACGGCAAGGCTGAGATAAGCGGCGGGGACATCACGATAGAATCGGCGACATCCATCGCGGCCATCCTCAGAGGAGGCGTGCTTCCCGCCCCCGTGGAGCACAAGGAGACCCGCTTCGTGGACCCGACGCTGGGCGCAGACATGGCCAACAGCAGCCTCGTCGCAGGCGCCGTCGGAATGGCCCTAATATTCCTGTACATGATAGTCATCTACAGGCTGCCGGGGCTTCTGGCGGGAATCGCGCTCTGCATCTATGCCGGCATAGTGCTAGCAGTGTTCATGGCGATAAACGGGACGCTGAGCCTTGCAGGCATCGCAGGCTTCATACTGTCCACAGGTATGGCTGTTGACGCGAACGTGATAATCTTCGAGCGAATAAAAGACGAGCTCAGAGCAGGAAAGAGCATAAGGGCGTCAATCGATGCGGGCTTCCACAAGGCGATGACCGCAATCATAGACGGCAACGCGACCACCATCATAACCGCGATGATCCTGTTCTACTTCGGATCCGGCAGGGTCCAGGGCTTCGCGGTCACACTCATCATAGGCGTGCTCGCCAGCATGTTCACGGCGGTAGTGCTGACAAGGCTGCTGCTGTCCCTGGTCGTGACGCCCGGCATGGGCATAAAATTCTTCGGGGTCAGGAGGTAGGGGCATGAAGAACTTCAGCTTCATCAAGACAAGGAAGATCTGGTATGCGCTCACGCTGATCCTGATGGTCGGCGGCACGATAGGCATGCTTACCGCAGGGCTTAACCTTGGAATTGACTTTACATCGGGGACCCTGTTCTGGCTAGAGTTCTCGGAGCCGGCAGACCCGGCGGGCATCAGCGAGGCGATAAACGTGCCGGATCTGGCGGGGCTTAACCTTGGCAAGGGCATGGTGCAGCGAGTCGGCGACAACGAGTTCACCCTAAGGGTGCCGAGCCTCGATTCTGACAGCCAGCAGGCGGTCATCGATGCAGTACAGGTTAAGTACCCTACAGCAGTAAGCCACGGCATAGACCAGGTGGACCCCAGAATCGGAAGCGAGCTCACCAAGGTGGCGATAGAATCAGTCATAATAGCCTCCATAGGCATACTCATCTACATAGCGCTCAGGTTCGAATACAGGTTCGCCGCGGTATCCGTGGCGACGCTCATCGCAGGCGTGCTCATGACAATAGGAGTGTTCGTCGTAACAAGGCAGGAGGTCAACTCGGCCTTCATCGCGGGCATGCTCACCCTGGTGGGCTACTGCGTGAACAATACCATCATCGTATTCGACCGGATAAGGGAGAACCTAAGGAGCACCAAGAAGGAAGACCTCGCCGGCATGACCGACAGGAGCATCAAGGAGATGCTCGGGCGCACCATGCACACGACGATAACGACCCTCATCGGAGTCCTTGCCCTGTTCATCTTCGGCTCGGCAACGATAAGGGACTTCACGCTGGCGCTTCTCGCCGGCCTCATCATCGGCGTGTACCTGTCGCTTTTCGTCGCAGGACCGCTCTGGTACGACTGGAGAAGGCTTGCGGGAGAGAACAAGCCGAAGGTCAAGTAGAAACGAATAACGACAAGAAGCGGGAGCAGGACTTCCGCTTCTTGATTTCCGGAGGGTCAGTTGGCTGAGTACTTCAGGGAGGTCTCTTGGCAGGGAAGGCGCTTCTCGGTTCGCTGCGCAAGGAAGAGGGCGAAATGCTTAAGGCTCAGGGTCCTTTCAGGGGCAAGGGTCAGGCTGACGGTGCCATACTGGACCGACGAGCAGGCTGCAGCCAGGTTCCTCGCCTCCAAGGCCGAATGGATAGCAAAGGCATGCGACAGGATGAGAAGTGCGCCGGAAGACGGAAGGATGTCTGTAGGCGATGACGGATTGCCCTCTAGGGTGAGGCTTCGCGGAAGCTGGGCGGAAGTGCGGATTGACCCCGCCTTAAAGGAAGTCCGCGCAGACGGGACCTGCATCATCCTCGGCACTTCGGGCTGCACCGGGGCGGCAGGCGCGGTATCAAGGCTCATATCATGGCTTAAGGCGGAGGCCAAGTCGGACTTCGAGGGGCTCTGCGACGGATACGGGCATCTCCTGGCCGCAATGGGCTCGCCAAGGCCGGCGATTACCGTCAGGGACATGCGCTCGCTGTGGGGAAGCTGCAGGCCTATGAAGGGAAGCATAACCTTGAACCTGAGGCTCGTCCATGAAGACCCGGAGTTTACCGGGTATGTGGTGCTACATGAGATAGCGCACCTTCGGCATCCTGGGCATGGATCGGGCTTCGCCTCCTTCATGGATGCGAACATGTCCGACTGGAGGGCAAGAAGGAAGCTCGTCCGCGTGCCGGCCGTAGACGCCGGGCAGGAAACGGATAATATGTAAACGGGCTGCCCGACTGTGATATATTTGTAATGTTAGACATCTACAGCAAAGGCGGACGGGCATGGAGGGAAAGGGACCGAAGAGCATCGACGAGTACATATCGGGCTATTCGGGCGATCTGGCCGAAAGGCTCATGAAGCTGCGGCTGTGCATAAGGGAAGCGGTGCCGGAGGCGCAGGAGAAGATGAGCTGGCAGATGCCGACCTTCTACCTGCACGGGAACCTTGTGCATTTCGCAGCCCAGAAAAATCATATCGGGTTCTATCCTGCACCCAGCGCCATAGAGCGCTTCGCAGCCGAGCTTAAGGCCTATAAGAGCTCAAAAGGCGCGGTGCAGTTTCCGATGGACAGGCCGATACCATTCGAACTCGTGGCGAAGATGGCGAAGTTCAGGGCGGAAGAGAACGTCTCAAATCACGAGGCAGGAGTGACCGGGAAGAAGAATCAGGGCTTGAAGCCTTAAGGAAGATAAGAGGGGGAGCATGGCAAGGGCGAGGAAAAGGTGGGAGCTCAGAAACGAGCTTGACGTCGCGCAGCGAAAGGAGCATGCGCGCCTTTTCGGCGTATCGGAAACCATGGCAGGCCTTCTCTACAACAGGGGCATAACCGACGCGGAGAACGCCCGCACATTCCTTAACCCCACATTGGAGCAGATAACGGACTTCATGGAGCTGCCTGACATGAAGAAGGCGGCGACAAGGATTCTTAAGGCCATATACGCCCACGAGAAGATCATGGTCTACGGCGACTACGACGTTGACGGCATAACCGCCACCGCCACCGTGGTGAGGTGCCTGACCGAGCACGGGGCGGACGTCCAGTCCTACATACCCAAGCGTCTTGAGGAAGGCTACGGCATCAACATCGAG
>CAZNZD010000009.1:0-39760 GCA_964577435.1 uncultured Clostridia bacterium
GGTGCTGGGGGTTCTCATCGACAAGCTCCTCATGAAGCGGGTGAAGGGCCTCTCGCACAGCTCCATGCTCATCATCACGCTGGGGCTTCTTATGATAATCGAGGCGCTGGCGTTTCTCATCTGGGGCACCGAGCCTCTCATCTTCCCCAGGGTGGTCGACATGTCGCCCCTTATCGTAAGGCTAACGGGCGGCATACTGATACTTCCCGCAAACGACGTGGCGGCGACTCTCATCGCGCTTGGCGTCTCCTTGGGCCTTGCGCTGTTCTTCAAGTTCACGAGGTTCGGCACGGCGGTCAGGGCGAAGGCTCAGGACGTGGTGGGGGCCCAGGCGGTGGGCGTGAACGTAAAGAGCGTGGACGCGGCCGCATGGGGGATAGGGATAGCGCTTTCGGCAATGGTGGGGATGCTCATCGCCTACAAGTCGTCTGTCACCCCCAGCATGATGGTCGAGATGCAGATCTACGGCCTTACGGCGGCGGTGCTGGGCGGCTTCTCGAGCCTCTTCGGCGCGATAGTGGGAGGGCTCATGCTCGGGCTCATCCAGGACGTGGTGGTTGCGCTCATGGCGGCGGGCTTCTCGGCGCTGAACATCACAGGGGCGAACCCGGTGGACTACCAGTTCTCCATAATCCTCATCATCATAATCGTCATGCTGGCGGTGAAGCCCGACGGGCTCTTCGCCTCCAGGTTCAAGGGGAAGGTGTGAACCTAGGATGAAGAAGAGCTTAAGAAGGTACATATTGATTACACTGGCCGCGGGAGCCGCGGCTGGGCTCATATTCTACTCGCAGACTTACATGCTGGCCATCTTCTCGAGGCTTCTCATATTCGCAATCGCCGCCATCGGCCTTAACATCCTGGCCGGAATGGCGGGGCAGATATCCATAGGCCACGCCGCGTTCATGGCCATAGGGGCCTATACCACGGCGTACCTCTCACAGAGGTTCAGCCTGCCGTTTCTCGTGAACCTCATACCCGTGATTGCCCTTGCGGCCCTGTTCGGCTACATAATAGGCCTGCCGGCCCTTAGAATGAAGGGCTTCTACCTTGCGATCGCCACTATGGCGTTCGGGGTGGTCATAGAGCAGCTCATAGCCGGCCAGCCTTGGCTGGGGGCCCATACCGGCATGAGGGAGATAGTCCACTTCTTCGACGCCGAGATACTGAACTACGGGGTGAACTTCCTGTTCTTCCTCGTTCTCTCGGTGGCGGCGTTCGCGCTTATCGACTCGCCGATGGGGACCAAGTACCGCATGGTGCGCGACTCGGAGGTGGCGGCAAAGGCCTACGGCATCAACGTCTCGAAGGTCAAGCTGCACGCCTTCATGATGAGCGCGGTATACGGGGGTATCGCTGGCGCGCTGTATGCGCACACGGTGGGCTTCATAATCCCGTCGTCCTTCGGAATCGGCATATCGGTGAACCTGCTTGCCGCGATAATGATCGGAGGCATAGGCTTCGTGCAGGGCTCGCTCTACGGCGTAGTCCTCATATTCGGCCTGCCTTACTTCATGTCGCGCGGGTTCGGCCAGCTTCTTACGATGATAATCGGCATAATGCTCATCGTGTTCGTCATGTTCTTCCCCAAGGGCGTCTCCTATGGCCTGACCATGTTATGGCACAGGTGGATGCAGAGGCCCATCATCTGGGCAAGAAGGAGGCTTATAAACGCCATGGGCGCAAGTTCGAAGTTCGCTGAGGTGAAGGGAAAGAGGATACATTACCTGGAGCATGGCGAGGGAAAGCCGGTGCTCATGATTCACGGTAACACCGGAAGCGCCCTCTGGTTCGAGGACGTGATGGACATGAAGGGCCTAAGGTGCATAGTCCCGGACCTTCCCAACTGCGGCTACTCAGATAGAATCGAATCCGCCGCGATGGACGACTACGCGGACTACATGCTGGGGCTTATGGACAAGCTGGGCGTAAAGAGCGCGGCAGTGGTGGCCCACTCACTTGGTGGTGCGGTGGCCATCTCAATGGCGGCGCGGCACCCGGATAGGGTGGACAGGCTCATGCTCATCGACCCGTGCCCCGTGACGGGCCTCGTCACCCCGGAGGAGCACTACCCCGTAATCGAGCTATACAAGAGCTCAAGGGACATGATGAAGGCGGCGCTGGGTGCGATGACTCCCGGCATGAAGGACGACGCCAAGCTGGACAGGCTGGTGGACGGGGCCTTCAGGATGAACGTCATGTGCTTCGTGGAGCACGCAAGGCAGCTTGCCAAGTTCAACTACTCCGGAAGGTGCGGCGCGTTCACGAAGCCGGTGAGGATAATCATCGGAAGGAAGGACACGCTCATCACCGAGGAGATGGCGAGGAAGTCAGCCTCTGAGTTCGTGGACGCGAGCGTAGAGGTCATCGACGGCATCGGCCATTCGCTTATGGTCGAAGCACCGGAGATGTTCAGGGAAAAGGTGAGCGGGTTCGTGAAGTAGGAGAGGCGGCATTGGAAGTTGAGCAGCCTTCCGCAGAGGATAGCTGCTCAGTTTCTTACAATGGGGATACATTTTGGCGATAATATGCCCATGATAGCCGGTGGTTACTTGAGACCGGCATCTTAAGCCCACCTTTCGCAACCAGGTGGTTGAGTCTTTCACCCATTCGTTGCACACTCCTTCAGATGCATCTATCATTTGAGGCAACGAATGACTTTCAAATGCATTTTTGATGAAGCAAGTCGGCGTGTTGACATTCTGTAGAGAAGTCATTATATTATAAGTGTCATAACTCCGGGTGCCTACGGGTCCGGGGTTCTTTTTTGGAGGCCACATGGAGAGCACTCAGCTTTCGAGCGGACAGCTCGCTAATAGGCATAAGAGGAAACCTTTTTTATCAATTGATAAGCAGATTGAGAAGCTCATCCAGAGAGGGCTGTTAATCAGCGATACTGACAAAGCCAGGTCAATACTCCTTTATGGGAATTACTACAATATCGTTAATGGTACTCAAAGCATCTGCTGTTCTACTGAATCAAGCGAATATCCGAAGTACAAACCCAATTGCTCAATTGAGGTGCTTCACTCGCTTTCACAATTCGATCATGAATTAAGGATAATGCTCCTTGATAGAATCCTACGTATTGAAAGACGAATCAAATCTGTCGTTGCTTACGAGTTCTCCAAGCATTACAAAAGGTCTAAAAAACCATATGCATATAAGCGCAACTACGTTGAGACCAGCGATATGTCACCGGCAAATAAGAGAAGAGCCGAGAAAGAGATTAAAGCAATCAGGGCAAAGATCAGGAAGGTCCTGACTTCACTCAGCGCAGAGAAGGCATATCTTAACCACTACAAAGAGAATTACGGGTATGTCCCTTTCTGGGTGTTAATAAATGCTTTGGATCTTGGGGATGTGAACCGCGTATTCCTCTACTCCAAACAGGAGGTCCAAAACGAGATAGCAAAAGCATTCGGCATACAGAATCATCACTTAAAGAGCTTAATGAATATGATAAGGCTTTACCGGAACTCGTGTGCACGCGGAGAGAGTCTTATCTGCGCCCCAATAAACAATACGATTCCTCGACTGGGCATTCATGATTTCCTTAGGATACCTTATGATTCTGGCTGTAAAGGCGTGTTCTCTTTGCTCGTATGCATTCTATACTTGATTGATGAGACTGAAAGGAAGGACATCGTCAAGGAGCTTCAGGACTTGTTCTTCAGGTTAGGTGAGACCATTCCTTCAGAATTCCTAAATAGGACGCTGTACATTCTCGGATTTCACGAGGGATGGCAAGCAGTTAATGATTACTTTACGGGAAAATGCATCTAGACGTCTGCAGGCAGAGCTCTGTTTAAAGCATTTGATTCGTTCGGATGCCCTCTTGCCGTCATTGAATTACCAGGCCTACTCTTACACATGATGTTTGAGTTCATGACAGCCAAGAATGCGGCGAAGCGATTTGGGCTATTTTACCGCTTTTGGGTGGCTCGATATGTTTGCTGCTACCTGAATTACGAAAAGCCCCAGCATCAAGACACCCCAAGACGGATGGGCCCTCCAAGGCATGACTATGAAACCGTAGTTCATCGCATAGTAGAGTGATAGGTAAGGGATGCTGAGCTTCCAGTTCTTAAGCAGGTTCGACCTGAAGTCGACCTTCAGTAGGTGGTCGAAGGCCCACTCAAGGAGCAGGAATGCCAGGAAGATGCACAGGAATGCGGAGTGCTTGGCAGATCTCCCCTCCGGGTCGACCAGCAACAGCCCGCAGGCCGCGGGGAAGGCAAGCAGCAGGTATATCCAGCCGAAGCGCTGCACTATGGCGAGCCGGTATTTCCGTACGAGGAATACGGCGATCAGAAGTATGCTGTTGGCCAATCCAAGCAGGAGGAAGAACCGTTCAAAAATCGTGAAGACCCCTCATCATTCAAGAGCCCCCTGGTCATCGTCTCCGTTGATCTCCTGATGGCACCCGCGTCACAACGCCATGTGACGCAAGTTGACGGCTGAGAGCTATCCCGCTAATACTTCTACGGCAAGGAGAGGAATCCTTCAGTAGCGGAACTATCATCGGCGGGACTTCCCGGGCTGCTGGAGCCCGTCTCATCCTTGACATGCTATTCCGTCAGATTCCGGGGACAAGCGGAAACCCGCTTCTTTGCCGTGTCGTTAAACTAATGTATGCTTTATGTTGTCAGTAAATCTGAAAGGTGTGAGCTTATTGTTCTATGGTTTTATTAAAAGGGCTGGCACAGCTCTGATAGTGGGTGCCATGCTTCTTATCGCCTCCGCAGCGGCGTTTGCGGCGCCTCCGCCGTTTACCCTTCCCGAAGGCGCGGTGGTAATCTACGTCGGAATCGATGATGTGACAGGAGACGGCGCCTTGGACCAGGTATTCCTCGCAGGCAAGAGGCTGGAGGCGGACTCGGACTTCATGGCCCAGCACGGCCTCTATATCATAAGCGGCAAGGACGGCTCGGTGATAGAGAAGTGGCTGGGGGATGAAAGCGCCGGCTACCCAGGCACGATAAGCTTCGGCAGGATGAACCCCGACGCGAGCGTGGACATGCTCATCGAGCTGCCGTCAGGAGGCTCGGGCGGAATCACGACGGCGATGCCCGTCACGTTCCAGGACGGCAAGTATGCGCTTCTGGCCGACCTTTTCCTTCTAAACGACGGCCCGTCTGTGGACTTCGTAGTCGAAGACGGCTACAAGCTGACCGTAAAGTATGAGGGGATAGGCTACACGCTGGACCTTCTCAACGGGAAGGCCAAGGATGACGAGGGGATATACAAGGGCCTTTACGATGCGAACGGAAGGAAGGTCGGGACCCTTAAACCGGCAATCGACCCTGTAAGCGCGTCGGAGCTTATGGACCTCAATAACGACGGGATATTCGAGATCGTGACGTACCGCAGCATATGGGCCGCATACCACGCCAACGGGCTTGGCTATGCGAGGTCGACATGGGGCTGGGAGGACGATGCGATAAAGCCAAGGTTCGTGTCCGTGAAGCCCAACTTCAACCCCCAGAGCTACGTGGATTACATCAACTCGATCACTGAGACGGACCCTGTCGAGGCGATGAAGCTTGCTGTGGCGAAGTACCTGACAGCATTCGAGGCGGCCCCCAAGTATTGGCGCTACCAGGGCTACATGGTGCTTAGAAGCTACCAGGAGGCAGTCGCCGAGAAGGTAACCGCCGCTCTTCCCGAGGTCTCGAGCGCCGACCAGGCGACCATGACCAAGGTGTACGAGTACGCCGACAAGCTGGCGGGAGTGGGCATCGGCATATTCTACGTCGGACAGGGCAGGATCGCTGCGATTCCCGACCCCAAGTTCCATCTTGCCAAGTTCGAGAAGTACCTTCCCAAGGACGCGATCGAGTTCCTGCTCCTTGAGACGGTGGAAGTATACGATATATGGGTTGCGGACGGCGCATTGCAGATACAGATGGAGGAAGTGGGAAACAGGCTTCACGACTGGGAGTATTTCCTCCAGAGCTATCAGGACTCGCCCCTTTCAGGAGCCGCCATGGAGCAGTACGTGGCGAAGCTGGCCGCGTTCCTGCTGGGCATGGACAACACCCCGAACTTCAGCTACACGGACGGAAGCCTGAACCCCGGCGTCATGGCATCATACGAGAAGTACGTAAGGGAGTTCTACGGGAGCCCGTCAGCAGGCGTAGTGAGCAAGGCCATGGAGCTTATTAGGGCAAACAAGGGCAAGCTCACGCAGCAGATGATAGACCAGATAATCGGCCTTCTGCCCAAGCCCGTAGAGCAGGAGGCGGCGCCCCAGACCCAGACGCCCTAGGATGAGGGCCCCGGCAAGAGGCTGAAGGGAGCCGTCTGATGATTACCCTGAGGGAAGTGGACTCGAAGAACTGGTACAAGCTGGCGAAGCTGAAGGTGGCCGAAAGCCAGAGGAGCTTCGTCGCCCAGAACGCGATATCGCTCGCCCAGGCCAAATACGAGGAGGGTTGCACGCCCCTTGGCATCTACTTCGGGGAGGAGCCGGTCGGCTTCCTGATGTACGGTCACGTAGACGATGGCGACGAGGAATGGATCATAAGGCTCATGGTGGACGAGCGCTTCCAGTCCAGAGGCTTTGGCAGGAAGGCGATGGAGCAGCTCATCGAAAGGATGAGGGGCGAGGCTGGGGACAAGGACATATTCCTCAGCTTCGAGCCGGAGAACGACCGGGGGAGGAAGCTGTATGAGAGCATGGGCTTCGTCCCGGACGGAAGGGTAGTCGACGGGGAGATAGTCTACAAGCTTATGGCAGAATAGCAGTCGGATAGCCTGCATGGGATATGAAAGAGGCCGGCAGCGATTGGTTTCGCTGCCGGCCTCGGTTATATGATGAAGGGTTTGGACTACTTGACTATCAGGATCCTGCCTTCGACCTTGGGCTCTATCGACTTGCCCTTCAGATACTCAATGGCTACGTCGCGGAGCATGATGCCAGACTGATAGAGGACCTTGGCCGACTTGAACATCGTATAGCCGTCGCCGCCTGCCGCGGTGAAGTCATTGGTGGCTACGGTGTAGAGCCTGAACGGATGCAGCGCGACGCCGTTTACCATGACGTCGCTGACCCTGCTTCCGGCTGGCTTTGCGGCATCGACCTTGAAGGTGACTCCGCTTACCTGCAGGTAGCCGCCCAGCTGCTCGGGGTACTTGCTCACTGACAGCTCGAGGGCCTCAAGGAGGGTCTTGCCGGTGAGCTCGATAACTACGAGGCTGTTGTCGAAGGGAAGTACGGTGATGATGCCGCCGACTGTTATGTCGCCCTTCTTCAGGGAGGCGCGGATGCCGCCGCCGTTTGTCACGGCGATATCGGTCTTCGCCGCGGCCTTCATGATGTCGGCCACGAGATTTCCGAGGTTAGTCTCCTTGGTGCGGACGTTGGCGCGCTCGCCGTCGAGGTCAACGAGGGTGTGCCCTACGACCTTGTTCATCTCGCCTGCCATGGCGTAGTTGTAGAGCCATATGCGGGCGCCGACGATGTGGGTCTTGGGGACTGCGGGGTAGTTGTCGTCAAGCTTCACGAGCTTGCCGTTGTATGCGGACACCGCGTTGTTGGTGACAGTAACCTCTAGCACTCCTGCATTTGCTGCCCATTCGCCCGCCGACACGATTATGGTCGGCCCGACCTTAACGGGCTTCTCAAGCACTGTGTGCGAATGGCCGCCGACGATGATGTCTATGCCGGGCAGCGCCTTCGCGAGGATGAGGTCCTGGTCGTATCCCAGATGCGAGAGGCAAACGATGATGTCGGCCTTCTGCTCGAGCTCGGCGACTACCGTCATCGCGGAGTCGATCGGGTCGGCGAAGGTGAGCCCGACAACATTGTTGGGGTGGGTGACTATCGGGGTGTCGACGGGGGAGAGGCCGAACATGCCGACCTTGACGCCGTCGATTTCGGTCACGGTGTAGGGGACGGCGAAATAGGAGCCGTCAGCCTTGAATATGTTGGCTGCGAGGAAGGGGAAGCGCGCGGTCCTGGCGAGGTTCGTAAGCTGAGCCTGGCCGTAGTTGAACTCGTGGTTCCCGATGGATGTGCCGGCGAAGCCCATGTCGTTCATGATGTCCACCATAGGCACACCGTTGAAGAGGTTCACGATGTTGGTTCCGTGTATCATGTCGCCGGAGGCCAGAAGCAGGGTGTTAGTCCCGCCCTTCCTCATGCCGTCCACGAAGGTCGCGAGCTTGGCCATTCCGCCGATTGCCACCTTCTCATTGGCGGGAATCCAGGGCTCGAGCCTTCCGTGCACGTCGTTTACGTGGACGATCGTGAACTTGCCGTTTGCCGCGCTGGCCATGTAGGTCGCCGCGAACACCATCACGACGGCCATCAGGGCTACCAGTAGTCTTTTGTTACGCATGGGTTACCCTCCTTGCACTATTGTTTTCAATGGGGCTTTACGAGATTTATTATACTTCATTCGGCGCCCCGTTCCAAAGATTTGTATGTGGCCGGCAGTATCCCGGGACCAACAGGAAAGCGCCTGCCTAGCTCATCTGTCGGCGAGAGTACCACTCGACTCCCTTACTAAAGGATGCGCTTCCGAGATGCTTTGCTTATCAAACAAATATCATTCTCGGCAGTAAGCAATTATGGAAATGTTAGCAGGGATTATCCGTGATGCATAGAAATAGATATCAATTGTTCCAATGTCTTACCAGAAAGGAGTGCAGGCACTTGAGTTCAAGAAAACTGGTTGTTATCGCGATGTCTATCGTTCTTATGCTTTCCCTGGCGGCGATGGCTGCGGAGCCGAAGGGATTCGTCGCCGAAGGCATCAAGAAGGACGGTTTGCCTGAGAACGTGAAGGTGAATGACACGATCAACACCTCCACACCCGGGAGGACTAGGCCCGGCAGCGTGATAGTGAGGCTGGAGGGCGGAGTCTCCGCCTCGTCATTGTCCGCGTTCGAAGACGCTGTGGCGGCTTTGGGCGGGACGGTCAAAAAGCAGCTCGAGATGAGCGGGAAGGCCGAGGGGGTCGGAGCATCGGCAGCCGGCGGCCTTAAGTTCGCGTTCCTCGACTTCGGCGAGGATGCGGACACCGTCGAGATGGCGGCGAAGGTCGCCAAGATCGCAGGCGTCAGGTATGCGGAGCCCGACTATGCGATGTATGCGGACTATGTCACCCCGACGCCGCCTGAATCCTTCTTCCTTGGCTACCAGTATTACCTTGACAATCAAGGGGACTGGGGCTATGGTTACGGGACACAGGGGTCTGACATTAAGGCGTTCGTCGGATGGGACTATGCCAACGACGACTTCGGGCTTGATTCCTCAAGCGTGGTAGTAGGCGTCATCGATACTGGCGTCGCCTACTGGATACCCGAGCTTACACCCAATATGTGGGTGAACGAGGAGGAGCTCGAGGGCGAAGACGACGTCGACGACGACGGAAACGGATATATCGACGACGTATACGGCTACGACTTCTACCATGACCTCGGGATAGGAACCGAGACCGGGTGGATTCCCAATGCCGAGGACGACCACGGAAGCCATGTGGCAGGCACCATAGCCGCCTCGTGGGAGTACGGCTCGGTGGCGGGAGTCACCTACAACACCAAGATAATGACTCTGAAGTTCCTAGGCGAAGGTGGCGGATGGACTTCGGACGCCATCAGGGCCCTTGATTACGCGGTGGAGATGGGCGCAGACCTCACCTCCAACAGCTGGGGCGGCGGGGATCCCAGCATGGCGCTGGCTGACGCGATACGCGAAAGCGGCATGCTGTTCATCTCGTCAGCAGGAAACGACGGGGACAACGGCGACTTCTACGGCCACTACCCGTCCACTTACGCGAAGCCCGGCTCGCCCTACTTCTGCGAGAACATAATCTCGGTCGCGGCAACCGACGCGAACGACAACCTCGCATCTTTCTCGAACTTCGGTCCCGAGTCAGTGCACATCGCGGCCCCCGGCAACTACATACTGAATGTGGCAGCCGACGGCGATTACTCCTACGGCTACTACTTCTACTCGGGGACGTCGATGGCGACGCCTCAGGTGAGCGCCGTGGCATCGCTCCTGGTGGCCCAGGATAAGTTCCATCCTGGCTACTCGATACCGCAGTACGACGACCCGGATCCCAGCGGCAACTGGGATACCATAAAGGAGATAATCCTCAATAGCGCAGAGAAGAAGGAGCAGCTGAAGGGGCTTGTCAGCACCGGCGGAAGGCTCAGCATGATCGGTGCGCTCACCTGGACGAGGTATCCCGGAGTGGCATCCATAGATGTCACGCCTACGTACAGCAGCACTATTCCTGTCACTGTGGACTGCAGCGTGGAGATAGACGGAGGGGATTCTGCAAGCGCTGCTAGCATCGATCCGATAGTGCACAGGTGGTCCTTGAACTACATAGACACATATTACGGCACGTATGACAAGTATCAGGTCAGCGATTACGCATACGGGCTTGACGCCGAGCTGCCCTGCGACCCGGACGGCTTCGGAGTCTATTACGTCCTATACGAGATGTATAACTCGGACATCGACAAGGTGGTAGCAAGCTCCTACAAGCAGGTGCTCTTCGCAGCGCCTGAGGACATCGTAGCGGTGTTCGACGACACCTACGACGGCTGGATTGGCCCTACGGAGGACATCATGGTCGCATTCGGTGAGCTCGGACTGAGCTTCCATGCAGTGACACCTCCGCTAACGCTCCCCCATGACATCCCCAACGTGGTGTTCTGGAACACCTCTCTGAACACTTCCGGCGTCATAACCGAGCAGGACGCCCAGTGGATCATCGGTTTCCTGAACCACGGCGGCAAGCTGTTCCTCACAAGCTTCGAGATGCTCAACATGATAGAGGGCTACGACAGGGTGGATGAGGACACGTTTGAAGTAATGCATGAGAGCGCGCTAAGCGAGGATACCAAGGCGGAGCTCCTTGAGGCCCTGAAGATCAGGGGCTTCATAACCGACTTCACCTTGAAGCAGCTAATGGCTGCAAACGGCGTGCCTCTTTATGAAGACGTGATAGAGGTCGCCGGCGATACCATACTGTATGAAAACGAGATTGACCTATACCTCGACTACGATTATTGGAGCTATGTAAGCGACGGTTCGCCGGTGTTCCCCAACTACGGCGACGTAGTCACAGACTTCGGGCCCGGCGCCTACCCGATACTGCTTTCGGAGTACGGTGGCGCGATTGACGAATATGACAGGGCGGCGCTTGGCGTAAGCTACGCAGGCGACGACTACCGCTTCATATTCCTGGGCTTCCCGATAGAGGTCCTGCAAGGTCAGTGGGAGAATTTCGTGGACTTCATCGGATTCGGCTACGAGTTCCTCATGGGCGAAGGGCCCAACAGGCTCACGGGATGGTTCGAGAACCCGCTTACGGGTGACACGGTCTCCAATCCTGTGGACGTCGCCTGGGGCATAACGGACGTCGAGTACACCAACCACGGCACGAGGCTCTGGTTCCGTGCTGATGAGGACGATGCATGGGAGCCCATAACCCTCTTCGTGCCCGGCGAGGACTTCGAGTACGAATGGGACTTCGGACACACTCTCCTAGGCGCCGGATACCAGGTCAAGATGGAAGTCTTCGATGCCGCCGACCCCACCAGGGTCGCCTACGACTTCGAGGGGCCGTTCTCCATATGGCCTGCAAACGCTGAGGAAGGCGCCCGCGCTGGCGTGGACAGGGATGCCGAGGAGATTATCTTCTTCGTCAACGCGGAGAAGCCTGGCACGCTGTACGTATATGACCTATCTGGGGCGATGCTCTTCTCAGAGGCGGTTCCTGCGGGCATAAGCGAGGTAACATGGGACATGATGGTCAACGGACTGAGGATAGCCCGCGGCCTGTATGCGTTCAGGCTCGTCTACAACGACGGCAGCGCATCAAAGACCGGCCGCGTGCTCATCAACTTCTAGTAAGGGAGGTGCGATAGATGAAAAGAAGGGCGATCATAATACTCGCCATGGCGGTCATGATGGCCATGGCGGCGGCGGGAACGGGCATTGCCGCCGAGTACTGGGGCACCCTGCCCTCCCTTAAGCTGGGGTACTCGGTCAGGTCAGAAGGCATGGGCGGAGCAGGCCTTGCGCTGGGGGGAGACCTCAGCACCGCAGGTCTTAACCCTGCAGCTCTTCCCACGACCGACATATTCACGCTCTATACCAACTACACCTCGGTCTACGCGACGAACGGCAAGTTCAGCGCAGTGTTCGGCTTCAAATACGCCGGCATCGCGGTGGACGTGTTGAGCGCAAGCAACATCGAGATCACCGACGAGTACGGCGCGGTCATCGGAGTGGGCGACTACTACGAAGGAAACGTCGCGCTCATGGGCGGCTACAGCTTCAAGCTGGGCACCAAGGGCTATGTGGCGGCAGGCCTGGCAGTAAAGGGCCTGGGCCAGTTCATGCCCGAAGTCGAAGGCTACGGCCTTGCCCTTGATTTCGGTGTGCAGGGCAAGTACAGCTTCGGCAAGGTGGGCCTAAGCGCAGCGTTCGTTCTGAGAAACGCCCCCGGAATCATATGGTATCCCGGCTCCTACACGACCGAAGTGCAGCCGGTATCCGAGATGGTGTTCCTTGACCTCGCCTACGCAGGCGGAGTCGCGGTGCACCTATTGGACGAGAAGCTGCTCGTGGCAGTTGACGTTGACTCGGCAAGGGGCCTTTCGGCCGGCGTGGAAGGAAAGATATCCGTGCTGAGCCTAAGGGCTGGAGTCAACTGGTGGATGGACAGGCCGCTGTCAGTCTCCGCAGGGGCGGGGCTGCAGCTCTGGAAGGGCGGCAGGTTCGACTTCTCGTGGACTTACCTGCAGCACATGCCGGACAGGTACAGAGTGGGCCTATTAATCGAGTTCTAGGAAGGAAAGGCGAATATAGAACAGGGACGGCAGCTTTCTGAAGGCTGCCGTCCCTGTTATTTGCTTAAGGACGATGCCAAGTTAGGCCGAATGGTGCAAATTGCCTACTGCTCAACCGGTTATTTGCAGGAGCCGCCATCGTGCAGGAAACGCATGAAATCAAGCTTGGAATCCTTGGGTGATACCTTCGGCCAGCCGAGATCCTCCCTGGAGCCATTCGATATCCGCACTTCGATAAGCGCGGGTCCGGGGCTGTCCTTAGCTGCGGCAAGCGCCGCATCCAACGCCTCAGGGCTTTCTGCCAGGTAACATGCCTTGTAGCCGCAAGCCTCGGCAACCTTCCGGAAGTCGATTCCAAAGGCCATGGTAGGCTGTCCTCCGACGGAGTCGTAGGTGCAGTTGTTCAGGATCACATGGACAAGGTTCGCTGGGGATGAAGTGCCGATAGCCGCGAGAGCGCCCATGTGCATGAGCACTGAACCGTCACCGTCCAGGCACCATACCCTGACGCCTGGCCTGTTCAGGGCCACTCCGAGCGCCACTGACGAGGCGTGCCCCATGGAGCCTATCACGAGGAAGTCGCTATGATGGGGAAGCTGCAGCCTCTCTCTTATCTCATACAGCTCCCTGCATGCCTTCCCCGTTGTTGCGACGAATGCATCAGAAGGGGCGGCAGCGATTATCTTCTCTATCGCATGCTCCCTGTCCATGAACCGATCGTAATTATTCCTCGAATCGACTTCGGCGGTAATCGCCCCGGCTCTGACAAGCAGGGCCGCGCTTCCTCCGTCGCCGAGGGCAGGGAGGAGCCCTTCAAGAAGGGCAGAGAAGCTTTCCGCGCCGATGCCCCTCTCAAGGACTATGTAAGGGATGCCGAGCAGGTCGAAAGTGCCCTCGGTGAGCTCGCCCTGGAACGCATGCTGCGGCTGCTGTTGCTGCCTGGGCATTCCGGGCTCGCCCTTCCATCCCACGATGAGCAGGCAGGGGATGCCGAAGAGCCTGTCGCTTAGCATCGATACGAATGGGTTCATGAAGTTGCCCAGGCCGCTGTTCTGCATGTATACTACCGGGACCTTCCCGGTCGCAAGGTGATAGCCTGCAGCTATGCCTGCGCAGCTGCCCTCGTTTGCGGGCATGATGTTTGACCCAGATGTGCCGAACCTCTCCACCAGGTAGTTGCAGAGCTGCTCCATATGCGAATCGGGTATGCCCGTATAGAAACCCATCCCGTGGGAAGACAGAATGTCCACTAGCTCCTTCGCTTCCATGACGACCTCCGGTATAAGTGCTTAAGCCACGCCTGGCGCTTGCGATGCTAATATTAGTCCTGTGGGGCGATGAAGGCAACATGGTATAAAACCAGCTTCATAAGGAGGAGGGCGGCTGCAGATGGAAGGCGGTCTAACTTTGGCAGAGGTCATGCGGGCTCATGCTGCCAGATACCCCCTCATGGAGGCGCAGGACTGGTACAAGCTCATCTATCAGGGCGAGTTCGGGGGCGGCCACCTTATCGCGGATGCGGATGCGGCACGCAAGAGGTTCATGGATGAATGGGAGAAGGCCGGGCCATCAAGCCCAGACGAGCTGCTGGAGGAACCCTTAGGCAGCGGCCTTTCCCGCATACACCTTAGGCCTGCCAGGACGGCTGGCATCCTACCCGAGGTCATATTCGATGCGTTCCTCCTGGATGCTGCGCTCCCGTGCGGAAGCGATGCCGGGATGAGGGAGAAGCTGCGTCTTCTCGGGTGCTTCCTTGCCGAAGGGAATGCGGCATGCACTTCAGGGAGCCTCCAGGCTTACCTGGATGGCTTCTGCGGGAAATGTTTCCCCATGCAGTCCCACAGCGAACGCTACAGGGCACTTTACAGGCCCTCTTACAGGATCATCAGGTCCGGGAGCCTGAGAAGGTGACGGATGCCATCAGGTAAGAGCGAGAAGGTATATGAAGTACGGCCTATCACACGGGAAGGCGTTGCTTCGGGCAGCCATCAGGATTATTGGAGCCCCGGAAGGTTTAAACGATGCGGATGCAGTATTATTGAAGGAGTCAGATTCGTTATTATCGAATGGTAGGAAAATCTAACCTCTGGAGGGATGGAAGTGAAGAGACTCAGATTATTCATCGTAGCAGCAGCCATGATACTCGCCCTGTCAGCCTCCGCCTCAGCGACCGATGTCATATTCGGCCTGTCTTACAGGGCGTTCATGCCGGCCGACGAGGCCTTTGACATAAACAGCAACTTCAAGGCGAACCTGGGCCTTAAGCTTGACGTGTCCAAGATATTCGAGACCCACCTGAGCTTGAAGCTGGGTGCCGTGAGGGAGGACCTCCTGGATCCGGAATCCGCGACCAAGTTCGGCATCGCAGGGGAGCTCGACGCCGTGTTCTCGCTTCTGAACTGGCAGATAAGCGAGGACTACCTTATTAAGCTTGGTCCCATCGCAGGTGTAAGCTTCGCGAACGGGCCCGCGTACGTTCCGGACGGGAGCATCGACCTCTTCCTTGGAGCGTTCATGAGGTTCGACTTCATGGAGAGCTTCAGAATAGACGGCAAGGCCTCCTACGGCTTCATGAGCAAGGGCCTGCTTGCCGGCATGGGCATCGAATACGACTTCACCCCCAACTGGTTCATCAGGGCGGACTTCGAGTACATGAGGAGAAACGGCTTCTTCAGCATTTCCGGAGGCTATAGGTTCTAATCAAGGCCAAAGGCTAAATCGGGGTGTTCACATGGCAATTATGAGGATGCGCCCTTCGGCGTTAGCGGCTTTCGCGTCAGTCCTGCTCATATTGGCGTCGTCGGCGCCCGCAGCCCTTGCTTTCGACAAGGTCGAGTTCGCCTGGCCCTTCGTCGGGAACTTGAAACTGGACATAACCGGGACATCGGATGTCACCTTCGCCGAGACGGTGCAGTTTACGACGAAGATGAACATGACGCTCACATTGAACGCGGGGGGCTGGAGGCACAACCTTGCGATGTCCTATGTGCTGAAGAACGGGAACCTGCCAGAGGAAGACCTGATAAAAGTCGGCGAGCTTGGGCTTTACCTTGAGCGCTGGAGGCTTGTCAGCACGTATGACAAGCTGACGGTGACAGCGGGGGAGACAGCGGCGCCGAACATGCTGACCGGGTATATGTCCTCATCTGCGTTGTATGGGGCGACAATACAAGTCGGCGGGGACCTCCCCGGCGCGCTGAAGGACGTATCCTACTCCCTTGCCGGCATGGGCGGGAAGAATAGCGCAAGCAGGGGGATCAGCTCCACGACGATGGACGTCGCGGGACTCGGCCTTGAGCTGCAGTACCTGCGCTCCGTGAAGCTGGGACTCTCCTTTGTGGAGGGCATCCGCGAAGGCACGGACGCAAACGTAGGATCTGCGAACCTTGCCTACATGTTCGAGACGGGAAGCGTGGTGCTCGACGGCGCCCTTTCCCTCGAGGAGGTGTCCGGCGATAAGGGATGGTTCGCCTCCGTCTCCTATTCCGACTATTATGCCAAGAAGGCGGCCCTGACGACCAACATCTCCTATACGAGCAGCAGGTTCAACAAGGTGAGCCCGGTCGGCCCACCCAACGGCGGCACGATATCTGCCTCTGCTGGGCTGAACCTGCAGCTTACGCCCGCCTGGAAGGGCAGTGAATCGCTGTCTTTGAAGGCCAGATACTCCAAGGATAACCTTGAGGACGACAAACCCACGTCGGTGCAGTCCTACGAGGCAGGGGTCACCTACTCCGCAAGCGGCTTCGCGCCCTTGACCTTGGCATCGGCCTCCTACACGCTATCTGGCGCAGTAAACGACCTGGAGCCCAGGACGGTAGACAGCGTGAAGCACCAGATAGACCTCAAGTATTCGAACCAGCAGATGATAAACAAGACTAGGCTTACGGTGAACGTGGCGCTGAGCCCATCGGTAAGCCTGGACCGCGCAACCGATAACCTGAACCTTGCGATGGCAAGCACGGCCTCGGCCTCCCTTTTCATGAGCACGACCACTATTACCGGCAAGGCCGAGATGAAGGTGGCCGGCAACAGGAATACGGGGACGATGACCTTCGCCCCTTCCTTGGACCTTACTGTGAACACGAGCTTCAAGAAGCCTGCAATAACCATAGCGGCGACTCTGAAGGTAAGCAACAGCAGCACGCTTAAGTACACTACCGGGATCATCACGAACGACGTGAGCTACCTCGACCTCGCCCCGAGCGTGACCTGGAAGGTGAGCGACAGTGTGAGCATCTACGCCAAGTACGCCGGTAAGCTGAGGTTCGGCTCAACGGTCCCGAGTACGACCTGGACGGACGTAGTAAGCACCGGTATCAGTTTCAGGCTCTAGGATAGCCTGCGATGGAGGTCGGATAATGCGAAACAGGGGAGACTACGCAGAACCTTTCCGCATCAAATCGGTAGAGCCGATCAGGATGACCACAAGGGATTACCGCGCAGAGAAGATCGCCAAAGCGCAGTTCAACCTCTTCAGCCTGGATTCAGACGACGTCTACATCGACCTTCTCACCGACTCGGGGACCGGCGCGATGAGCGACTCCCAGTGGGCCGCCATAATGACCGGCGACGAGGCATATGCGGGAAGCCGCAGCTACCATAAGCTCAGGGAAGCAGTGAGTGATACCTTCGGCTACGAGCACATGCTGCCGGTCCATCAAGGCAGGGGCGCCGAGCAGGTGTTCATGGCCATGATGGTAAAGCCTGGCGACATAATCCCCGGGAACATGCATTTCGACACCACAATCGGGCACATCCTTCTTAAAGGCGGCATCCCGCTAGACCTTGTAGCCGCCAAAGGCTATGAGATAGCGAGCGACGAGCCCTTCAAGGGCGACATAGACCTTGCGGAGCTGGAGAAGGTCCTAAGCGAGCATGGAGACAAGGTGCCGTTCGTGCTCATGACCATCACATGCAACTCCAACGGGGGTCAGCCCGTGTCCATGGCGAATATCAAGGAGGCGTCGAGGATAAGCCGCAAGCACGGCAAGCTTATGTTCTTCGACTGCGCGCGCTTCGCTGAGAACTCCTGCTTCATTAAGATGAGGGAGAAGGGTTACTCGGACAGGAGCGTCCTCGACATAGCAAGGGAGACCTTCAGCTACGGCGACGGTTGCATGATGAGCTCGAAGAAGGACGGCCTCGTGAACATAGGCGGGCTTCTCTGCTTCAGGGATGAGGAGCTCTACAGGAGGGCGTGGCAGTACGAGATACCCTATGAGGGCTTCATAACCTACGGAGGGATGGCCGGAAGGGACATGGCGGCGCTCGCCCAGGGCTTAAGGGAGGTAGTCCAGTTCGACTACCTTGAGGACAGGCTGGGCCAGGTGGCATACCTTGCCGGGCTTCTGGACGAGATCGGCGTGCCGGTGATACTGCCTCCCGGAGGGCACGGCGTGTTCGTGGACGCGAAGGCCTACCTGCCACACATACCCCAGGCCAACTTCCCGGCCCAGGCCCTCGGCATCGAGCTTTACATCGAAGGCGGGGTAAGGGGGGTGGAGCTTGGAAGCTGCGCATTTGGCCATACAGACCCTGAGACGGGCCTTGAGGTGCCGCACAAGCTGGAGCTTCTGAGGCTTGCCATACCGAGGCGCACTTACACGGACCGCCACATGCAGGTGGTGGCCGACGCCTTCGAGAGGATAGGCGACAGGAAGGACAGCATAAGAGGCTACAGGATAACCTGGCAGGCCGAGGTGCTGAGGCACTTCACCGCGAAGTTCGCGAAAATCGACGAATAATAGGGAGGATTCCCGAATAAGGAAGGAATCCGGGGGCGTGCGAAGAATAACATTATGATACGCACGTGATTCTATTAGGAAGGCAGGCGGAATCCATGAAGAAAGTCTTGCTTATGGGGCTTGCGCTTGTGCTTGCATTGAGCCTTGCAGGTTGCACCATCAATATACTGCCGGCGGCCACTTTGCAGGGTAGCGTTGAGTTCGAGGGCGGAGACCCGGCAGTCAATGCCAAGGTGACTCTCACACCGGCCTCTGCGGCGGGAACCTCCTGGGTTACATATACTGACGCCGCGGGCAACTGGACGACGGGCAGGAAGATAAGGCCCGAGAGCTACACGATAAAGTTCGAGCACACTGACGCGGACGAATCGGTGACTATAAACTTCGTCGTCGCCCTCCCCTTTAAGACCTACACCGTGCCGCTTCAGACCCTTCCCTTCACTGAGGGCGGGACCACAGGGCTCAACGTGTCGGGGACGGTCATATGGGACCACGACGCCAACCCGCTGACCGCGATGGTGCCTCTTCTTGGCGCATCTGTTGAGGTCGACGGGGCGGTCACGAAGAGCGCCTATACTGACTCGACCGGCACTTGGAAGGTCAACAACGTCCCTGCGGGGGAGTACGACATAACGGCGACCAAGGACGGCTGGGCCGATGGAGTGCTCCTTAACGTGGACGTAGAAGGTGCGGCGACCTTCGTTGCGCCCCAGATCGTGATGGTGCAGGACAAAGTGGACCTTGAAGGGAATGTCACCGATGATTCTCTAGTGCCAGTAGCATTACAGAACGCCTCGATAACGCTCACCCCGATATATGGAGCGTATACGGTGTTGTATGCAACCACTAACGTTTCCGGCGACTGGAGCATCTCCAACGCGAAGGCTGGCCTTTATACCCTAAAGGTGGAGAAGACGGGCTATGTGACGCAGAGCAGGGATTTCAATGCGATGGATTCGACTGCTGTGACAATAACGGCATCGCCAGTGAAGCTGCCAGCCGTTGTAGTTCCCGGAACAGCTGGAGCCTATGGCAACGTCGCCTGGGATCATGATGCGAATCCCGCAACAGCAAGAGAACCTCTAGTAGATGTAAAGGTAAGCTTCATACCTGAAGGCGGCGATTTGCCAATTCAGATTGTTTTCACTAATGGTTTGGGTGAGTGGTTAGTAGACAATCTGCCCTTTGGAGCTTATACAGTAACCTTTGAGAAGTTTGGCATGGCAACAGTCGAGCTCTCTCTAAATGCTGTTGTCTCCAGCCCTGACTATTCAATGGGAGAAGTCTTCATGATACCTGGCCTAACAACTGACCCGGTGGCAGTATCAGGCAAAGTATATGACGAGCTGGCGGCACCGCTATACGACGTCAAGGTAGTGTTCGCACCGCAATTCGCTTGGGGCTACACTAGGACCACCTATACCAATGAGGAAGGTTCCTTTAATATCCCAAGCATGATAGCCGGAATGTACAAGATGCATTTTGAGAAGAACGGCTATGCATCAAGTGGCGAATATGATGTAGACATCTCAGTCGGTGGTGTAGATTATAACTTAGGTACGTTCGAGTATCAGTTGATTCCTTAAGTGCTGTCTCAATGGCCGGCGGGAGCAAGTCTCTCCGCCGGCTTTTTCTATGTTTAAGCACTTTAGAAATACCCTGCCTTTTGCCGATTACCGTTTTCCTTTATAATTCTCCGTAGATACAAAAGATAGGAGGCGAAGCTTTTGCGTCTAGCGACGATAGACAAGCTCTGCTCCGGTTGCAGGGCGTGCCAGCTTGCTTGCTCGATGACCAGAAGGAAGGAAGTCAATCCCAAGAGGTCCTTCATAAGGCCTGAAGGGAGGTTCCCAGCCCCCGGGGACTACATCATCAAGTATTGCAACCAGTGCGGGGAATGCGCGAAGGTCTGCCCGACCAACGCAATCACGCTCCAAGGCACGGTATATGAGATAGACGAGGAGCTTTGCATACAATGCGGCGCGTGCATAGCCGCATGCCCATACGACGTGATGCTTCTTCTCGACGGCGAGAAGGCCAAGAAGTGCAACAACTGCGGCGCCTGCGTCAAGGCCTGCCCAAGAGGCGCGGTCTATGATGCCGATACCTCGAAGGGAGGGCGCTACTGATGAAAGGATACGCAGGATACATCCTTAGGGTGGACCTTACGTCCAGAACCGCGAAGAAGGAGAAGCTGGACGAGCGCCTTGCCAAGGACTACATCGGAGGGCGCGGCTTCGTAGACAAGGTGGTCTTCGATGAGGTGCCCGTCGGGGCAGATCCTCTCGGTCCCCTGAATAAGGTAGCCATAGCACCCGGTCCCATGAGCGGCATCTTTATGCCCGCCTCCGGCAAGGTGCAGTTCGGGGCGTTATCCCCTGCCACCGGCATAATCGGCGACTCAAACATGGGCGGCCACTTCGGACCGGAGGTAAAGTACGCGGGATACGACATGATAATTCTAGAGGGCGTATCGGACGCTCCCGTCACCGTTGTCATTAACGACGACAGGGTTACCTTCAGGGATGCTTCCCAGCTTTGGGGGAAGGGCTCCTTCGAGACCGAGGAAGCGCTTAAGAAGCAGCTGGGGGACGATTACCAGATAGCAAGCATCGGCCCTGCCGGCGAGAACAAGGTAGTGTTCGCCTGCGTGAACCACGACTTCGGCCGCCAGGCCGGAAGGACCGGCATCGGCGCGGTCCTAGGCTCCAAGAAGGTCAAGGCGATTGCGGTCAAGGGCAGCCAGTGCATACCTGTCGCAAATCCCGACGCCGTATGCGAAGTCGGTATGGACATGTTCCAGAAGTGCTTCGAGAAGCCGGGGCTTGCCGAGTGGACTCCGCTCGGGACCGCTGGCGTGACCCCATGGGTGAACGAAGTGGGAGCCTTCCCGACGAGGAACTTCAGCACGACCTACTTCGAAGGCCACGAGGGAATCGGCGGCCAGGCCATGAAAGACAAGATCATCGTGACGGACAAGGGATGCTTCTCTTGCCCGACGCCCTGCGGCAAGTACTCAAGGCTCGTCAAGGACGGCAAGGAAGTGTTCGTCGAAGGGCCCGAGTACGAGACGATAGCCCTCATAGGAGGCAACTTCGCGTTCGAGGGGATTGAAGACGTCGCCTACGCCAACCGGGTCTGCGACGACCTCGGCCTGGACACAATATCAGGCGGTGCCGTCATTTCCTTCGCCATGGAGTGCTTCGACAAGGGCATAATCACCAAGGAACAGCTTGGAAGGGCCATAAGCTGGGGCGATATAGATTCCTTCGAGTTTCTGGCGAACATCATCGCGAAGCGCCAGGGCATGGGCGACCTTCTTGCGAAGGGCGTAAGAGGTGCCGCACTGGGCTTAGGCAAAGACAGCATCGACTTCGCGCCGCAGGTGAAGGGCCTTGAATGGAGCGGCTACGACGCGAGATGGGCACCAGCGATGATGATATCCTACATGACGGCTGACATCGGCGCGCACCACAACAGGTCCTGGGCCATTACATACGACGTGGCGACGGGCAGGGACAGCCTCGACGGCAAGGCGAAGAGGGTAGTGGAGCTTCAGAGGATAAGGCCCGCTTTCGACCTTATCGGCTGTTGCAGGCTTCAGTGGGTTGAAATCGGCTTCGAGCTGGAGAACTACAACAGGATCTTCGAGGCGGTCTTCGGCGAGGAGATCACCTGGAAGGAAATCTATGTGGCGGCCGACCGCGTGTGGAACATGAACCGCGTAAGGGCCATGCTGGAGCGCCCCGGCTTCGGAAGAAACGACGACTATCCGCCCAAGCGCTTCATGGACGAGCCGGTGCCCACAGGCCCCGCCAAGGGCAAGCACATCGACAGGGCTTCCTGCGACAGGCTCCTGGACGACTACTATGCTGAGCGCGGCTGGGACGCATCGGGGCATCCCACGAGGAAGACGCTTCTTTCTCTCGGCCTGGACGGCTGCGTGGAGCTTCTGGAGGCCAGGGGGCTGATCTGATGAGGATAAAAATAAGGGTCATGGGGCATGCCGCCGAGTACTATCCAGAGGACAAGAGGGTGGCATGGGAATATGAGGCGGCGGAGGGGGAAAGCATAAGGGATATGCTTTCAAGCTCGGGCATAAAGAGCGAACTAGTGATGAACGTGGCCTCAAAGGGCAGGGTGATACCGAAGGACAGCTTGCTGGAAGACGGCATGGAGCTGATCATCTTCACACCGGTATCCGGAGGATGATGTTGGCAGGTTCTGAAGAGACACAGTACGTAACGGAGGAGGCTGGGGTCCGTGAGGCCGGTTCGGGCGGGCGCGGATCCCTTCTCACCCATACCGAGGACGGCATAAAGTACAGGGGCCTCACGCTTGACCCATTCCAGGCGCAGGCGATTTCCTACGTGGACGAGGGCCACTCCGTCATAGTCGCGGCCCCTACAGGCGTTGGAAAGACGCTCATCGCCGACTACCTCATCGAGAAGATGTTCAGGATGGGGCACAGGGTGGTCTATACAGCCCCCATCAAGGCACTATCCAACCAGAAGTTTAAGGAGTTCAAGCGCCTGCTGGGCCCCGACAACGTGGGCATAGTGACAGGCGACGTCGTCATAAACTCCCTTGCGCCGGTGCTCATCATGACCACCGAGGTCTTCAGGAACATACTGCACCTCTCGCCGCAGGATCTCACAGGCGTCACCCACGCCATATTCGACGAGATACACTACCTCGGCGACGAGGAGCGCGGCACGGTTTGGGAGGAGTCCATCATCTTCATGCCCGAGGACATGAGGCTTCTGGGCCTTTCGGCTACAGTACCCAACGCGACCGAGCTTGCCGACTGGATCGACTCAGTGAAGAAGCATGAGGTCAAGGTAGTAAGGCACATGAAGAGGGCAGTGCCTCTAAAGCACATGGTGTTCGAAAGGGACTTCGGGGAGGGTACCCTTGCCGACTACTTCGACTTCAGGGCGAGGCAGGAGGCCGAGCTGATAGCGACAGGCGCGGACGAGCCCCAGTACGACGACGACGGCGTCAGGATGAGGCGCAAGCCCACGACGCACCGCGACCTTGTGAAGCATCTCATCAAGGAGGGCAGGCTCCCCTGCCTCTACTTCGTCTTCAGCCGCAAGGGCTGCGAGGAGAGGGCACAGGAGCTCATGAGGAACATCGACCTCCTGGACAAGGAGGAAAGGGGCAAGGTCGACGAGGTCTTCGAAAGAAGGCTTGCAGGCATGGGCCTTGACGCGATGCCGTCCGTAGCCGCCATGAGAAGGTGCGCGCGGCGCGGTGTGGCCTGGCATCACGCAGGGCTTCTTCCTGTCCTCAAGGAGATCGTCGAGGAGCTTTTCGAGACAAGGCTAGTGAAGATACTCTACGCCACCGAGACATTCGCGGTAGGCATCAACTTCCCTGTCAGGACGGTCTGCTTCGACTCGATGAGGAAGTTCACCGGCGTAGACTTCAGGCCGATGAGCATGCAGGAGTACTTTCAGATGGCAGGGCGCGCGGGCCGCCGCGGCATAGACAAGGTCGGCTTCGTGTATGTGCTGATAGATGCGGCAAGCTTCAGGATCGACGACTACCCGCACATAGACGAGGCGAGGATAGAGCCGCTTAGAAGCAGGTTCACCCTGTCTTACAACACTGTGCTGAACCTCCTCGAGGGAAGGACCCCCGAGGAGATAGATAATGTCCTGAGGCACAATTTCGCAAGCTACCAGAACGACAACCAGAAGGGGCGCATAAGAGCCGAGCTGGATAAGCTGAGGACCTCGGACGAGGAGCTCATGCAGACGGCCTGCAAGGACTTCGGCACCGCCTCCTGCCCCGTCTACCAGTCGATGCTCAAGGAGGAGCTGGCGCAGGAGCTGAAGCGGGTAAGGCGGGTAAGAAAGCACCAGAAGGAGAAGAAGGCCCAGCTTCTGGCGCATGTGCAGGAGCTGAGGGCGAAGCTCGCGGAGAAGACCGCCATAGACTGCCCCAAGGGGAAACGGCGGGAATGCAGGGCGCTTCTTCAAAGGCGGGGTTCATTGTCCTCGAAGGTGGACGAGCTGCAGGCGAGGCTCATGGGCATGGCGCCGGACGAGAAGTTCGTGAAGGCCTTCGACAAGAGGATCAAGGTGCTGGAGGCCCTCGGCTTCGTCGAGAAGAGGAAGCTTACAGCTAGGGGCATCATGGCTAAGGAGATCCACACCCAGGAGCTTCTGAGCACCGAGCTTGTGTTCTCGGGGCTCATCCACGAGTCGACGGTGCCGGAGGCGGTATCGCTTCTCACCTGCGTGGACTATGAGCCCAGAAGAGGCGAGATGCCCGTGCGAAGGGTGAACTTCGACATAGAGTCGGTCTTCGAGATAATCGGCAGGATTTCCGTGGCCGAGGAGCAGCACCTGGGGGCAAGCAGCATAAGCTTCTTCACGGGGATGGCGGACCTCGCCTACAAATGGAGCATGGGGGCAGAGTTCCCGGAGCTTGTCAGGTCCGCCGGATACGCCGAGGGCGACATCGTGCATTCGTTCAGAAGGACCATAGACCTCATAAGGCAGATCAGGTCAGCCAACAGGGCGGACGAGATGCTGTCAGGTAAGTTAAGAGATTGCATGGACAGCCTTGACAGGGGAGTAGTCGAGGTGGTCTTGTAACGAAAAGGCCAGCTCAGAAAGCTCAACCCCGGCTGGAAGCTTCTTCCGGTCGGGGTTCCTTTATTGGTGAAAATGGTACAATAGCAGGAGAAAGTAATTCGACGTGGAATAAAATCAAGAAATATCCTTGGAGGTGCGACATGGAGAACAAGATAGTACCCCGCTGGGAATGGAGGACTTTCGGAGAGGACTTCCCGGCCGACGAGAAGAAGATCAGGACTTATGGCGAACCGGCCCCGAGGAAGAGCGAAGAAGCATACATTCTCTCCAGGAGAAGCGACGAGAACACAAAGATCAGAGACGGCCTGATGGATATCAAGTCCCTTCAGGAAGTGAACGCAGACAAGCTCGAGCAGTGGAAGCCGATAATGAAGGAGGCGTTCCCGCTCAATGCAGAGAAACTCGCCAAGCTATTTTCGATATTTAAGGTGGAGCTTCCCAAGCTCGCACGGACCGAATACACATATGAGCAGTTCTTGGATGAGCTCATCCGCCCCAACAAGGACCTTGTGGTAGTGGAAGTGAAGAAGGAGAGGTACGGCTACACCATAAACGAGGCGACGGTGGAGTTCGCGCTCACCTGGTTCAACGGCGTGCCGCTTAAGACCTTCTGCGTGGAGCACGCGGACCCGGCCCTCGTCATGAAGACGGTGAAGGAGCTAGGGCTGTCGGGCTATCCGAACATCAACTACATCAAGGCGATGAAGAAGACCGTGGGCTTCTAGGCCGGCGGTCCGGGAGGAAACAAATGGGAAGGAAAGCCGTCATTGATATTGGCACAAATTCCATCAAGTTCATTCTGGCCGAGATGGGGAAAGACGGGCAGTTTGCGGCCATTATGGACAAGAACAACATAGCCCAGCTGGGAGAGGGTCTGAAGGAGACAGGGAAGATAAGCCCGGAGGCGATGGCGAGAAACTGCGCGGCAATCAAGGAGTTCGCAGAGACCGCAAGGGCGAACGGCGCAGATGAGATCTTCGCCGTGGGCACTATGGCACTCAGGAAGGCATCCAACACCGCCGACTTCGTCAAGATGGTCAAGGACGAGACGAAAGTCGATATACGGGTAATACCGGGCGACGAAGAGGCAAAGTACTCTTACCTTGCAGTTGTCTCCGGCATAGACCTCGGCCAGGGCAAGCTCGCCATAATAGACACAGGCGGCGGCAGCACCGAGTTCGTGTTCGGCGAGGGGGACCGCCTGGATAGAAGGTTCAGCCTCGAGCTGGGTGCCATCAGGATCACAGAGGAGTTCCTCAAGGACGACCCTGTGACTGCGGAAGGCGTGTCAGCTGCAGCAAAGAGCATAGACGCGTTCCTTACCGAAAACAGCGTGAATGGCAAGGTAGACAAGCTTGTCGGGATGGGCGGCGGCATAACGAGCATGGCATCGGTTATGTTCGAGATGGTGGACTACGACCCCGACAGGGTGCAGGGCTCGACGCTAAGCCTCGCTGAGGTTGAAAAGCAGATAGCGATGTATAGCGCAAGGACGATCGAGCAGAGGCGCTCGATTGTGGGACTGCAGCCTAAGAGGGCGGACACGATACTGGCAAGCGCGCTCATCGTGAGGGGCATCATGCTGAGGCTTGCGGTCGATGGCCTTACGGTCAGCGACAGGGGCTTAAGGCACGGCCTTCTGTACGATGTAGGAAAGGCAAGCAAGTAACAGCATTCATCATATAGGCAAAGGCCAATAAGGAGGCAGAAGCAATGAAGACCAGGAAAATCGCGATGCTCATGGTATTCGTCTTGGCAATGGCTTCACTGGCGCTTGGCGTCAGCGCGGCTGACTTCCCCACCAAACCCATCCATATCGTAAACTACGTGGCGGCAGGCGGAGTGATGGACGTCACCACCCGCAAGTTCGTCGACATCGCGTCCAAGTACACCAAGGCCGTGTTCGTGGTCGAGAACAAGACCGGAGCCGGCGGCTTGATTGCACAGGAGTACATACTAGAGCAGGCTGCGGACGGCTACAACATCTTCGCAGCTACCAGCTCGAACATCATCTCCATCGTATCCGGAGGCTCGGACCAGAAGAAGTACGTCGACGGCTTCCAGTGGATATCGATGCTCATGAGGGACCCCGAGTGCGTCATCACCAGCAAGGCCGCGAAGATCAACACCTGGCAGGACGTCCTCAAGGACGGAATCGACAAGAAGGGCAACCAGATCTGGGTGGGTCCGTCAACCGGCGGCAACGACCACCTTCTCGCCCTTAAGCTATGGGACAAGGCAGGCATGAAGGCCAAGTGGATCCCCTATGAGAGCGGACCGGCGGCAATGCTTGCGCTCATGGGCGGACAGGGAGTAGCCTACGTCGGAAACCCCGCGGACATCTCCGGAAGGCCTGACCTGAAAATCGCGGCCGTCTGCGCGCCCCAGAGGCTGAAGCAGTTCCCGGACGTTCCCACCTTCAAGGAGCTGGGCATACTTGGCATGGAAGACGAGATCATGTGGAGGGGCTTCGCCGTTAAGAGGGGCACCCCCAAGGAGGCCATCACGTGGCTTCAGGACCTCGTAGACAAGGTATATGCGGACCCCGAATGGGTTAAGTTCTTCTATGACCAGGCAATCGACGTCACCAACTACAGGGAAGATCGCTTCACGAGCCTCATCAAGGCCCAGATAGCTGACGCTACGGCATACCTCAAGGCAGAAGGGCTCTTAAAGTAATCAACAGGCCAGCGGGGCATGGAAGGTCCATGCCCCGCCTTATGCACGGAGGATAATAACATGTCACTCACCTACTTCGCCGAGGGTGCCGGCCTGCTCATTATGCTGGGCGCATTCGCGGCGATAATCGCTTCGGCGGTAATCCTCGTAAGCCGTTCAAAGAAGAGATCGATGGCAGGCACGATAGGTTTGTCTATCGGGTTCATCGCGCTTGGTGCCTTTGTCCTTGTGCTCAGCGAGAACCTCTCCCACTCAGCCTTCATAGGAAACGAGGCCGCGATGATACCGAGGCTTTGGGCAGGCATACTGATCCCCATAGGTCTTTTCCTCATTTACAGGGCCCTAACAGGCCATGAGGAGGAGCCTGAGGAGGGGGGAAGGCTTGACAAGGTCGTAGCAGTTGCAGCAGTGCTGGTCGTCATGGTGTTTCTTATGAAGTACCTTGGCTACTTCATATGCTCGGCGATATTCGTGTTCGCCTGCATGTACATACTCGATTACAGGAGATACCTTACTATGACGGCCCTTTCCCTGGCATGGGTGGCCTTCTCCTACTTATTATTCTACAGGCTGCTCTGGGTAACGCTTCCGATCGGAACAGTCATCAAGGCTATCTTCAAGATCTAGCCTTGGGGCGGCAAAGGAGAACTTAATATGGTATTCAACAACCTTCTGGATGCTCTTGTCAGGATAATGAACCTTCAGTCCATCTTCATGATGGTCCTAGGTGTCATAGTCGGCATAATTGCAGGCGCCATGCCCGGCATCTCCCCGTCGATGGGAGTAGCCCTAATGGTCCCCTTCACGTTCAAGATGGACGCCTCAAACGCGATAATCTTCCTCGTGGCGATCTACATCGCCGCAAACTACGGCGGGGCGATAACCGCTGTGACAATCAACACGCCTGGCACTCCCTCCGCCGCCGTCACAAGCTTCGACGGCTATCCCCTGGCAAGGCAGGGCAAAGCTGGATGGGGGCTCGGAATGGCGCTTGTCGCCTCCACAGTCGGCGGGATGATAAGCATAGTGATACTGATCCTTTTCGCAGAGCCCCTTGCGAAAGTGGCGCTCAGGTTCTGGCCGCAGGAATATTTCTCGCTCGCCGTGCTTGGGCTCTCCGCGACAGCCTCCTTGGGCGGCAAGAACTGGCTCAAGATACTGGTCTCGACGCTCATTGGCCTGCTGCTGTGCACGGTAGGCATGGACCCAGTCCTGGGTGTCAGCAGGTTCAACTTCGGCTACATACCGCTATATGACGGCTTCACCTTCGTTCCTGCCCTGATCGGGCTTCTTGCGATAAGCGAGGTATTCACCGAGATATCGGAGTTCAACTTCGCTACCCAGAACGTGCAGATGGCGATTAAGTCTAGCTGGCCGGGCATCAAGGACTACTGGAAGACCAGATGGACCATCTTCCGCGCATCGATCATCGGCACAGTCGTCGGCATATTCCCCGGCGCCGGGGCTACGATTGCGGCATTCATCTCCTATAACTTCGAAAGGCGCATAAGCAAGCATCCTGAGAAGTTCGGCACAGGTATTCCTGAGGGTGTATGCGCAGGCGAGGCCGCCGACAGCGCATCGGTAGGCGGGGCCCTGGTTCCAACGCTCACCCTCGGCGTCCCCGGAAGCGCCACCACGGCTATACTTGTCGGAGCCCTCATGATACATGACCTGCAGCCGGGCCCCGAGCTGTTCACGAAGCATCCGGACGTCGTGTATAACCTTTACAGCTCCATGTTCGTCTCTAACGTGATAATGCTCGTCGTCGGAATGTGGGGGGCGAAACTTTGGGCCAACGTTACAAGGGTCAGGAAGGAAGTCCTCTTCCCGTTCATCTTCTCATTCGCGATGATAGGCAGCTACGCGGTGCGCTCGTCTATGGTTGACGTCGGCATTTGCATCGGCTTCGGCCTGTTCGGCTTCATCATGAGGAAGTTCAAGTTCCCGCTTCCCCCTATGGTGCTGGGAATGGTGCTGGGCACGATGGCCGAGGTGAACCTGAGAAGGGCGGTCATGCTGGGCGGGACATGGGCGGTGTTCCAAAGGCCGATAAGCCTGACTCTCCTGATTATCTCGGCACTGTCATTCGGTATACCGATATTCGCGGAGATTAAGTCAAGAAGGAAGAAGGCGGCTTAAAGGGACTATAATGGGGGAGGGGAGGTCCCTCCCCCATGTTTCTTCCTAAGGCATCTGGAATGGAGGCGGTCTTATGCCGCAGAAATCGGGAGACGATTCATGCTCGGCGGTTAAGTACCTTTTCCTTGGGCTTGGAATCGGGCTTGCAGCGGGCTTAGCCGCAGGGATCCTCCTTGCTCCGAAGCCGGGCAGCGAGACGAGGGCGGAGGTGGCCGGCGCGCTCAAGACGGCAGCTGAGGCTATGAAGGAGAGGATGGCTGCAGCCTCTGAGAGAAAGGCCGATGTAGAGGAGCTGGCCGAGGAGCTATCGTAGGCTATGGACAGGAGGGATTTGATGAAATGGTCCTGACAGCAGCAGGGTTCAGGGACGTTGCGCTAGGTTTGTCGGCGCTTTTGCTTGCAGGGTTCCTGTCAGCGGCGCTCTACAGGCTCATCAGGCTTCTAACAAAGCTTGATGGCGTCATCGATGAGAACAGGAAGGATGTAAGGGATGCAGTCTCGGAGCTTCCTTCCACCATAACTGGCATAAAAGGAGCCGTCGCCGACTTGAAGGCGATATCAGGCAAGGCGGAATCTGCCGTGTCGGGGCTGGAGAGCGCGGTAACGGGTATCACGTCCACGATGAAGGGGGCGTCAACCGGCTTTTCCGATACGGTAAGGGCTGTCAGCGAGGCCGTGACCGGAATTGTCGGGCTCTTCGGCTCAAGGAAGAGGAAGGAGCCGCAGGCAGGGGACACGGAAGGTAAGCAATCCTGAAGGCGAGGCGCGCTTGTAATTGAGCCCACTTTGAAAGGCGAGCTTAAGCTTGTATAATCTTCCTAGATGGGGATGGATGGGTCCCGGTGGGTTCCACGGTCTTCAAAACCGATGGCGGGCATCTGATGTCCGCGGTGGGTTCGATTCCCACACATCCCCGCCAAGATGATCCACATGGCAGTTTGCATGGCGCAGGCCATGCTTTTCATTTGGGATGGCATCGGCGGCTTAAGCAATGGCGCTGTTGCCTGCTTCGGACGGACTTGCCGCCTCTTCGAAGTATGACACAAGGGCATCCTTGATGATCTTGTGCCCCCCGGCGTTGGGATGGATGCCGTCGCTGCAGATCAGGCCCTGATAACCCTTCATCGAAAGGAAGGCGCCTCTTAGGTCCACCAGCTCGGAGGATTCCTCTGCGGCGACTTTCGCAGCCTCGAGGCTGTACATCTCCTGCCAGCGGTAGATCCTTTCGACGTCTCCGAGATAGGAGAGTATGCCCTGCCTTCCGGCATCGTCCTTTGACACCCAGGCCAGGAACTTGTCCGCGGCAAGGGGCGGAAGGGTACAGACCAGCGGCTTCACCCCGTACTTGGCCGCCGTCCTGATGATGCCTCTAAGTGTGCCGCGGAAGCAACCTAGTGATACTGCCGGGTCGAACTCACCGGAAGGGTTCCCGGCGATGTCGTCCCAGGGCATGTTGCAGTCGTTTCCTCCCAGCTCTATAAGGAGGGCATCTGGGCGCATCCCCGCTTCGAGCGCCTCCCTGAACTTCAGCGCCGCCTCAGGCGACGTCTGGCCCATCTTGCAGAGGCTCTGCACCTTGAAGCCCAGGTTGCGGGTGAAGGCCGTAAGAGCCCCGTCCCTAAGCAGGGAGTATCGGCCGCGAGCGTCGTCGTAAGTGACGCCGAGAAGCACAGAATCGCCCAATACGCATATGTTATCTATAGAAGTCATCGGACACCTCACGACATGACCGTAAGATATGGTTTTCAATACCAGATTATATGATAAGGAGAAGCCCGTCAAGGCCTTTGACTGCATTTTACAGCGTTAGCGGTCTAATGATACATTGTTGTTATAAATCCCGAAGGGGTGAGACAGATGAAGGAATGCTGCGACAAGATACGCTCATGGACCGACAGGCTGGCCTCATCGAAGATAGACGGATGGGATGAATTGCCGGGAATTGACCTATATATGGACCAGGTGCTCACCATACTGGAGAAGCAGGCGGAAGCATACCTGCAGGCAGAGGACATAAAGGCCATCACCCCGTCGATGATAAACAACTATGTGAAGGACGGGACGATACAGCATCCCGTGAAGAAGAAGTACGGAAAGGACCACATCGCGAGCCTCATAATGCTGAACTCCGCAAAGCAGGTCCTTCCCATATCGGACATATCTTCACTTCTTAACAAGGGCTCGGATGAGATCACCACCGAGGAGAGGTACGAGTATTTCACCCTCATCCACAAGAAGGCATGCGAGGCGGTCACCGAGAAGATACACGACGCGCTTGAACGAGTCGGAGACCAGTGCGACTCGAAGCAGCTCTTCATATTGGCCACCAGCATGGTACTGGAGGCTGACCTCATGGTATCCGCCGCCAAGATGCTCATAAGAGACGTCCTGGTGAAAAGGGAGAAGGATGAGGGCAAGCTTAAGCCCAAGGCGAAGGCGAAGCCCAAGCCGCCGGTGAAAAGGCCGTAAGAGGATAGCCGCAACAATCTTATGGAACGGAGGTGCTGCATGGACACGAAGGAACGCATCAAGCTCACCGCGATATCATCGAAGGCGGGTTGAGCGGCTAAGATGGGTCCGGCGGACCTTCACAGGATAATGGACAGGATACCTCAGCAGCACTCGGAGAAGCTTCTCATCGGCTCCGAGAGCTTCGACGACGCCGCGGTCTACGACATCGGCGGGGGCATGGTAATAGTCCAGACGGTGGACTTCTTCACGCCGATTGTTGACGACCCTTACGACTTCGGCGCCATCGCGGCGGCAAACGCCCTCTCCGATATATATGCCATGGGGGCGAAGCCGGCGTTTGCGCTGAACATCGCCTGCTTCCCCATAGCTCTGGGAGCCGAGGTCCTCGGCGAGGTGGTAAGGGGCGGGGCTTCCAAGGTGAACGAAGCCGGAGCGGTAGTAGCCGGCGGGCATACCGTCGAGGATAGCGACCTGAAGTTCGGCCTCTCTGTCACAGGCATAGCGGAGAGGGACAAGATCACCTCCAATACCGCAGGCAAGCCCGGAGACCTGATCTACATGACCAAAGCGCTGGGCACCGGGGTCATCTCCACAGCGCTGAAAAGCGGGGAGTGCCCTGAGGAAAGTGCTGAAGCCGCAAGGGCGTCGATGCTTGAGCTCAACGCAAGGGCATCGGAGGCTATGGTGGAAGCTGGGGCACTGGCCGCGACCGACGTGACCGGATTCGGCTTCCTGGGGCACCTGTATGAACTGGCATCGGGCTCCGGCCTGTCGGCGGAGGTATGGCCAGGCGAGGTCCCACTTCTTCCGGGGGCGCTCAAGCTTGCCGCAGAGGGCTACTCGCCCGGTGGCGGGGCCAGGAACAGGTCGTATCTGAAGGCGCATGTCCATGCGGACCAGGGCGTGCCTGAGCCGCTTATGACGCTTCTATATGACCCGCAGACCTCAGGAGGGCTGCTAATTGCAATCAGCCCGGATAAGGCGGCAAACCTGGAAAGCGCCCTTAGGGCAAGGGGATGCGCGTTCAGCATGGTGGGCAGGCTTACCGGAAAGCTAGATAAGGCCATCTACATAAGAGCAGGCAAGAAGCCCTTATAACTCATATCGGCAATCTCGATTCAGGAGGTCGGAATATGGGGCAGGAAATCCGGAACGATGCGGATTATCGTGCGCTTCCCTCGGTGGGAGGGCTCATCGGGTCCGAGGCCGGGCGCAGGCTCTCATCCTCATACGGAGAGAAGGCCGCAGCCAATGCCATCAGAGATGCCATATCCTCGCTGAAGGCCGCAGGCAGGGTCTCCGGGGACAGGGACTTAAACGCCCTGAAGGTGCTTGCTATGGCGGAACTTGCGCTCTGTCAGGCGCCCGGAGGCCTTGCAAGCGTGATCAACGCGACGGGAGTTGCGATACACACCAACCTCGGAAGGGCGCCTCTTTCCAAAAAAGCGATTGCCGCGGCACAGGCGGCGGCAGCCGGATACACTAACCTCGAATACGACCTTGAGGAAGGCAAGCGCGGCTCCAGGCAGGCACACGGGGCGCCCCAGGCGGCGAGGATGTTGGGAGCAGAGGCCGCGATCATCGTGAACAACAACGCGGCAGCCGTCCTTCTATGCCTTGATGCGCTGGCAAAGGGGCGGAAGGTGGCGGTCTCAAGAGGAGAGCTGGTCGAAATCGGGGGAGCCTTCAGGGTCCCGGAGATCATGTCCGCGACAGGGGCTATCCTGATGGAAGTGGGCACGACGAACCGCACGAGGGCCTCAGACTTCGAGAAGGCCGTCGAGGCGGGCGCTTCCGCCCTTCTGAAGGTGCATCCTTCCAACTTCAGGATCACCGGCTTCACTTCGGAAGCAAGTGTCGCCGAGATGGCCGGCATAGCAAGGAAGCACTCAATACCCCTCATATACGACATAGGGTCTGGGGCGATGGTACCAATGCCGGGCTTCGGCCTGCCCGAGGAACCGATGCCTAAGCAGGCGCTAATCGATGGCGCCGATATAGTCACCTTCTCCGGCGACAAGCTCCTGGGAGGGCCCCAGTGCGGGATAATCGCGGGCAGGAGGGATCTTGTGGAAAAGGTCGCCTCATCGCCTTTGGCCAGGGCCTTCAGGGTGGACAAGATGAGGCTTGCGGCTATAGCTGCGACCCTCTCGCAGTATGAGAGGGAGGGCGAGTGGAAGGACATCCCCGTCATGAGGATGCTCTCCGAGGGCGAGGAGACTATAAGGGACAGGGCTCAGCGCCTTCTGAGGCTTATCAGGGTCGGCCTTGAGGCTGGCGCGGCGGCCGTCACGCTTGAAGTAGTGGAGACTTGCGACGAGGTCGGGGGAGGATCTGTGCCCGGGGCTACAATAAAGGGCGCCGGTGTCCATGTGGCCACAGAGGGGCTGGGCCCCGGCGAGATGTCAAGGAGGCTTAGGACAGGGCAGCACCCTGTCGTGGCGCTGGAGAGGGGGCCGGGCCTGCTCCTGTCTATGCGCACGGTGGATGAATGCGAGATGGAGCGCCTGGCAGGATCAGTAATCGATGCAATTTTGAAGGGCGAGGGGCAATGAAGCATCTTATACTCGGCACAGCCGGGCATGTGGACCACGGCAAGACCACCCTGGTCAAGGCCTTGACTGGGATCGATACCGACCGCCTTCCCGAGGAGAAGGCGAGGGGCATGACTATAGAGCTGGGCTTCGCCAGCCTCAAGCTTCCCTCAGGGACGGTCCTGGGCGTGGTGGACATGCCCGGGCACGAGCGCTTCATAAAGCATATGGCGGCAGGCGCGGGAGGGGTGGACATCGCCCTTCTGGTGATAGCCGCCGACGAGGGCATCATGCGCCAGACCGAGGAGCACCTGGAGATACTCGAGCTTCTGGGCATCGGCGAGGCCGTGGTGGCTATAACCAAAAGCGACCTTGCCGACGAGGAATGGCTCCTCATGGTGAGGGAGGACATTGAAGCAAGGCTTTCGGGCACCTCCCTTGCTGGCTCTGCCATAGTTGAGGTCTCGGCCACGACCGGATCGGGGCTCAAGGAGCTCGTCTTTGAGCTTGGCAAGGCGGCGGAGAGGGCGGAGGGCAGGCCGGATGAGCCGGCCTCGCGTCTTTACATCGACAGGGCGTTCACCATAACCGGGCACGGCACTGTTGTCACCGGGACGCTTCTGGGAGGAAGCATAGCCGAAGGCGACAAGCTGGAGCTTCTGCCCTCTATGAAGCAGGTGAGGGTCAAGCAGGCGGAGGTTCACGACGCGAGGGCGCAGGTGGCCGAAAAGGGCCAGAGGGTGGCGCTTAACCTTGCAAGCACGGAAAAGGTAGAGCCCGAAAGGGGGATGGCGCTATCAAGCCCGGGATGGCTTGAGCCGACGAGCCTCATAGATGCCGAAGTCATAAGGGCGCCCGGGGCGCCTGACATCGTACACGGCGAGAGGCTCCGCCTCCACATCGGGACATCAGAGGTCATATGCAGGGCCCGAGTGCCGAAGGACCAGCCTTCAGGCGCCCTTTACATCCAGCTTGAGACGGAGGCCCCCATATTCCCTGCGAGGGGCGACAGGTTCGTCCTCAGGACCTATTCCCCGCAGCAGACTATCGGTGGAGGAAGGGTTCTGCTTGCCGCGGCGCCCAGAAGGAAAGTGGGATCGGGCGGGGAGGCGGGGAGCATCGCGGGGATGGCGCCTGGCAATGCCTCCTGCCTTGCAGCGCTTTCAAGGGCAATCGCAAGGAAAGAGGCCGGCATGGACGCCGCCTTCTGGCCGGTGGAGGAGGGGCTGTTCGCAAGAAGGGCCTACATGGGAAGGGATGGCCTTAAAGCTGCCGCCGCGAAAGACGGATCAGGGGTCATTCTCTTGAAGGCCGATGAGGCGCAGGATGCCTATTACATGGACGCCGAGGGCTTCGGGCGGGCCACGGATGAAGCGGCATCGGTGCTGACGGCTTTCCACGGGGAGCACCCGTTGAGGCGCGGCATGCCGAAAGAGGAGCTCAGGCAGAGGATCTCCCCTTCCGCGGACAGGAGGCAGGCCGCAGCCCTTTTCGCCGGGTTCATCGCATCGGGAAGGTTCGCCTCGTCATCGGACCTCATCTGGCTTTCAGGGCATGAGGTGAGGCTGGACGGGAAGTCCGCCGCAATGGCGGCTGAGCTGGAGAGGGCTTTCTTGCGGGAGCTTCTGGCCCCGCCCGACCCCGAGGAGATGCTGAAGGCGCTTGGCATAAGCTCGCCGAAGGTGATGGAATACCTTCTCGATCAGGGAATCCTTGTGAAGGCCTCCTCTGACGTGACTTTCCACAGGGACGCAGTGACGGCCGCCTTGAAGGCTGCGGCCAAGTTCGACGGGGCCTTCACCGCGGCCCTCCTAAGGGATGCGCTCGGTACCTCGAGGAAATATGCCATCGCGATGCTGGAATGGATGGACTCGAAGGAGTACACGCAGCGAAGTGGCGACACGAGGACGCTCAAGGCCCAGTACAGGGATGCTTTCGGCAAGTAGCGGGATTTTCGCGCGGCACATGCCTGAAAAGCTTGCACAGTGCTATAATCAATATGCTGACAAAGCGATAACCGGTAAGGGTGCCCCCCGAAAAGCGCGGGGGGATAATAGGGAAGAGGCAGCGGACCCCCGAAAGTCCGCGAAGCCCGCGGTCCCGCCACTGTACGCGGCGCATGCCGCCTGAGCCACTGGCAGAAAGCCGGGAAGGCGAAGGCAAGAAGGCAGCCGCAAGCCAGGAGACCTGCCCAGACCGGAATGCTATTCCGCCTTCGTGGAAAAAGGGGATGCAGGCCATACAGGTCTATAAACCCGCAAGCCTTGAAGGGCTGGCGGGTGTTTTTGTTCCTGGGGCGATCCCTTCCGCCGGTGGACAGACGGGAGGAAGGAAATGAGAAAGACATCGAGGATCCTGGCAATCGCACTAATTGCGGTGCTCGCACTCGTGACGGCGGCAGCCGCCGCTCAGTACCCCATCCAGCTTAAAGACGGAACCGGTGCGGCAGTCATCCTAAAATCAGAACCTAAGAGGATCGTGAGCATCGTACCCAGCGTAACGGAGATGGTCTATGCGGTGGGCCTCGGAGACAGGCTAGTAGGGGCCACCGCCTGGTGCACCTACCCCGAGGAGGCGAAGAAGCTTCCCAAGGTGGGCGACGTGAACATCAACATAGAGGCGGTTCTGGCGCTGAAGCCCGACCTGGTGGTGGCGGATGTGAGCATGAGCTCGGCGACGATAGACAAGCTTCGGGAGCTGGGGATTCCCGTCCTAGCAGTGAATGCGAGGAACATATCCGAGATGCTGGATGCGCTGGTGCTGCTGGGCACGGCGGGCGGAAGGGGCGACGATGCCAGGCTTCTTGCCGCATCACTCTCTGACAGGGTGGAGAAGGTTAGAAGGGCGGCCGCTGCGGCCAAGTCAAGGCCGTCGGTCTTCGTGGAGATCTGGAACGAGCCGCTTATGACCGCAGGCGGCGGCACATACGTGGATGAGCTCATAACCCTTGCAGGAGGCAGGAATATAGCCGGGAAGACGACGGGCTGGCCTATGTTCAGCTCGGAGGCCGTAATCGCCGAGAACCCGGACCTGATAATCCTCACGAACTTCAACAGGGGCGAGGCCATGGGAAGGAAGGCCTGGGCCGGACTTGCGGCCGTGAAGTCGGGAAATGTGGTCGAGTTCAACCCGGACCTTCTTGTAAGGGCGTGCCCAAGGCTGGTAGACGGCCTTGAGATGCTGGCGAAGCTCCTGCATCCGGAGCTGTTCAGGTAGGTGGCGGAATGAAGAGGGGGAAGAACGCCGCGGCGATGATATCGATGGTCCTTGCATCCTTCGCTGTGATGCTCATATCGGCATCGATCGGGGCCGTGAAGGTGCCTCTCCCAGAGGCTCTCAAGGTGCTTGCCGGCGTGCTTCCCCAGTGGCTCAGGGACGCCCTCGGGATAGGGGACCCGGACGCGTCCTACAAGGCCATAATCGAGCTTGTGAGGCTTCCCAGGATAATGATCGGCTACGCGGCTGGCGCGGCGCTCGGGGCAGCCGGAGCATGCTACCAGGGCCTTCTGGCGAACCCGCTGGCCGACCCCTACATAATAGGCGTGTCCTCAGGCGCGGCCTTCGGGGCGAGCCTAGGGATAGTGCTGACTGCGGGCACAATGGCGGCCTTCGGCCCCGCCATACCTCTCTTCGCATTCGCAGGCGCGCTCGTCTCAATGCTTCTGGTGATGTCACTGGCTCAGGTGAAGGGGAAACTCCCCTCCGAGGGACTTCTGCTCTCTGGCGTCGTGGTCGGCTCGTTCATATGGGCCCTGGTGTCGTTCACGATGCTTGCCGCCGGCGAGGACCTTACGAAGATCATGATGTGGCTTATGGGATCGCTATCGGGGAGGAACTGGGGCCACTTCCTGATGTCCGCGCCCTACATAGTCGTCGGCATAGCAGTGCTGATGCTGCTTTCAAGGGGACTGAACCTTATATCCATGGGCGAGGAGCAGGCCAGGTTCATGGGCCTTTCCGTGGAGGGCTTCAAGAGGCTGGTGATAGTCGCAGCATCCCTGGTCACATCTGCTGCGGTCGGAGTGGCGGGGATAATCGGCTTCGTGGGCCTCATAGTCCCGCATATGGCAAGGTATCTGGTCGGACCCGACCACCGCATCCTCATCCCCGTGTCGGCCCTGGGAGGCGGGGCCCTTCTCGTCGCGGCCGATACGGCGGCACGGATGGTCATATCCCCGGCAGAGCTTCCTGTGGGCACCGTCACGGCCCTCGTGGGCGCCCCGTTCTTCTTCTACCTGCTTAGAAGGTCCAGGGCGGGCGGTGGCCAGAGATGAGGGTGGAGGCAGTCGGAATCGGATACTCATATGACAGGAGTCCGGCGCTCACAGACGTCAGCACGGCCATCGAATCGGGGCTTCTGACCGGCATAATCGGCCCCAACGGCTCCGGCAAGAGCACCTTCCTTCGCATACTGGGCTCGGTGGCAAGGCCCGATGCCGGGAAAGTCCTGTACGGTGGCGCAGACATCTCGTCCATGCCCCCCATGCACAGGGCGAGGATGGTCGGCGCGGTGCTGCAGGATTCCGGGGCGCAGTTCGGCTTCACCGTAAGGGAAGTGGTGGAGATGGGCCGCTTCCCGCACAGGGGCCTTCTCGGAAGGGCTGGTGCCGCGGACAGGATTGCAGTCCTTAAGGCCATGGAGGAAGCCGGAGTCGCGCAGTTCGCCGACAGGCCCATAACGGCGCTCTCCTCTGGGGAGAGGCAGAGGGCCTTCATCGCGAGGGCGCTTGCCCAGACCCCGTCGGTGCTGCTTCTG
>CAZNZD010000010.1:0-36912 GCA_964577435.1 uncultured Clostridia bacterium
GGAGACATACGGCGTGATGCTCTACCAGGAGCAGGTCATGAAGGTGGCCAGCGTCTTCGCGGGCTTCAGCCTCGGAGAGGCGGACATCCTCAGAAGGGCGATGGGAAAGAAGAAGCCCGAGGAGATGGAGGCCATGCACAAGCGCTTCATGGACGGAGCGAAGGCCGAGGGCATGGACGAGAAGCTTGCCGACCAGGTGTACAGGCTCATCGAGAGGTTCGCCGGGTACGGCTTCAACGCTTCGCACTCCGCGGCATACGGCCTTATCACGTACCATACCGCATACCTTAAGCATTACTACCTGCCGGAGTTCATGGCCGCGACGCTTACGTCTGTGGTGGACAACAGCGACAGGGTGGCCGCCTACATGGATTACTGCCGCAACAAGGGCGTTAGAATCATGCCTCCTGACGTGAACTTGTCTGAGAGGTACTTCACAGCTGAAGGCGGCGCCATAGCAATCGGGCTGGCGGCGGTCAAGAACGTCGGCCTTAACGCCGCGGACTTCATAGTGGCAGAGAGGAACGCAAGGGGCAACTACAAGTCGCTTGCGGATTTCTGTGACAGAATAGATACATCGATGGTGAACAGGAAGGCGGTTGAGAGCCTGCTTCAGGCGGGCGCGTTCGACGCATTCGGAAGCAGGAAGGCGCAGCTGTCCGTAGTAGGCAACATACTGGCCACGAGCGTATCCAGGAACAGGGGCAGGGGCGACGGCCAGAGCTCTTTCTTCGACCTGTTCGCAGATCCGGAGGAGTTCGGGGCAAGGCAGGACAAGCTTCCGGATGTGGGCGAGTTCTCCAAGAAAGAGATGCTTGACATGGAGAAGGAGATGCTCAACATGTACGTCTCCGGGCATCCCCTTGAAGCGATATGGGGGAAGCTGCAGAGCCTCGTGAAGGACAGGATACTGGACTTTCCGGAGAAGAAGGACGAGGAGCCGGTCGAGTTCGCCGGAATGATAATAGGCTTGAGGAAGATGATAACGAAATCGGGCAAGCAGATGTGCTATATGAGGGTGGAGGACATGGCAGGCTCCGTGGAGATCGTCGTCTTCCCAACGCTTTGGGAGCAGAGCAGCTCGCTTGCCGCAGGCGAGGTAGTCCTTGTGAACGGAAGGCTCGACTACAAGGAGGAGACCATCAAGGTCATTGCTGACAGGCTAAGAAGGGTCAAGTTCTAGAAGGCAGGTGAGACGCGATGTGGGTAGTCATACACATAGCTCCTAACAAGATGGAGGCAGAGATACTTAAATCAGTGCTAGAAGCGGAGAACATACTCGTGAACCTGGCTCCCGCCTCCGTCTTTCATCTGGGAGACCTGGGGCCGTTCGAGGTCATGGTACCTGAAGCCGAGGTGGAGTTGGCAAGGGAAGTGCTGGAGGGATCCGTGGAATAGCCGAAGTGCCCCCTTTTCCTTGACTGGGGCACCTTGAGCAGGTATATTTTCTATGTGAGCCGAAGTGGCGGAACGGCAGACGCAGCTGACTCAAAATCAGCCGGGTGAAAGCTCGTGCGGGTTCAAGTCCCGCCTTCGGCACCAATGTTTTTGAAACCGCCAGCAAACTGGCGGTTTTTATTTTTCTGCCTAGAAGACGCCATATCGTCTCATTAAGGACTTGCTGCTTCGATGAAGCCAGAGCCATCATGATAGGAATGCTTGGAAATATCTGATAGACTTCAAGTTGATGAAGACCTGATGTGTTAAAGAGGTAGTGCATTGAGAAGACCATCCATCTGCATTGTCCTCATAGTTATCATAATGACTGCTCTGGGCGCTTCCTGTGGCGACGCTTCAAGCAGCAGCCATTCATTTGACTTTGCCATACTAGGAAGCGAGAAGATAGCTTTACGATCAGAAGATCGAGGATTAAGGCTTTCAGAGTTCACTCCATACCAGTTTATAACGGATGCCGGAAACGTCAGGTATTACGAGGAATCAATCATCAATGCTATCAAGAGGGTTGATGGAGAGCAGACAAAGGAACCCAACCCCAGGCGCAGACCGGTTCGCATCACTTGCTTCGTCCCCGGCAGGACAAGCTTTGCATGCCGCAGGGCACAGGAGCAAGGGCCTCCTGTCCTAGATACTCCTTGCCTGACAAGGATTGATCAGCTGCCTCTCGAAAATAGGCCACCACCTTCACCACACATCCCGGGCACCTGCTAAACAAATCATCATATTCCGATACTGCTCATGCGCATGTGGATTCTACATGCAAGGCTGGGCTTCATCGGAACAGTGCCTGCATTCAGCCAGTGCTTTCGGCTGCCTACAACGAGATTAGTCTCGTTGGGGCTTAATGTTGGATCGGAGGGGTAAGTTGTGTCCAGTGAGAATGAATCTAAGCTTGAGGCTAAAATGAAGCTCGATAGCGACATATCAGTTGAGGATATCGTCGCGAAGTATGATAAGGAATCAGCAACCAGAAGAACAGGCAAGACGCTGACCAAGGTCATCGCGGCGCTCCTGTTCGTTTGGGGCTCCTGGCAGCTATATACAGCATTTGCCGGTGAATGGCCATCACAGCTGCAGCGCGTCACCCACTTAGGGTTCGTTTTATCAGCAGTGTTCCTATTATATCCAGCCACCGCCAAAGGTAGAGACAAGTTCGCGTGGTACGACATCCTGCTTTCCATAGCAAGCGCTTTGATAGCGGTCTACTATATGACGCAGTATGACGGGCTTGCTATGAGGGCAGGCATGAACACTGCGATGGACGTGTTCGTCGCAACAATAGCAGTGGTGCTGGTCCTTGAGGCAGCAAGGAGGGTTGTCGGGCTGCCGATACTGATCGTTGTCGTGGTCTTCTTGCTATATGCTTACTTTGGTCAAGCCATGCCGGCATTTCTGAGGCATAAGGGAGTCCGCTTCGAGCGTCTTATGTCTTACATGCTGTATACGGGTGAAGGGATACTCGGAGTGCCGCTTGGAGTATCATCGACCTTCATCTTCCTTTTCATCATGTTCGGGTCCTTCCTTGAGAAGACGGGTATCGGCAGGTTCTTCATTGACCTCGGCAACGCTGTGGCTGGAGGAGCATCGGGCGGGCCCGCAAAAGTGGCTGTGATATCCTCAGCGCTGGAGGGTACAATCTCGGGAAGCTCGGTTGCAAACACGGCCGGATCCGGCAGCTTCACGATACCTATGATGAAGAGCCTGGGTTACAGACCGGAGTTCGCTGGAGCAGTTGAGGCAAGCGCTTCCACCGGGGGGCAGATCATGCCTCCTGTGATGGGCGCAGCCGCATTCCTTATGTGCGAGTTCCTGGGCGTGCCCTATGCTACAATCGCCAAGGCGGCGGTAATACCGGCCTTGCTGTATTTCACAGGCGTCTTCCTGGGCGTCCACTTCGAGGCAAAGAAGCATGGGCTTAAAGGCTTACCTAAAGATGAGCTTCCCAACTTGGGGAGGATTCTCCTGAAACAGGGTCACCTGCTGGTGCCGATAATCGGTATAATCTCGTTCCTCTCCATGGGCATATCTGCCATGAAAGCCGCATTGCTAGGCCTCATACTTTCGGTATTGGCCGGTTCCTCCGCTAGGGATTATGGCATGGATTGGAGTGATGCCCTTACCTTCGAAAGCCGTTCATTCCGCCTTCTAACCGGAGTTCTCATCGCAGCAGCATCGGGCATATACATAGCTGGCAACCTGATCAGAATGCCTTTGCTTCAGCTCATAGTTATGATGGTCGTGCCAATGGCGGCATACTTTCTGTTATGGAAACTTGCTGTGAAGTCGGAGTCAACGAGAGGCCTTGCGCTTGCCATCAGGAAGTATGCTCTGCTTGTTTTACCTCTCATAGAATTCCTTATAATGGTCGTAAAGCTGGGTGACATGACAAAAGCAGCAATTGCTGGGGTCATCGTGTTCTTCATCGTCAAAGCGTTCGAGGGTGAACCGAAGATCCATTTTACTAAGCTTCTTGAGGCTGTAAGGGATGGTTCGAAAGCTGCGCTTGGGGTAGGTGTAGCATGCGCGACAGCCGGAATGATAGTCGGAGTTGTCACCATGACCGGCCTTGGACTGAAGCTTGCGACTAACCTGGTCGAGTTGGCGAACGGGGAGCTCCTGCTCACAATGTTCTTCACGATGATAACGTCTGTGATATTGGGGATGGGTGTTCCCACGACGGCAAATTACGTAATCACTTCAACGATTGCTGCTCCAGCCCTAATAACCCTCATTGGCCAGGGGCAGGCATTAGCGGCGCACCTTTTCGTATTCTATTTCGGCATCATTGCCGACGTTACGCCGCCGGTTGCCTTGGCGGCGTTCACAGGAGCTGGCATTGCTAGGGCGAATCCCATGAAGACAGGCGTGGAGGCAACGAAGCTTTCGATAGCGGCCTGGCTGGTGCCTTACTGCTTCGTTTACAATACGAACCTTCTTATGGTGAATGCCGGCTTCTTCTCTTTCACCACGCTTTTCAATCTGATAACCGCAGTTCTGGGCATGTTCTTCATTGCAGTCGCAGTTCAGGGATGGTACCGCACAATCTCACCCCTATGGGAGAGGATAATCGCCTGCACTGCCGGGGTCATGCTTATCGGAGGAGCTCCCTTCTTCCACGGTGTCCTGGAGATCTTCCGAGGCATAGGCCCAGTTGGTTCCTTTGTATCCGAGTATAAGGAATTCTTCTATAGCACAAAAGGAGACCTTCTCATTAACGGAATTGGGCTTGCGATCGTAGTCATCATCTACCTGCTTCAGACGAAAAGGCATAAGAAGTACGGAGAAAAATCGATTAGTGAGATCAGGCTTCTGATGAACAGGCTTTAGCAAGGGTGAACTGAGATTGCTCCCGCTTCGGCAAAGTGAGCTTTGCCGAAGCGGGAGCAGAAAACTGGAAGGGCTGCATCAAGACGGGAGCATGGCTTCTCACCGCGCAGTGATTCTTCCAATGCAGCTTATCGCAACATGATGCTTCTCCCGTATGATACCGTTATTTTAGCAATTCTCTCATTAAACCATTGACCGCCAGCCGAGGAGTTTGAACAAGGGCATCCTGTCAGGTAGAATACAGATATGACAGCGGCTCGGTGTTCCAACGGGCCGTGTGGGGATTAAGATACACTCCACAAGGACGGAGGCGGCAGCCATGAGAGTTGCAGAAGAGAGCATGACGGAAGCCCCCGAAAAGCAGTTATCTGCCGCTTGGCAGGTCGGACGCACATCAGGGTTAGCGATTATCGCAGCCAGCTACGTTTTTGCCACACTCGTTGGGATTATCGCCTATAGGGGAGTAGATGCAGGCCTTTTCTTGAGGCTGTTCGTAGCAGATGCAGCTGCCACCGTCTTCATCTGGGTTATTAGCCTATTCTGCAGGAATGCTTCAGTATACGATCCTTATTGGAGCGTGCAGCCGTTGGTGATCCTCGGGCTGCTGATGCTAAGCAGCAAAGCAAGCTTCTCGGTCATTGTTTTCTTCGCGCTTATTGCCACATGGGGTATCAGGCTTACATCGAACTGGGTGCGCACATTCAAGGGGCTTGGAAGCCAGGACTGGCGCTACGACATGATAAAGGGGAAGAGCGGTCCTTTCTATCCGCTTGCCAGCCTGATAGGCATACAGATGATGCCGACTGCGATCGTCTTCGGCTGCATCCTCCCCGGTGTGATCGTGATTACTGAAGGCGCCTCGTTCAGCCTGACAGCAGCCGCAGGTCTTCTGATAATAGCAACCGGCATTGTCCTGGAGGCAGTTGCCGACTTGCAGATGCACGCATTCAGAAGAGAAGCAGCGGATAGGAAGAGGATTATTAGGACTGGGTTATGGAAGCACTCCCGGCATCCGAACTACCTCGGGGAGATACTGGTCTGGTGGGGCACCTACTTCTTCATGCTGGCATCTCATCCTGACAGGTGGTTCCTTGTTGCCGGTACATTGGCGAATACGGCTTTGTTCCTGTTCATAAGCGTCCCGATGGCCGAAAGGCAGCTTGCAAAGTACAAGGATGGTTTCCCTGAATACAAGGAGACGACCAGGATGTTCCTGCCATGGCCGAAGCGCGGGGGAGCATGAGCCGGAATCAGAATGGCGGGGAAGCCGCAGGTGCAGGGCAGAGCTGCTCGACGAATAGAACGCGGCCACTTGAGAAGACGGTAAGGCTTCTTCTTATCCTTTCAGGGTCCTTCTCGCTTGGATTGGGTATCCTGGGGATATTCCTTCCTGTGCTACCTACTACCCCGTTGCTGCTTCTGGCTTCGCTCTGCTATATGAGAAGCTCGCCTAAGATCCATTCCTGGCTGATCAACCATAAGGTCCTGGGTGAGTACATCTACTATTACACCAAGCATAGGGCGATAAGGAAGCGCACAAGGGTTGTCGCCCTTATTAGCTTGTGGGCGAGCTTGCTCATCTCATCTCTTATCACGGATAAGCTGCCCGTAAGGCTGATGATCCTTGTCTTCGGGATGGCTGTTAGCGTGCACCTTCTGAAGTTAAGGGTTGTCGACAACGAAGAGCACCTTTTAGAAGCGAGAGAAAAGGACTGCTTCCCTAATCAGTAGTTGACGGCGTCAATCCAAACCCGCGCTTCAAACCCGGCACTTTTGAAGGAATCCTTTGAGCCACGAAGAATTAAATATAATGCAATCGTTTAATCCGTTACAAAGATAGCCGGACATCTGATTCGGCCCAGCTAAGTGCTTCCTCTCACAGGAGGTATTGCTATGCGCTTGATGAGAGCCAGGAAGGGGCTGTCGATAAGACAAGGTGTAATCCTTGTCTCTATTGTCGTCTTCACGATAGCTATCCTGACAATCGGCTCCGTAGTATTCGTGAACTGGATCGCTTCGGCAAGGAAAATGGCCGAAAGCTTTGCAGTCGACGCAAACAAGGGCGCATTAGAGGCAATCGACTCATTCCTGGACGAGCCTCTTCATATCAATACCGTGACCGGCCGCATAATCGAGCAGGGCCTTGTAGACTTCTCAGATTCAGCTCAGCGCGACAGGTTCCTAACTGGAGTGCTCCTCACCCATATCACTGACATCACCAGCTATACGGTGGGACTTGAGACGGGAGAGCTATATGGAGCCAGGAGGAATGCAGAAGGTGATGTCGAGATACTAAGGAACAACAGCGACACCGGTTGGAACAACGTCTATTACTCGATTGCTAATGACGGGACTGCATTGAAGGTTACTTTGGACGCTGGTCCTTTGGACCCCAGGGCCAGAGACTGGTATATAGCTGCGAAATCAGCTGGAAGGCAAGTCTTCTCGCCGATTTTCAAGAACTTCCTGCTTGATGATCTGACAATTTCGGCAGCATATCCGATCTACACGGCTGACAGGCGCTTGAAAGGGGTGCTGGGAATGCACCTTGTCCTTGGGAGCATCAGCAGATATCTGGAGGAGATCGTCTCGCAAAGCGGGGGTTCAGCTGCAATTGTGGAGTCTGATACAGGAATGGTTGTAGCCAACTCCTTTGGCTTGGACAACTTCGTCAAGCGAACAGATGGAGAGATAGCAAGGCTTCCTATTGGTGAACTGGGCAACGGCGTAATTGAAGAGGCGTTCAGAGACGACAGCAAAGCGACTGGAAGTGCGTCTTTGCTTAAAGGTAATGGAACGAAGTACTACGCAAGCACATCAAGATACGAAAAAGACGGTCTGAACTGGACAGTCATAGTCACTGTCCCTCAAAGCCTCTTCATGGGGCATGTTAGCGGCAGCATAAAGATAGCCATGCTTTTGGCTGTGGTCATCCTGGTCATGTACATGCTCCTCCATGGTTTCCTAACGCAGAGGCTGACACGCCCGCTGCAGAATCTGATCACTGCAGCTGACGGGTTTTCTGAGGGAGACCTATCTGTAAGGGCTGAGATTGCCAAGGACGATGAGCTGGGAAAGCTGGGCAGCGCATTCAACCGCATGGCAGACACGATCAGGTCGCTCCTGACAAACCTGGAAGGGGCGGTCAAGCAGCGGACAGACCAGCTCAACAGGACCAACGAAGACCTGGAAGCTAGCAGTGAAAGGCTTCAGACGCTGCTGGATTCGACAGCAGAGGCTATATACGGCATCGACACGAACGGGCAGTGCACCTTCTGCAATCGAAGTTTCCTTAAGATAATGGGATATGAGAGGCAGGAGCAGCTGCTAGGAAGGAACATGCACTTCCAGATACATCACACAGGCAAGGATGGGGTGCACACTCCAGTGGAGCAGTGCGAGATCTTCAAGGCCTTCACTGAGGGCAAGGGCATACATTCCGACAATGAGGTCTTCTGGAAGGCGGATGGAAGCCCAATCGAAGTTGAATACAGGTCTTACCCTATCAAGAAGGCGGAGCAGGTGATTGGCGCAGTGGTGACTTTCACAGATAACTCGGACAGAAGGCGAAATGAGGAGAGAATAAGGTATCTGAGCAGCCATGACTCTCTGACTGGCTTGCTGAACAGGTCAAGCTTCGAGATGAAGCTGAGGGAACTGGATGTTCCCGACATGCTGCCTCTTGCCATCATCTTCGGCGATGTTAACGGGTTGAAGCTTACAAACGACGTTTTCGGACATGCTGCAGGGGACGTGCTCATAAGGAAGGCGGGGGAGGCGCTAGACAGGTCAATAGGAAAAAGGGGCGTGGTTTGCAGGGTAGGAGGTGACGAGTTCGCGGCGCTGGTCCCGCGGACTTCCATAGACGAGATTACCGGCATACTGAGCGATATAAGGGCCGACCTGCCCAAGGAGAGGGAGCTTTCCATCAAGTTCAGCATGGCCCTGGGTTTCGATATCAAGGAATCCGGCAGGCAGAGGATTGAAAACGCCCTTGAGAACGCAGAGAACATGATGTATCAGGACAAGACGCTCAACCGGAGGGCCGTCAACAGCGAGATGGTAAGCACGATAATGTCGTCGCTGCATATGAAAAGCCCTAAGGAAAGGCAGCATTCAATAAACGTCAGCGCCTATTGCCGCGACATCGGAGACGAACTAGGCATGGATGCAACTGGGGTCAAGAAACTCAGGGAGGCAGGTTACTTCCACGACATAGGCAAAGTTGTGCTTGATGTTAAGGTCCTTAACAAGGATGGCGCCTTCACTGAGGACGATAAGCTGGAGATGCAGCAGCATCCCGTGGTTGGCTTCAAGATTCTTAACATCTTCGACGACACCCTGGACCTTGCGGAAGCTATATACAGCCATCACGAGAGGTGGGACGGGTCAGGCTATCCAAAGGGTCTGAAGGGAAATGAGATACCAGTCTCGGCAAGGGTGATCGCCGTTGCCGAGTACTACGACGCGCTTACGAACACCATGGTTACTGACGCAATAAGCAGCGAAGAGGCAAGCGAGCGATTACGGATGCAAGCCGGCAGCAAGCTTGATCCGGATATTGTCAAGGCGTTCATAAACACGCTAGGGTAGGTATATTATTCGAATATGCGGATATATGGATATATACTACTAAAAATGCTATTAATGGAAGCAATGGCTGGCATCGGATGCTAAGTGATGAACGATCTTTATGCGCCGAAGAAAATGAAATGCAATGCCTTGATGGCATTGCTGAAGTAACATATTTTTGTATAGCTACTCGACTTAGGGATGCCTACTTACAGAAAACCTCGATGTATCGGTCTATGCACTCCTTAACTATAGCTTCAGCTGCAGTCCGGTCCTTGACGCTGTCCATTGCAGTTTCCTTGCCCTCAAGGGTCTTATAGACCGAGAAGAAGTGCGACATCTCGTCGAAGATGTGGCTTGGCAGCTCGCCGATGTTCGTGAAGTGATTGTAGGTTGGATCTCCGAAAGGTATAGCGATAATCTTCTCGTCCTTCTGGCCGTTGTCTTCCATGATTATCACGCCGATTGGAAAGCATTTCACCAGGGAAAGAGGATGAAGCTCCTCAGAGCAGAGGACCAGGACATCTAGCGGGTCGTTGTCTTGGGCGTATGTCCTCGGTATGAATCCGTAGTTTGCAGGGTAATGCGTAGAAGTATACAGGACCCTGTCCATGAGCAGGAAACCTGTCTCCTTGTCCAGCTCATACTTCGTCTTATAACCCTTGGGGATTTCGATTACCGCATAGAAGCTGTTTGGCTGGATTCTTTTGGGCGAAATGTCGTGCCAGATGTTCATGCTGTCCTCCGTCAGGGCTCATTTCCCTTAATGCATCCCTCTTCGTATCATAATATACTATTCCTGCAGATCAGGCAGGTCAAGGCACAGGAACACGGAAGTACAACATGGCTTCAGCTATACATCAGCGTTCTTTGCTCTTAGCAGGCTATCGGCAAGAAGCGCCATAAGAAGCACCGGAAGGGTCCCCTTAACGACTTTCAGGGCATCATAGGTCCTGATGCCTGAGATTATAGTTACTCCAAGGCCTCCGGCTCCGACCGACGCTCCCAATGTAGCAGCCGATATATTGATGATGAGGGCTATTTTCAGCCCCGCTAGGATTATCGGATAGGCAAGGGGCAGCTCTACCTTGACCAGTACCTGAAGCCTGCTCATGCCCACGCCCTTCGCAGCTTCCCTCACTCCTGAGCCTACCTCCTCAAGGCCGGTTATCGTGTTTCTAAGAATCGGAAGGATCGCATAGATGAAGAGAGCTAGCATGCAGGGGAGGTTGCCGTAACCGAGCGCCGGAACGGAAAGGGCGATTATCGCGACGCTGGGGAAAGTTTCCCCAATTGCGCATGCTGACAGCATAAGGCCCTTCAGCTCTCGGTTGCCGATGAAGTGCAGCGCACATCCCAGGAATAGGGAAAGGATCAGGGCGGCAGCTGTGGGAAGCAATGATAGTTGCACGTGCTGCCATGTAAGTACATAGAGCGGCGTGCGCTCTATTACCCTGGCGCCCGTTCGCGATCCTTCTAACATCCCCTCTATCAGGCCGAAACCGAAAACGGATGCCGCAAGGAGAAGGGCGATGACGATTACTTGAAGCCTTCTCATCTTCTTGCCTCGTGCATCAGCCACTTGATGTCGGCAAGAGACAGCCTGCAGTACTTCCCGTTGCTCTGCCTGACCTGCACGAAATCCTCCTTGGCGCTGATCATCTTGGCCATAAGGTCCTTCAGCGTGGTTTCGGAGCCCAGCTCGATGACGCCCGCCTGCTCGTCAAGCTCGCCTTTTTCGATGCAGTACAGCTCAAGGGAATCGACTTCGTACCTCTTCAGGAGCCTGAGGGAGTACTCCTGTCCTAAGAAACCCTTGACGAAGCTGTCCTGAGTTGATTCCAGCTCGAGCGGTTCGCCCACGGCGGCAACCCTGCCCTTCTCCATCACGGCTATCCTGTCGGCGAGGAATATGGCCTCCTCGACATCGTGCGTCACGAACACCACTGTCTTTCTCAGCTCCTTCTGTATCGAAAGGAACTGCTTCTGAAGGTTCTCCCTGGTCTGAGGGTCCACTGCCCCGAACGGCTCGTCCATGAGAAGTATGGGAGGGTCAGCGGCGAGGGCTCTTAAGACTCCGACGCGCTGGGCTTCGCCTCCGGAAAGCTGCGAAGGGAACTTATCCAGGTAGCTTTGCGGAAGGCCGCTTATCGAGATGAGGAAGCCGACCCTTTCTGAGATCGTCTTCTCGGGCCATTTCAGAAGCCTCGGCACCGTCGCTATGTTCGAGTACACGTTCATATGTGGGAAAAGCCCTACCTCCTGGATGCAGTAGCCGATCCCCCTGCGTAGCGTCTCCTCCTTATACTCTAAGATGCTCCTGCCATTGACCGAGATTGCGCCTAAGTCGGCGACGACCATCCTGTTGATGCATTTAAGAAGCGTCGACTTGCCGCAGCCTGACGGCCCGATCAGGATGAGCAGCTCGCCGTCTGTGATATCAAGGCTCACCCCGTCTAAGGCCAGCTGCCCGTCATATGACTTCCTAAGGTCCCTGATTTCAATCATTTAGATGCATCACCGCTTTTCTGATTCCCCCCTCGGCGGCAACGAGCGCCCCGTCGAGAAGCAGCGCCATGATTATGACCGGAAGAGATCCGAGGAGCACCAGGTCGTATGCCGCCTGCGAAAGCCCGAGGAATATCAAAGTGCCCATGCCGCCTCCACCAACCAGACCGGCTATGGTCGCGTTTCCCACGTTCTGGGTAATTGCTGTCCTGATGCCCGAGAAGATGACTGGGAAGGCGAGCGGGAGCTTGACCTTCACGAACACCTGGGATGGAGTCATGCCCATGGCGGATGCGCCGAACAACGTTCTCTGGTCGATGTTAGAAAAGCCGGCCATGGTGTTCATCGTAATCGGAAACAGGCAGTAGAGGCCAAGCGCAATGAACGCAGGTGTGAATCCGATGCCCCTGATGCCTAGCTCCTGCAAGAGCGGGAACTTCCGTGCCAGGCTGGTAAGCGGCAGCATGATGATCCCCAGCAGGGACAGAGTGGGAAGCACCTGTATGAAATTGATGAAGCCGAGCACAAGCGCCCTTGCCTTTCGATTTGCATGGCAAAGGTAACCAAGAAGGACCCCTGGCAGTATCGCAGCGAACGCCGAAAGGAATGCCAGCTTCAGGTGGTTGCCTATCTCGGCTGAGAACGTCGCCCGCCTGTTCAGGTATTCCTTATATAGCGAGAGGTTGGGTGACATCCCTCCGATAAATACGATTGCAATCGATGCTGCGAGAACCAGCAATCCGCCACCCCGGGACTTGCCGGAAGTCGCAAGCATTGCGAAGCCGACGCCCGAAAGCCAGAATCCGGAACCCAGCGCGAAGCGGTATCCAGGCTCAACCGGAAACGCGGGGGAATGCGAAGAAACTGCCAGCATCAGAAGTGCAGGAATAAAAGCGGAGATTACGACGGCTGCAAGCTCAGCAATGCCGCCCAGCTTGGACGAAAGCAGGCATAAAGCGAAGAAAAGCCCCACCAGCAGGACTCCTATGAGTGCGCTTGCCCCGATTGCATCATTCAGCATGACGGGCGTGCCTGTCGACAGCCTTCCCTGCTTGAAGTAGGCGAGGGGCTGCCACAACAGGGCACTAATGAGCGCAAAGGCGAAGAACTGCCGGTAGGACGGGGCTCTCATTTCAGAAAGCCATTCGCCTTCAGATACTCCTCAGCCACAACTGCGGCATCCCTTCCGTCGTAGGCCACCTGCGAGTTCAGGTTCTGCAGCGCCTCCAGTGTGAGGGATTCGAAGACTGGCTTCAGCAGGGACTCTATCTTAGGGTAAAGCTTCAGTACCGCACCTCTTATCACGGGAGCCGGCAGGTATACAGGCGGGATGTGGAGCGGGTCCTCAAGCACCACGAGGTTCATCTGCTCCAGGGCGCCGTCCGTCCCGTAGACCAGGGACGCGTTTACTCCGCTTGTCCCCTCCGATAGTGCTTTGAGCATCTCAGCGGTGTTCCCTGACGACAGGATGATCAGCTGGCTTTCGTCCAGCTTGAAGCCGTAACCCTGCTCATATCCAAGAAGGCCCATGGGGTTCTCCACGAAGCCGGCAGCGCATATTAGCTTCACCGGGTTCCCGGCGTTCACATAGTCCGCGAAATCCTGCATGCTCTTCACCCCGGTAGCCTCTGAGAAGTCGCGCTTCACGGCGATCATCTCCGTGTTGTTGGCCGGAGCGGGGGTAAGCCAGATGATATCCATCTTGTCCTTGTCAAGCTGGGCTGTGAACTCATAGCCCTTGACAGGGTCGTTCCAGATGGTGGTATCGGTGGCTTCGTCAGGGTGGTAGTACTGGCCTGATCCGGTGTAGTCCACAACGAGGTCCGCCTCGCCGTTTTCCAGAGCTTTCCTAAGGATGTCGGGGGTCCCGAAGTTGATTTTATCGACTACTTTAATATCCTCTGACTCCAGCAGCATGATGATCATCCTGCCGAGGACGCTTCCCTCCGAGTCAAGCATCGTGGCTACCGTCACCGGTGACTTGTCCTTTTCCCTGAGCAATAGAACCGCGGTCACTGCTGCTGCCGCCACTACGACTAGAACAACCAGAAGAACCCACTTCTTCATTAAAACAACCCCCCATTGTTAGGGCTCGCTAGAGCCTTCCATGAACAAGAGTTCTACCGCAAGACGCGAAATCCTGCATTTCGCCTATGACCAGCTTGAAGTGATCTTTGCTGTTACATGCGATCTCTGCAGTTGTTGGCAATTCTGCAGTATGCTTATATGTACTTAGAATGATTCCTTCGGGTTAAATGAGGAGGCAGCATGTCTGGGATACTGATTGCGATTTGCTACGATTTCGACGGCACGCTTTCCCCCGGCAACATGCAGGAGTACGACTTCTTCAAGGGATTGGGCATGACGCCGGCGGAGTTCTGGGAGGAGGCGAGGAAGCTCGCCCTGGCCCAGTCGGCTGACTCCGTCCTTGCTTATATGAAGCTTATGATAGACAAGGCCGGAAGCAGGGGCGGCATGAGGATAGACCGGGAGGCTTTCGCCGAGTACGGAAGCAGCGTAGAGCTCTTCAAGGGTGTGGACGGCTGGTTCGAACGGGTGAACGAGTATGCAAGGGGCAGGGGGGCCGAGACGGAGCATTACATAATCTCCTCCGGTATCAAGGAGATGATCGAGGGTACGAGGATCGCCCGCCACTTCAAGGACATATTCGCGAGCTCGTTCATATATGATGCCGATGGCAAGGCTGAGTGGCCCGCGATGGCGATTAACTACACCAACAAGACACAGTACCTCTTCCGCATCAACAAGGGAGTGGAGGATATCACAGACAACAAGGTGGTCAACAGGCACGTGCCTCACGATGAGAGGAGGATTCCTTTCAGCAGGATGGCATACCTTGGCGACGGAGACACCGACATCCCGTGCATGAAGCTGGTGAAGGAGAAAGGTGGCTTCTCGCTGTCGGTCTTTCCCGGTGTCCCCGAGAGGAAGAGGAGGGAAGCCTGCGAGCTTCACGCACAAGGGCGGGTGAACGCAGTTGCGCTAGCCGACTACTCCGAGGGCTCGTACCTGGAGTCGATCATCTTCGCGTTCATAGACCATGTGGTGGCGGACGCCAAGCTTGACGATGTATCAGCGGTCCTTGACTGCGGAGACCCGAGATTATGGTAGCCAAAAGGGTGAAGCCCTTATTTGTCCGTTTATGTGCAAATTAGGTATTGATATTTGTCTTAGATGCATTTAAAATAGAGATGCTGTCTAAAGTAAGGTCCATCAACTATGGCGCTCCGAACTCTGGCAGTTAGATCAAAATTAAGCGAGGTAAGAAATTAGTGGTTTACGAAGACAGGGTATTGAATTGCAGAGATTGCGGCAAGGATTTCGTTTTCACGGCAGGAGAGCAGGAATTCTTCGCACAGCGCGGCTTTGAGAACCAGCCCACAAGGTGCCCCGAGTGCCGTAAGGCACGCAAGATGCAGCAGAACGGCGGAAACGTCAGGCAGATGTATGATGCCACCTGCAGCAACTGCGGCGCTCCTTGCAAGGTTCCCTTCCAGCCCAGCGGCGACAAGCCGGTCTACTGCAGCGACTGCTTCTCGGCTCACCGCAGCGGTCGTTAACAGAAGCTTCCAAACGGAAGGACGGAGAACAGGCCTCAGGGCCTGTTTTCCTTTATGTAATAGGATTCATTTCAGGCATGTCGAAGGAAACTGATAGATGGATTGCGGCAAAGGCCGCCATTGTGTATACTTCATTCTAAAATGCTATGACAATCAAACCAAATCCGCATATCACATGGGAGGTTCTGAAGGATGAGAAAGCACTCGCTGGCTATCATTGCGCTCCTGGCATTCATTTTGGCGTTCGCTTCCGTGGTGTCGGCAGCAACGGTCGCAGAGCAGGCAGATGCGCTCTATGCCGCAAGGAAGGACATGGCAAACGTGATGAAGGGCATTGCCCTCATAGATGCTCAGCTGGCATCCAACGAGAAGCAGTACGACCTTCTCTGGAGGCAGGCGAGGTTCTACCATTTCGTGGGAGACAGGGCGACCGGAAAGGACAGGCAGGCAAACTTCGAGAAGGGCAAGGCCTTCGCCGAGAAGGCGGTAGCGCTGAATGATGCGGTCCTTGACGGACACTACTGGTTAGCTGCCTGCATAGGCTCCGTTGGCGTGGAGCGTGGAATCCTAAGCAGCCTCTTCATGGTTTCGCCCATGAAGAAGGAGCTGGAGGCATGCATCAAGATCGATCCCAAGCATGCCGCTACAAGATATGTCTACGCTCAGCTGCTGTACAAAGTCCCCGGTATCGCCGGAGGCAACGTGAAACAGGCGCTTGAGGAGGCGAAGCTGTCCATCACATACGATCCAAACGTGATAGCCCACTGGCTGAACTACGGCATCATAGCCGCCGCCAACAAGGACTATAAGACGGCGAGGATGGCCTTGGAGAAGGCTATAGGCATGCCGGACGACCCTGAAGATCCGTTCGGAAGCCAGCAGGACAGGGATGAGGCCAAGGCTGAACTGAAGAAGATAGAAGGCAAATAGGCGGTATAACGGGCCGGGGAAGCACCCCGGCCCTTGTATTCGAGGTGATAGCATGAAGAAAACGTTGGTAATAGCGCTCTCTTTTGCAATTGGCATCGCATTCCTCTTTTCGATCAGCCCGCTGCCAGCAACAGCAGCTGCTGTCAAGGCAGGAAGGCCCAATGCCAAACCAGCAGTAGACGCTGTATTGGAAGCATATGGCATGGATGCAATCACAGTGGGGAAGGCGACAGTCAGCATCGCGGTCTGGCAGGACAGGATATATGTGCACGTCAAGGCTAAAGCGACCGGATGGCTGTCAGTGGCATTCAACCGCCAGGGGAAGGGAATGGACGGAGGGAATATGGTCTTCGGCTACCTCGATTCATCCGGGAAGGCCGCCGTCAGAAACGACCTCGGCAGGGGCTGGGCACATTCGGCCTCCGCCAAGCAGGATGTTGCCGAGTTCTCATTCAAGGTTGTAGAAGGCGAGGCGTCCTTCGAGTTCTCATATCCGCTGAGCTTCGCAAGCGGATATGGAATAGCTGGCCTTACTGAGGGAACAACATATACGATGCTTGTCGCATGCAATGAGAGGTCATATTCCCTTACGGCCAAGCACAGCTGGTACGGTAAGGCGGACTTCACCATTTAGAAGAAACTTTGTGCCAATACTGAGGAGCCTTATAGAAACCCCGGAACATGCAGGTGATTTGAGGCCGTGAGAGCGGCCTCTTATTATTGTTGACATACTGTATAGCACATAGTATAGTAACTTACATAATGATATGTGATACCGAAGGGGGTGCCGGATTGGACCTTGAGAACCTCGAAAAGGAGATGAATAGGGGCTTCCTGCAGCTTGTGATACTGATGCTACTGGAAAGGCCTATGTACGGTTACCAGATGTCCAAGCTGATGGAGGAGAGAGGCGCCGCGATTGAGGAGAGCACTCTTTATCCGCTGATGAGAAGGTTGGAATCACAGGGCCTATTAGAAAGCAGATGGGACACATCCGAGGGGAAGGCAAGGAAATACTATCAGGTGACCGAAGACGGCCGCGAGGTAAGAGGCCGGCTGGAGGATATTGTAAGAAGGCAGTCGTCGCTAATAGACGAGTTGCAGGGAGGGATTTGAATGTCAAAGAGGATAGAGGAGTATCTTTCTGAGGTAAGCCACTACATTTCTGAGCCAGGAAAGTCCTCAGACATCATTAAGGAGATAAGAAGCCACATCGCGGACAAGGCGGCGGAGGCCTACGGCGAAGCCAGCGAGGAGAACATGGAGAAGGTGCTCTCAGGCATGCCGGCGGCAAGGGAGATGGCGGCGACCTTCTCACAGGACAAGGAGATAATCGCCCCCTACTACAGGAAGCATATAATCGTCTACACGGCTTTCCTGTTTGCGATAAGCCTGGGCGTGTCGGTGGCCTCAGCGGTGCTCGGGAAGGGCATCCAGCTCATCCCGTTCTTAAGCACCTCCACCTCCAATGTGCTCGAGCTGGTGACCGGGCTTCCGGCAGCGTTCTTCTTCTACTTCGGCGTCGTCTGCCTGTTCTTCATGATCCTGACGAAGTACAGGCAGGTTAAGCCGGCTTGGCTGGGAGGGGCATTTGAAAGCGCGGGCAAGGAGTTCGGCAAGCCGAGCCTTGCGGGCCTCGGAGGAAGGCTAATAGGATTTCTGGCGGTGGTGCTGGTCCTGAGCTTCCAGAAGGAGATAGCGGAGGCCATTTCAAAGGCCGGCAACGTGACGGTGTTCTACCTTCCTCAGCTTCTGACGAACGCCTTCCTGGCCCTTGCCGGGATAGACCTCGCAGTATACGTCATGAGGTTTCTTGCCAATACCCCTGCCCTTGAGGCGGCGGGGGCGGCAATGAAGCTCATCGTGCTGGCGTTCATAGTTAGGATGCCTCTGGGCTTCGAATCCCTCGACGGGCTGAGCGGGACGCTTGCCGCCGGCATCGAGGTCGGAATCAGGACCGTAATCGTTATAGTAGTGGTGATAACCACCATAGAGCTTATAAGGTGGCTGATGTACTCCTTCTCCGAGAAGTACCTCAAGTAGGAAACGGGGCTTGTGCCCCCTTTCCTTTATTGGGGTGCGTTGCAGGAAGACGGGCAGCCGGGGTGGTATTATCTACTTAAGGCGGCATTTGGATGACTGAGGAGGTCGGATCTTGCAGAGCATTGAGGAGAGGTATGCGATAGGGGCAAAGGCCATGGTGCTGCTACTTGCGGTCAGTATACCGCTTGGGGCACTTAAGCTTGTGTTCGGGGTAGCATCCATGAGCGCCGCGCTGGTCTCAAGCTCGATAATGACCACAATGACTGCGCTGACCACAGTCTCGACGCTGACTTCCATGCGGCTTGCTACAAGAAGGGCTGATAAACAGCGCTTCTTCGTTCAAAGCAAGCTCGGCGTGATGTTCTCCAGGCTTGTCGCGACCCTCCTTGTCATATTCGGCATAATAATTGCCAGGGGAAACGCGGTCAACCTTCTCACCGGAGACTATGCAAGGCCCAAATGGCCGGCGCTGGTATTGGCGCTGGCATCAGTGCTAATCAAGGAGGCCTGCTATATAACCACGAGGCGCGCGGCAGCCAAGACCCACAACAGCGCAATAATGACGGAGGCTGTGTATCAGAGGATAGATATGGGAGGGTCGCTCGTCGCCTTCTTCGGAGCGCTCATCGGGCTGATTTGGGTTCCCGCGCTAGATCCGGTCGCTGGCATAGTCATCGGGGCGGGACTATCCTGGATGGGCCTCCAGCTGTGGTGGAACTCCATTGCCGAGCTTCTTGAGGAGAAGCTTGAACCTCAGTTAATGGCCTCGATCCGGAAGGTGCTCGACTCCGTCAGGACTAGGCAGGGGAAGTTCACGCTGGAGGAGGCCACGGCGAGGAAGTACGGAGGATTCGTATACGTCGACGTCAAGGTGGGCATGGACCCTTCAATCACGCTGCTTGAATCTCATGCAGCTTCCGAGAGGATAGAGAGCCTCATCAAGAGGGCTCTTCCGTTCGTGTCCGGAGTGGATGTGGACGCTGAGCCATCAGCTGACGGCGGCGCGGACTTCGACGTTGACGTGGAAGAGAAATACACAGAACCCAAAGCGGAAGATCAGGGGTGATTGGTATGAGCGAAGGCGGCATCTTCTTTCCGGGTTTCAACCGAGAGCACGCAAGGGCGCTAGAGGAGGTAAGGCAGGGGCTTAGGGCTCCGCATGCCGGAGACGGGGCGGAAAGCGTCGCCATTGACGAGCTAGTGGCGAACGGCCTTCTTTATAAGGACAGGCAGGGGGTCTCAATCGACCCTGAGTACGGCTACCTGCTCGGAATAGACATCGGCGGCACATCGGCGAAGTCGATGCTCATAGACTTCAGTTTCACGCCTGTAGCCGGAAGCTTCAGGAGCGAGAACAGGGGCACCGACATCGAATCCTTCAGGAAGAGCCTGGGAAAGGCGCTTGACGGCACAATGGCCGCAGTGAACCCTAGAAGGCTGCTGGGCATAGGTATCGCGCTTCCGGGCACGGTCGACCCCAAGGCCGGAAAGGTGCTCTTCACCCCCAATATACAGTTTCTTTCCGGGCTGGGGGCGAATGAGCTTCTTCCGGAGAGGTACAGGAAGAAATGGCATAACCTCAAGATGATGCTCGAGCATGACTGCAAGGCCGCAGTTGTCGCCGAAAAGCTCGCAGGCGGGCCGCGGCACACGAAAAGGGCTGAGGAATCCGTAGTCTCAGTCACAGTAGGCACCGGCGTCAGCGCCGGCTCTTACGTGAACGGGGGCGTGCTCAGAGGAACGGGCAACACGGCCGGGGAGTTCGGCCACATCGTAGTCAACAGCAGCGAGGGAAGGCTCTGCGGATGCGGGAAGGTCGGCTGCCTTGAGGCTGAGGCGTCAGGGCTGGCTCTACAGGCCAAGTGGCTTGAGAGGACAGGGCTTGAGGCGACTGTGGTGGAGATTGCGCACGCCGCGATGAACGGCGAGCCGGAGGCGATTGAGCTCTTCAGGGAGACCGGATACTGGCTGGGCCTGGGGCTTAGCTATATTGTCAACCTTATGGAACCCGCCCTCATCACCCTATACGGGGGGGTCTCGGCAGCCTATGACCTGTTCAGCGAGTCTTTGAACGAGACTTTGTCGAAATACGCTTGGCCGCTTGCCACATGGAAGGTCGAGAGGTCAATGCTGGGAGCGGAGATAGTGGGGCTTGGCGCGGCGCTCGTTGTATATGAGGACATACTGGCATCGTTTGCCTGACGCGGAGGTGCGCATGGGAAGGGCGATGGACAATTACCGTAGATGGCATGATTTCAAGGGAATGGACCAGGAGCTAAGATCAGAGCTTGAGGCCATGAAGGGCGATGCGCGGCTCATCGAGGAGAGCTTCGGTGCCGGCCTTGAGTTCGGCACCGCGGGCTTAAGGGGCATAATCGGCGCCGGCACCAACCGCATGAACATATACACTGTCAGGAAGGCCACGCTCGGTCTTGCCAGGTATGTCAAGGAGAACTCGCCCGAGCCGTGGTCCGTGGCGATAGCATACGACAACAGGCGCAAATCGCGGCTGTTCGCAGAGGAGGCTGCAAGGGTACTCGCCGCTAATGGCGTAAAGGCCCTGCTCTTCGAGGAGATGCAGCCGACGCCGCTTCTTTCGTTTTCGGTCCTTGATTCCGCGGCAAGCGCCGGCATCATGGTGACTGCAAGCCATAACCCGAAGGAGTACAACGGCTACAAGGTCTATTGGAGCCACGGAGGGCAGGTCGTCGAGAAGCATGCCTATCCCCTTATGAAGGCCTTCGACGGGATAGAAGACGAGCTGGCAATAGACGCCATGGACCTCGCCGAGGCGAGGGACGAGGGCCTGATAATAACGTTGGGCGAGGACGTCAAGGAGCGCTATATGGGGAAGGTGCTTGGCCTTGTGCAGGGTCAGAAGCTTAGCTCGAAGGCCAAGGGCATACCGATAGTCTTCACGCCGCTTCATGGTACCGGGGTGAAGTTGGTCCCCGAGGCGCTCATGAGGGCGGGCTTCACCGGAGTAAGGTATGTGGAAAGCCAGATGGTCCCGGACACGGAGTTCAGCACTACTGCGAAGCCGAACCCAGAGGAGCCGCAAGTCTACAGGATGGGCCTTGAGATAGCGAAGGGCTGCGGAGCCAGCCTGGTCATGGCCACCGATCCGGACGCGGACAGGCTTGGCGCAATGAGCAGGGAGAAGGACGGGACCTTCCGCCTGATAACCGGCAACCAGATGGGGGCGCTTCTAACGGATTACCTGATTTCTACTTCGCAGGGAAAGCTTGACGGCAGCGTCATTATCAAGACGATAGTCACCTCGGACCTGGGCGCGAGGGTCGCCGCAAAGGCCGGAGTCAAGGTCATTGACGTGCTTACCGGCTTCAAGTACATAGGCGAGCTAATAGACAGTTTCGAAAGCAAGGGGGCCCCGAGCTTCCTGTTCGGATATGAGGAAAGCTACGGCTACCTTGCCGGAGGATTCGTAAGGGACAAGGACGCGGTGCAGATCGCACTTCTTGTGGCCTTTATGGCTGCATCGCTTTCTGAGAAGGGCATGACTCTGGGAGACAGGCTCGATGCCCTTTACGAGGAGCACGGCTACTTCGTGGATGAGGTGGTGAACATCGCACTGGCCGGGCTGGAAGGCCAGAGGAGGATAGAGAGGATAATGTCCTCGCTGAGGAGCGATCCTCCTTTCGTAGTGGGTGTGAACAGGATTCTCTCCACAGCGGACTACATGGAGAGCAAGGTGCGCTTCGCCGACGGAAGCGACAGCGTGCCTACCGGCCTTCCTGAATCGAACGTGCTTAAGTATGTGCTGGAGGACGGCTCATGGGTTTGCGTTAGGCCGTCCGGAACCGAACCGAAGCTTAAGGTCTACATCGGCGCCCAGGCGAAGGAGAGAAGGCAGGCCCAGGCGAAGGCCGATTCACTTAAAGCATCTTCGAGGCGGATGGTGGAGGAGAGAGGCTGACGGGATGTAAATGAGGAAAGCCCCGGCGAGGCTCAATGCCATCGTCGGGGCTTTCACATTCTACGCGCTGCTCACTAAGGAATCCAGAACATGGCCGATTTGGGATGCACCCCATCGGACTTAACAGGACGGTCCGGATTCTCGGCCGCGTGCCTTAGCATAATGAATATCGCCTCGGCCTCTTGCTTCCGGCCGATCTGCTCCGAGATTTCCGCGGCCGAGTACCTTTCGCCCCTGCGCCCTGACAGGAACTCCAGCGCTTCGGTGAGTGCGACCAACGCCCTTCCAGCGCTCAGTTTGCCTGCCTCTACTCCGGGCTGGTGATAGGCGTTGATTCCGACCATCGAGGCATAGAAACCTACCGCCCTTTCGAAGAGCGCGATGAGAAGGCCCAGGTCGAAGGCGTCGGCAGCCTTGACAGCAATCGTAATGGAGGGCCGTCCCTTCTGGGCTAGCGCGTCTCTTGTGCCGGACATGAAGGCTGTAAGGTAGTCCCCGCTCGTGTTCGAACCGTCCACCAGGGGTGAGGCGCCCAGCCTGTCGCGAAGCACGTGGACGAAAGCCACCAGGTACTGGTCAGGGCCTTCGACCAGCTGCTGCACGTAGGAGTGCTGGTCCGTCGAACCCTTGTTGCCGAAGAGGGTGATGCCCTGGTTCACCTTGTTGCCCTTAGTGTCCAGCTCCTTGCCCAGCGACTCCATCACCAGCTGCTGCAGGTATTTTGAGAATAGCGAGAGCCTGTCCTTGTAGGGAAGCACCACCAACGCCCTCTTCGCCTTTCCCTCTGTCGCTAGAAGCCAGCTCATGGCAAGGATGAGTGAGGGATTGCCCTCCCATTCGGGGATCCTTCCGAGGATGTCGCAGTATCTTGCTCCCTCAAGAAGCGCATCGGTGTCGATTCCCTGAAGGAGTGCCGGCAGAAGTCCCACCGCCGACATGAGCGAAGTCCTTCCGCCGACCCAGTCCCACATGGGAAAGCTTGCCAGCCAACCTTCGGTCTCAGCCGTCCTGTCAAGGGCGCTTCCCTTCTGGGTGACTGCAACCGCCTGGCCTTCGAAGGAAAGGCCTGCCTGTTTGAGCCTCCTTCTGGCCTCCACCATGCCGTTTCTTGTCTCGGCCGTGCCGCCGCTTTTCGATACAACTATGAATAAGGCGGCGTCAAGCGATGCGTCCAGGCAGGAGAAGAGCCTGTCGAAGCCGTCAGGGTCGGTGTTGTCCATGAAATGCGCCATCATACCGCCGCATCTGGGCGCGAGCGCGTCGGAGACGAACTGGGGACCGAGCGCTGAACCACCGATCCCGATCAAAACGAAGCTCTGGAAAGGTTTGCCTGAGGGGGATTTGACTTTTCCCGAGTGCACATCCGACGCGAACCTCTTAAGAGAAGCGTAAGTGTCGCCTATCTCCGCGGCTATGGCCTTGTCGGGGCTAAGCGAGGCGTCCCTAAGCCAATAGTGCCCCACCATCCTCCCCTCGTCAGGGTTGGCGATTGCACCTGCCTCAAGCTCGGACATAAGCCTCAATGCGTATGATGCCCTGGACGATAGGGCCTGGAACTTCTCCTGGGTCTGGCAGAGGCCGCTGTAGTCCAGCGAGAGGACCCCTTTCGGGTCCGAGTAGCTCATGGCGACGAAGCGGGGCCAGTTTGCGGACATGTCGCTCACCTCAAATACCCTTCTTTCGCCCGATGGCGTTCCTGTACAGGCTCATGTATTCGCCCGCCGAACGCTCCCAGCTGCTGTCATAGGACATGGCGTTTCTTACGAGCCTTTCCCAGGTCTTCTTGTCGTTCCTGTAGAGCCACAGCGAGCGCCATATGGTCTCCTGCAGCTCATGGGCGTTGTAGTTCATGAAACTGAAGCCGGTGCCCTCTCCTGTGAACTGGTTGTATGGGACCACCGTGTCCCGAAGCCCGCCTGTCTCCCTTACGATGGGTAGGGAACCGTAGCGCATTGCTATCATCTGGCTTAAGCCGCATGGTTCGAACGCGGAGGGCATGAGGAACATGTCGGAGCCGGCATAGAGCTTCCTTGCAAGGTCCTCGTCGAAGTAGATCTTGGCCGACACACGTCCCGGGTACTTGGCTGAGAGAGCCCTGAGGAAGTCCTCGTACTTCGGGTCTCCTGTTCCCAGCGCAGCTATCTGAACCTCCTGGTCCTGCAGGATCTCCTCAGCTATCCTTACTATAAGGTCAAGCCCCTTTGGGGCCACCAGGCGCGAGATCATGGATATGAGAACCCTATCCTCCGACTGGTTCAGGCCGAGCATCGCCTGCACTCCCGCCTTGTTCTCCGCCTTGCCTTCGATGTGCTCGATATCGTAGTTCATGAAGATGTGCCTGTCGTGAGCCGGGTCATAGGAATGGATGTCTATGCCGTTTACGATTCCAGTCAACTTGTCCGAGTGCTGCCTTAGGAGGCCATCAAGCCCCTCTCCGTACCACGCGGTCTTTATCTCCTCAGCGTACGCCCTGCTTACCGTCGTGATTACGTCAGAGAATACGATGGCGCCTTTCATCAGGTTGGCCGCCCCGTTGAACTCGAGCCTGTCGGTTGTGTAGTACTCGGCAAGCGGCAGGCCGAGGATGTCGTCTATCACATTCTTATTGAACACGCCCTGGTAAGCCATGCTATGGATTGAAAATGCCGTGGCCGTGTTCTTAAGGTGGGGCATGGCCTTGTAACCTGCGCTCATAAGTATTGGCACAGACGCGGTCTGCCAGTCATGGCAATGGATCACATCAGGCTTGAAATCCAAAAGAGGCAGCATGTCCAGGGCGGCCTTGCTTAGGAAGGCGAAGCGCTCGGCGTCGTCCCCGTAACCGTAGAGGCTCTCCCTCCTGTAATAGAACTCGTTGTCCACGAAATGCCACTTTATGCCCGCGTGCTCAAGCGTCTTCACGCCGCAGTACTGCTTCCTCCATCCCAGGTTCAGCGTGAACTCGCAGTCTGTAGTCATCCGCTCCCTCCATACGGAGCCGATGCTTCCGTAAAGGGGAAGCACCACGCGCACCTGGGCGCCAAGCTCAGACAGCTTGGGGGCGAGAGAACCCACCACATCGGCCAGGCCTCCGGTCTTGCTGAACGGAACGGCCTCGGGGCTTACGAACAGGATCTTAAGTTGATTGCCGCCATTTACCTTCTTCGAAGGAGACATCAGAACACCCCGTTTCTCAGAGCCTGCTTTCTTTTCCTATGACGAGGGGCTTTCCTCCGGCGCTGTCGATCTTAAGCGTTATTCCGGAGCTTATGACAACCTCGCTGTCTAGTATCGCGTTTTCTATGTGGACGTTGCCCTCTATCCTGCACCTTCTAAGGAGGATGCAGTTTCTGACCACCGAGCCTTCCCCTATGAAGGTGTTCCTTGAAAGGACGCTCCCTTCAACCTTTCCATGCAGGTGGCAGCCTGAGGAGATGATGCTGTCCCTGACTGCGGCCGAATCATAGTATTTGGTCGGCGGGCGGTCTATGGACCTTGTGAATACCGGGCCATTGGTGTAGAAGAGGTCCTCCCTGACGTGGTCGTCCTTCAGTGCCATGTTGCTCTCGTAGTAATTCTGAAGGGTGTTGACCTTCGCGGCATAGCCTTCGAACCTGTGGGTATAGACCCTGAGGGACCTTATGTTCTCGGTGACGATATCACAGAGGTCCTTCTGGCCGCCCGAAGCCATGCCGAGGTTTATGCAGTCGATGAGCAGCTCCTTGCTTACTATCACCGTCTCCATCGACAGGCTGTTCATCCCGGACTTGGGCTTAAGGCCCGTGCCGAGGAGCCTCCCGTCCCGGCCTATGCTCATGTACTCCAGGTACTGGTGCCTCTCAGGGTTCGACGCGAAGGCCTCCTCGCAGTCCTCGTCCTTGTAGAGCACCGTCATGTCGGCCCCTCGCGCGATATGCGCCTCGAGGAGCTTCCTGTAGTCCAGCCTGTACAGGATGCCTACTCCGGTCAGCAGCACGTACTCCTGCCTTGCCTTCTTCAGCATGTCCATGTTCTGGTGAAGGTCCTTAAGATCGAATCTGAGTTCGGAGTTGTACAGGGAAGGGCTCGCCGTCGGCAGGATCTTGAGCCCGTCAGTCTTCCTGTCCAGCCCCCAGGCCATGCCCGATCCGAGGTGCTCCAGTAGCGTGCTGTACTTGTTGTAGATGACGACCCCCACGTGCTTGATGCCCGACAGCACCATGTTGGAGAGGGGGAAGTCTATGAGCCTGTACCTGCCGCCGAACTGCACCGAGGGGAGGTTCCTGGTGCGAGTCAGCTCGCCTAGCGACGAGTCGGGCTTAGTGTCCATTATTATGCCGAGGATGTCATTCATGCCTCTCACCGCCTTTTCCGTTGGAATCGGCCGCTGAGTTGACTATGGAGCCTGCTATGATGCATGTTCCGTTGCACACGTTCTCGCCGCTGGCCACCACGGATATCAGGCCGTCCAGGGCAGGCGGGTCGCCGCAGTCGCCGACCTTGCAGTCATCGCCGATAGTCGCGCCCTCGCCTATTATCGAGCGGCCCACCTTGGCGTTTCGTCCGATGCGGGTCCCGGGAAGGAGTATGCTGTCTCTCACCTTGGCGCCTCTTCCCACCCTGGCTCCCGCGAAAAGGACGCTGTTGTACACGTCACCTTCCACCACGCAACCGTCGGTGACTATGGCGTCCCTGACGTTCGCTGTCGATGCAAGGTAGTGGGGTGGAAGCACCGGCGAGCGAGACAGGAGCCTCTTCTCCTGGCTGCATATGTCGAAGACGGGGTTTTCGCCTAGCAGGTCCATGTGTGCGGAGAAATATGATTCTATCGTCCCTACGTCCTTCCAGTAACCGCGGAAGCGGTAGGCGAGCATCTTCCTGCCGGATCTGAGCATGGCCGGGATGACGTCCTTGCCGAAGTCATGCGATGAGTCAGGAAGCTCCTCGTCCTCTCTAAGGAAGTCCTTCAGTAAGCCCCAGTTGAAAATGTATATTCCCATGGAGGCGAGGTTGCTTTTCGGCTGCTTGGGCTTCTCATGGAACTCGGTGATCCTGCCTTCGCGGTCCGTGTCCATTATACCGAAGCGGGAGGCCTCCTCCCAGGGCACCTCCATCACGGCGATGGTGGCGTCCGCCCCGTTGGCCTTATGTTCCTTGAGCATCTTCGAGTAATCCATCTCATAGATGTGGTCGCCGGAAATAACAAGCACATAATCAGGCCGATAATGGTCCACGAAGTCGATGTTCTGGTAGATCGCGTTCGCGGTGCCTGCATACCAGCTTCCTCCGCTTTCGCGCGTGAACGGGGGTAGGATGCTCACGCCCCCGCCTTCCACCGCAAGGTCCCATGCCGTGCCGATTCCGACGTGCTCATGCAGCATGAAGGGCTTGTACTGAGTCAGCACGCCTACGGTGTCGATGCCGGAGGCGGTGCAGTTCGACAGGCTGAAGTCGATTATCCTGTACTTCCCGCCGAAGGGGACCGCGGGTTTTGCAAGGTCTCTTGTCAGGGCCCCCAGCCTGCTTCCCTGGCCGCCAGCCAGGAGCATGGCCACCCATTCCTTACGAGCCATGTTAACCCTCCTGTCTAATCACTTGGCTCCAACTTCCAGATGTCCCTCGCGTAGTTTCTGATGGTCAGGTCGCTGGAGAACCTTCCGGAGCGCGCGATGTTCATAAGCGACATCCGGGACCAGCGGGCCTTGTCCCTGTAAGCGGGCTCGACCTTCCCTAGGGCCTCAGAGAAGGAGGGGAAGTCCTTCAGCGTAAGGAACTCGTCGTTCTCCTCAAGAAGGTGAGTCCTGATCCTGTCGAACTCATGCTTCCCGGCGGGCAGCGTCCCGTCAGACAGCTGGTCGATTATCCTTCCGATCGGCTCATAGGAGCAGTATAGGTCGTATGACCTGTATGAGTGGGAGCTGTACAGGGACATCACCTCGGCCGGGTCCAGGCCGAACACGAACATGTTGTCCTGCCCGACCTCCTCGAAGATCTCGATGTTTGCCCCGTCCATGGTGCCCAACGTCACAGCCCCGTTCATCATAAGCTTCATGTTACCGGTGCCTGAAGCCTCCTTGCTGGCTGTGGAGATCTGGTGGGACACATCCGCGGCTGGGATGATCCTCTCGGCGAGTGAGACTCCGTAGTTCTCCAGGAATATCACCTTCATCAGCCCGCTGACTTCGGCGTCGGAGTTCACCTTGTCGGCAATCGAGGATATGAGCTTGATCGTGTCCTTAGCCAAGTAATAGGTGGGCGCCGCCTTGCCTGAGAAGATGTAGGTCCTCGGGTGCATCCCCTTGACACGCCCGTCTTTTATCATGTTGTAGGTGTCGAGTATGGAAAGCGCGTTCATGAGCTGGCGCTTGTATGCATGTATGCGCTTTATGTGCACGTGGAATATGCTGTCCGGGTCCGTCGCAATCCCGGTGGCCGAGGCGATGTAGTCGGAAAGCTTCACCTTGTTTGCCCTCTTGACGGACTCTAGCCTCTCAAGGAAGGACGAATCCTCCGAGAAGGCCTCAAGGCCCCTCAGCTTCAGAGGGTCCTTCATCCACCCGTCGCCGATGGCGGAGTTTATGAGCCCCGTGAGGCCGGGGTTCGCCTTGACGAGGAAACGCCTGGGGGAGATGCCGTTCGTCATATTGGTGAACTTCTCCGGATACACCTCGGCGAAGTCGCGGAAAAGATGGTCCTTCAGGATGGCGGAATGCACCTTCGCCACCCCGTTCACCTTTGTGCTTCCGAATATCGCTATATTGGCCATGTGGACATGCCCGTCCTTGATGATGAACATGCGCTGCTGCTTTTCAAGCTGGCCGGGGTACAGCTCCTCGAGCCTCAGCCTCAGCCTCCTTTGCATCTCCTCGACGACCATGCAGATTCGGGGCAGCAGGGTGCGGAATAGGTGCTCCGACCAGCGCTCAAGCGCCTCCGGCATTATCGTGTGGTTCGTGTAGTTGACAGTCCTGGTGGTGATGTCCCATGCCTGCTCCCAGCCCAGCCCCTCCTCGTCCATGAGGATGCGCATGAGCTCCGGTATGCAAAGCGCCGGATGGGTGTCGTTTATCTGTATCGCAGCCTTCTCCGGCAGGTCGGTGAGCGGGCCATAGAACTCCTTATGGTGCCTCAGTATGCTCTGAAGGCCTGCGGACACGAGGAAGTACTGCTGCTTGAGCCTCAGCTTCTTGCCCTCGGGGCTGGAGTCGTCCGGATAAAGCATGTCGGATATGGCCTCGGCCTCATGCTTGCTTTTCATCGCAGCCGCATATTCGCCCCTGCTGAAGAGCGAGAAGTCGAAGTCCTTGGTCGGCGCCTCGGATTCCCAAAGCCTCAGCGTGTTGACGACCCTGTTGCCGTAACCTACTATGGGGACGTCGTGGGGGACGGCGCGCACAGTCTCGCTTCCCTCGTGCAGGAAGACCATCCTGCCGTATACGAAGTCGGCTCTCACGTTGCCTCCGAACTTCACGTACACTGCCCTTTCGGGCTTCCTTACCTCCCAGACGTTGGAGGAGACCAGCCAGTTGTCAGGCATCTCGACCTGATAGCCGTCCACAATCCTCTGCTTGAAAAGGCCGTACCTGTACATTATCGAGCAGCCGTGCCCCGGGATGCCCAATGATGCCATGCTGTCCAGGAAGCATGCTCCCAGCCTTCCCAGGCCTCCAGTCCCGATTGCTGGGTCAGGCTCCTCCTCTGCAATCGCCTCAAGGCTCAAGCCTAGCTCATCAAGGGCCCTTTCGGCGAGGTCCTTCACTCCGAGGTAGATCATATTGGATATGAGGAATCGCCCGGGGAGGAACTCCATCGAGAAGTAGTAGACCTGGCGGGCCGAGCCCCTGCTGGTCGCCTGCCTGTTCTCCACCCAGTTTCTCAGGACGATATCCCTTATCATGGATGAGAGCGCTATGTATCGGTCGTGGTTGGTCGAGGCTTCCAGGCTCTTTCCGAAGGTGGACTGAAGCCTTTCTACGAAGGCCTGCCTGAAATCCTCGGTGGTGACAATCGCCATAATCATGCCGTCCTTAATCTGATTTTGTATGTTTAATATGACTTCTACGGCCTTTGTCCCGATTCCTGCATCCTGGCCTGCTGCGGGGCAGGTGCGCAAAGCTTCATGAGCAGGGAGCCCAGTGGCGGTATCCTTAAGAGGATGGAATGGTCCATGCCATGATAGGCGACATCCTCGGACTCGACGGGCGAGCCGTTTGTAACCCCTGAACCGCCGAACCTGGGCTCATCCGTGCTGATCAGCTGGCTGTAGGTCCCCGCCTCGGGCACACCAACCCTGTAGCCCTCATATGCCTGAGGGGTGAAGTTGTGCACGCAGATTATCCGCTCCCCGGACCTCGAGGACCTTACGAAGGAGGCGATGCTCTGAGCGGAGTTGTTCACGTCTATCCAGCGGAAGCCCTCCTCATACGAATCCAGCTCCCATAGCGCCGGCTCCGCCCTATAAAGCATGTTCAGCTCCCTGACGAAGTCCAGATGCAGCCTGTGAGGCTCGAATGCCAGCACCTTGCGGTCCAGCTCCTCGTAGTCGCGCCACTCCAGGAACTGCGCGAACTCGCCGCCCATGAACATGAGCTTCTTCCCCGGATGGCTCGCCATGAAGGCCATAGCAAGCCTAAGGTTCGCGAACTTCTGCCAGTAGTCGCCGGGCATCTTGCCGATAAGGGAGCCCTTCCCGTGCACCACCTCGTCGTGTGACAGGGGGAGTATGAACTTCTCCGAGTAATGGTACCACATGGCGAAGGTGATGAGGTTGTGATGATGCCTCCGGTATATAGGGTCCTCCTTCATGTAGCGCAGGAAGTCGTTCATCCATCCCATGTTCCATTTGTAGCTGAAGCCAAGCCCGCCGTCCTCCACGCTCCAGCTCACCTTCGGCCAGGAGGTGGATTCCTCGGCGATGACCAGCTTTCCGGGGGCCTCCTGGCTTACCGAGAGGTTGAGCTGCCTCAGAAAAGCCACATTGTCCAGGTTCTCGCGGCCCCCGAACCTGTTGGGCCTCCACTCACCGGGCTTCCTGGAATAGTCCAGGTAGAGCATGCTCGCCACGGCATCTATCCTGAGGCCGTCGAAGCCGTACTCAGAAAGCCAGAAGAGCGCGTTGGATATGAGGAAGGAGCGGACCTCGCCGCGCGCCATGTCGTATTGCATCGTGCCCCAGTCGGGGTGCTCCACATGACCATACAGCCCGGTGCCGTCGAAGTTCATGAGCCCGTGGGCATCCTTGCAGAAGTGCGCGGGGACCCAGTCGAGGATCACGCCGATTCCGCCCTCGTGCATCTCGGAGATGAACCTCATCAGACCGTCGGGGCTTCCGTGCCTTGCAGTAGGCGAATAAAGCCCGGTGGCCTGGTAGCCCCAGGACTGGTCAAGGGGGTGTTCGTTTACGGGCATCACCTCAAGGTGCGTGTAGCCCATGTCCTTAAGGTAGGGGAGCATCCTCTCCGCCAGCTCGTCATAGCTCATGAATGAGCCGTCGAAGTGCCTCATCCAGGTTCCTAGGTGAGCCTCGTAGATATTCATCGGCCTTTCATAGTAGGCAGTGTCATTTCCAGGCAGGGCTTTGACCCCGCAACCGAAGAGCTTCGCCCTGTCAAGCGCGATGGACGCAGTGGCGGGCCTCAGCTCGGCTGAGAAGCCGACGGGGTCCGCCTTCAAGTGAGAGCCGCCCTTCCAGTGTATATGATATTTATAAGGGGAGCCTTCCGTCACCGACGGTATGAAGCCGGCCCAGATGCCCGTCGCCTTTCCCCTTGAGTCGTTCAGTTGGAGCAGCATGTCTGATGAATCGGACCAGCCGTTGAAGGGGCCTGCCACGCCTACTGCCTTCGCATTGGGGGCCCACACAGCGAAGCGTGCTCCCGATGCCCCGTCTTCCCGGCATATGTCGGAACCCAGGAACTCGAAGACCTTCGTATGGGTGCCCTCACGTAGAAGGTACAGGTCATAGTCGGTCGGAAGCCTCATCCGCATCCTGCATTCGGGCTCTTTATTCACCGCAGCACCTCCCCGAGGCCTTGGCGAAGGCCAGCATCATCTCCGAAAGCGAGCTTGTAAGCAGGTCTTTCCGCACCCTCCATCCCCAGTTGCCCTCGGCAACCGAAGGCATGTTCATCCTGGCCTCGGCGCCCAGTCCCAGCAGGTCCTGAAGCGGGGCTATCGCCCAGCGGTAGGCGGATGAGTAGAGCGTGGTAAGCATGCCCTCCAGGAATAGGGCTTCCTCGCTGTCGGGAGGCCTCTCCTCCTGCGTAAGCCCATTTACGGTCCTGTAGCGCTGAAGGAGGGTCTCGTTGTCGTGCGTGCCTGTGTAAGCGACCCAGTGGGCATCTACAGATTCGCACGCCGAGGGCACAGAGTCCATGAACTGGAGCACCTTCATGCCGGGAAAGCCCAGAGCCTCCCTTAATGCGACCACGTCCGGGGTGATGACGCCCAGGTCCTCCACGATGATGGGAAGGTCCGTCCTTCCATCGGCTATGGCGGCGAAGAGCGCCCGTCCTGGACCCTCAAGCCACCTTCCGTGCTCTGCCGTGCTGTTGCCTTGAGGAACGGCATAGAAGCCTGCAAATCCGCGGAAGTGGTCTATCCTCGTGTAGTCGAAGTCGGCGAATGACTTGTCCATCCTGCTCTTCCACCAGGCGAAGCCGTCATCAGAATGCTTCTTCCATGCATATACCGGATGGCCCCACAGCTGGCCGGTGGCGCTGAAGCTATCAGGCGGCACCCCGGAGACGAGAAGCGGGGAACCGTCGGGCTTGAGTGAGAACATCTCTTGAGCTGCCCATACGTCACTGCTGTCGCCTGAGATGTATATCGCCATGTCTCCCACCATCGATATGCCCTGGGAGTTAGCATAGGATTTTAAGCCCTTCCACTGCCCATCGTAGATGTACTGCAGGAACTGCCGGTAGGATATCTCCTCCTCATGCTGCGACAGCAGTCCAGAGAGGGCGGAGGCATCCCTTCTTCTCAGATCATCGGGCCACTCGTACCAGGGTTTTCCGCCGTGCAGGCCCTTTATGACCATGAACATGGCGTAGTCTTCCAGCCAGCCGCTGTTCTTCTCCTTGAAAGCGATGTAGGAAGGATCCTCCGGCATCGCCCTGAACCTGGCGAAGGCCTTCCTGAAGAGCCCCTGCTTGTACTCGGACACCGCATTGAAGTTGACGCTGCCCTCGTCGAACGGGGGGACGGCCAAAAGCTCGGATGCGTGCAGCAGGCCCTGCTCAGCCAGCAGGTCGGGGCTTATGAAGAGCTCGTTTCCGGCCATTGCGGAAAAACACATATATGGGGAGTTGCCAAGGGAGGGAGGGTTCATCGGAAGCACCTGCCAGAGCCTCTGGCCGCCATCGGAGAGCAACCTTGCGAAGGAGTAAGCTTCGTGCCCGAAGTCCCCGATGCCGTATGCGGACGGCAGCGATGAGACGTGCATCAGCACGCCGGCGCTTCTCTCCAGCTTAAGCCTGGGAAGAAGCGGCTCGGACGGGACAGTTGCGGAAAGGGCGATTGAGGACATGGGGCTAAGCTCGAGGGAGAGCCTTCCTTCGCTTGAGCTTACCGCATAGGGACCGAAGAAGAGATCCTGGAATAGAAGCGCATCCGGGCATGCGAAGCTTACGTCCAGGTCCACCCGGGCATGCGAAGTGCCCGCATTCACGGCTGCCAGCACGACGTCCTCGCCATGGCGCCTTGCGAAGGCGAAGGCTTGTCCGTGGGCGGCCAGAGTCCTGTAGTCGCCGTCTTTCAGCGCCATGTGCGCTCCGCGGGCCTCTCCCAGGGATTTGAACCAGGACTGCAGGGTCTTATCCTCGCGACCCCATGGGTAGGGGCCGCGGTTGAAGGGGTCGGAGTAGCCCTGCATGCCGGCCTCGTCCCCGTAATATAGCATGGGCGTGCCTGGCAGGAGGTACTGAAGCAGGCCAGCCAGCATAAGCTTCTGCCTTCCGGCCGCTAAGGCATCCGGAGGAAGCTCATAGGCCTCTCTAGCCTCAGTCTGAAGAGATCCCTCCTCCGGCGCGCCGCCCAATATCGTAAGGGCCCGTGCGACGTCGTGCGAGCCCAATATGTTGAGGTTGCACTTCAGTTGCTCCGGGGGGTAGTTCTCCATGAGAGTCTCAAAAGCCCTTCTGAAGTCGGCGGCCCCCGCCTTTCCAGAAGCATAGGCCAGCACGGCATTTCTGAAGGGATAGCCGGTGGCGGAATCAAGCTCGTGACCGAGCAGGTACTCGCGCCTTACGGAGTAGCTAACCTTGTTGGAGGCGTCGTCCCAGACCTCGCCTATGAGAATCGATTCAGGGTTCTCCTCCCGGATGACCCTTCTGAGCCTCTTAATAAACTCATCAGGCAGCTCGTCGGCCACATCCAGCCTCCAGCCGCCCACCCCGGCTCGCATCCACTTCCTCACGATGCTCTGATCAGATTCCACCATGAAGCTGATGTATGAATCGTCCAGCTCGTTCACGTTCGGCAGGTTCTCGAACCCCCACCAGCTCTCGTAGTCGTCCGGGTGATTCCTGAACCTGTACCAGGAGTAATAGGGGGAGGACTTGGACTGGTAGGCGCCGATGCTCGGGTAGCGCCCCTTCTTGTTGAAGTAGACACTGTCGCTGCCCGTATGGCTGAATACCCCGTCAAGGACGATCCTTATTCCCCAGTCCTTGGCCTCGCGGCACAGCCTCCTGAGAGCTTCCTCGTCACCGAAGGAGGGATCCACCTTGCTGTAGTCCGCCGTGTCGTATTTGTGGTTGCTGGGGGATTCGAATATGGGGGATAGGTAGAGGGCGTTTACTCCCATCTCCCAGAGGTAGGGAAGCTTCTCGCGGGCGCCATCCAGGTTGCCCCCGAAGAACGTCCATCTGGTAATCGAACCATCCTTGCAGCCTTTTATGTAGAATGGCCTGTCGTCCCAGTCCGCGTGAAGAAGCGCGCCTTTAGAAAGTTCAGGGACGCAGTCCCCGGACTTCCTGAACCTGTCGACGAATGCTTGGTAGAATGCCCCGTGGCCGGCCCAGGACGGCACCGTCTGCTTCTCGTATACGGTCAGCTGGAATGGCTTGGGATGATGCTGCACGGCACGGGCCTGGCCGGAATCGGCGTCGGCGGCGCCAAGGAAGAGATCCCTGCCGTTTGCGTGCACGGCGAACCAGTACCAGCATAAGCCGGCCTGCGAGGGAGTGAACTGGGCCTTAAGCTCCACGGCCCCTCCGGAGGCAGGCATCGCCTGCATCCTTATTGAATGCCTGCCGTCTGGTGCCGATACCTCAAGATGTGCATCAAGGCCCTCTGAATGCCCCAGGGCGTCGACTGAAAAGCTTACTGAGGTGCCGACCTGCACTGCGCCGAAGGGGTCCTTATGCCTTATGCTCCTGCTGTCGTATGCCAAGCTGACTGAATCCAATTTGTTACCTCCGGTCAGGCCTGTTTTCAGGCGAAAGGGGACAGCCCTTTGAGGCTGCCCCCCTGATATGTCTTATCCGGGCCCGTCAATTGACTATTACTTGTTCGGTGTCCTTGTCGAAAAGGTTCACCCTCGAGGCATCTATTGCGAACTTCATCGATGCGCCCACCCTGGCGGGGGACTTGGGCTCGACCCTTGCGGTTATCTTCTGCCCGTCGGAGATGAGGTAGAGGTAGGTGTCGGAGCCCAAAGGCTCGACGACGTCGACGTCCGCGGTAATCACACTGCTCTTGTGCTGTGCCACCTTATCAGGTTCGTCGAACACGAACTCGGGCCTGATGCCGAGGATTACCTCCTTGCCGGAGTATGCATGGGCCGCCTTCGCCTTATCATGAGGCAGGAGAATAGAGTTGCTCCCGTACCTTGCATAAAGCATGCCGTCCTCCTCGACGAGCCCCACTTTGAGGAAGTTCATCTGAGGGGAGCCTATGAAACCGGCCACGAAAAGGTTGTTCGGCCTGTCGTAGAGGTTGTTGGGGCTGTCGACCTGCTGGATGACGCCGTCTTTCATGACGACGATCCTGGTGCCCATGGTCATTGCCTCTACCTGGTCATGGGTGACGTATATGAAGGTGGTGCCCATCTGCATGTGAAGCTTTGAGATCTCCGTCCTCATCTGGGCCCTGAGCTTTGCGTCGAGGTTCGACAGCGGTTCGTCGAACAGGAATACCTTGGGGTTTCTCACTATCGCCCTTCCCACGGCGGCCCTCTGCCTCTGGCCTCCGGAAAGCTCCTTCGGCTTTCTGGCTAACAGGTGAGAGAGGTCAAGAATCCGCGCGGCGGCGTCGACCTTCTCTATGCGCTCCTGCTTGGGTATCTTCCTCAGCTTAAGCGAGAAGCCCATGTTCTCCGAGACCGACATGTGCGGGTACAGGGCGTAGTTCTGGAAGACCATCGCGATGTCCCTGTCCTTGGGATGTATGTCGTTGACCCTCTTTTCATCGATGTAGAGGTCACCCTCGGTGATCTCCTCAAGCCCGGCTATCATCCTGAGCACGGTTGACTTGCCGCAGCCGGAAGGGCCTACCAGGATGATGAACTCCTGGTCGGCGATCTCCAGGTTGAAGTTGTAGACCGCCTGGACACCTCCTGGATATACCTTGGTAATGCTTCTCAACGAAAGGCGT
>CAZNZD010000011.1:0-34830 GCA_964577435.1 uncultured Clostridia bacterium
AACATAGATCTCGCCGGCGGTTACCTTCTTCTCCACATCCTGTAGGAACTTAAGGACATCTGCAGGGATGAGGTCCTTGGTGTAGTTCATGGGTGAGAGGCCGACTCCGCCTTCCTTTATGCCGTATACTAAGCTCTTGCCGCCTACGAACTTGTTATCTACGACTAGCTTAATTACGTCGAAGACAGCCTTGTCGACCCTTTTCATCATGGAGGTGAGGACAAAACCAGGGGCTATGTGATCCTGGTCGGCGTCGACGCCTATGGCCCACTTGTTCATCTCTTTGGCTGCTGCTATGACGCCTTCACCGGTCTTGGTCGCAACCTGGAAGACGATATCCGCACCCTGAGCTATCTGTGCCAGCGCATATTCCTTGCCCTTGGCAGGGTCGGTGTGTGTACCGGTGAAGCCGACGAGGACTTCAGCGAGGGGCTCTACGTACTGCACGCCCTGTATATAGCCGCCCATGAACCTTCTGATAACCGGCATGTTCTTGCCGCCTACGAAGCCGACTACCTTCTGCGGGTTGATTCCCCTGACCTGGGTCCTGGTGGTCATTAGGCCTGCAAGCACGCCTGCGAGGAAGGAGCCCTCATGCTCCTTGAAAATCACGGACACTACGTTGGGCTTGTCGACGGTGGTGTCGATGATGAGGAACTTCTGTTTGGGATAGTCCGTCGCTACGCGTGACATCGGATCTGCCATCCTGCTTCCGAGGCCTATGATTAGGTCAAAGCTGCCATCTCTTGCAAGTGCCCTTATCTGTTCCTCGAACTCAGCCTGGTCTCTGGGTTCGACTACCTTGTAGGTGACGCCGAGGTCTTTCGCACCCATTTTGACGCCTTCAAACCCCATGTCATTGAAGGACCTGTCACCGAGTCCGGAGTCGCTTGTAACTAGGCCGATGTTCGCTACCTTCGCTGATGTGCCGATACTTCCCAGAAGTATGATTCCCATCAGCATGATCACCATGGCAATCATTGCTTTCCTAGCTGACATTTTCCTACCCCTTTCTTTAATTGCTTGATATTTCTACATTTCACCGCAAAGCCATCTGCATAGCCGGGTCCATAACCTTCCGTAATGCTTCCATTCGGTGAAATCCGTAGAACCCCAGTGAGGCGCACAGTCTGATGCGAAAGCCGCCGCCTTCCCCTTCCCGACTTCCCATACGGCAAGCAGGGGATCTTTCTCTGTAGCGCTTACCAGCACGCTGGCGCCCGGTTTGGGAGTCAGCTTGTTGTACCCCAGGAAGAAGGGCCATTCCCCGTCGATCCCCTCAAGGACGATGTGCTCCGGCATCCTGACTGTAGGCACAAAGCCCTCAGGTACTTCGACCCTGTCGTCCGTTACCATGATATCCACCGGCAGGATGTCCTCCACGGGCGTGTCGTGCCAGCGTCCTCTGCCGTCGATGCCCTGGAAGGTGAGGTACCCGCCTATCATAAGAAGGGAACCGCCCTCTTGCACCCACTGCCTGAGGAGCTTGAGCCTATTTGGTGTGCGGATCGACCTGCTGAAGGTATCCGGGTGAAGAAGAAGGCTGTTTGCACCTACGTCGCTAAGTATGACTACTCCGTACTCGGAGAGCTTTTCTGCCGTATTCGGGAAATCCCTTGGAACGAGGTGGTTCGGTATGTAGTCCACATCCCAGCCATCCAACTTCAGCTCAGAGATAAGCTTGTCCGCCCCGCCGTCATAATTGCTGTTACAGAAGTAATCGAAGCCCTTGACATGCGTCATTACCGTTACCCACGATTCGCCAGCGATTAAGGCCTTAGGCATGTTGATCCCCCTTATACAATCGATTGCATATACGATGAGAAAACTCAGACCCTGATGGTCGATTCGCGTATTACAAGCTTAGGCATGAATACCTCGTTCATGAGCTTGGTCTCGGGGTGCTTCAGCCTGTTTATCATGATCTCGCAGGCCAGAGCCCCCATCTCATATTTCGGCTGGGAGACGGTCGTCAGTTTAGGCCGGCAGACCGACGCAAGCATCGTGTCATCATAGCCAACAATTGAGCAGTCCTTCGGAACGCTAATCCCGTACTGCTCGAAGGCCTCCATAAGGCCGATGGCCATCAAGTCGTTGCATACGAAGACAGCAGTAGGCCTCGGGTTCATGTTCAGGAAAGCGGCAGCGCTCGCATAGCCGCCCCTTGCCTGGTAATCGCCCTCGATGACGAGAGATTCCGCAAACTCGATGCCCTCTTCCTTAAGCGCTGCCTTATAACCTTCGAGCCTTTGTATCGATGAAGACAGCTTGGCCGGGCCTGTGATTATGGCTATTCTCCTATGGCCCCTTTCAAGCAGGTGCCTAGTTGCTATGAATCCACCTCTGAAGTTGTCCGCTGTTACATAGTCGCACTGGATGTCCACCCTTCTGTCCACCAGCACGATAGGGATGTTCGCCTTCTGCAGGCGCCTGGGCCCCACGGGATCCTCGTTTGCCGCTATGAAAATGACGCCGTCTATCTGCTTGCTCCTAAGCAGCTTCAGGTAGGATGCTTCCTTGGAGGTGATGCCATCAGTGTTGCAAAGGAATACATTATAGCCGTTCTTGCTTGCGGTATCTTCGACACCGCGGGCGACTTCGGGGAAGTATGGGTTCGTTATGTCAGGAAGCACCAGGCCAAGAGAATAGCTCTGCTTGCTCAGAAGCCCTACTGCCACCAGGTTCGGTTCGTACTCCATCTCCCTGGCGACGGCGAAGATCTGCTCCTTGAGCTCCTTGCGCACATATCCGCTGTTTCTAAGCGCACGGGAGACCGTGCTGGCGGATATGCCGACCTTCTTGGCGATGCTGTAAATCGTAGCTATCCTTGCGCCCTCCTGCAATCGGTTGTATATGCATTCTATAAGAAATATCGCAACTCCTTCAAGAAGAAAGAGAAAATTAATAATTTCATTGCAATGCAAGGATGGCAAGGTCTTTTGGCTTGTTATGAAGGTGAATCTTACTTAATCCAAACCAGCGGAAAGCTGAAGTCGGCAGTTGCCATTACGGCGGAAGGCCTATGACCTTCGGACAGCATGGCCCGAAGGCTCAAGTCTCCCATATTTCGAGGATTGTACAGTAAGGCATACTTAGTTATACACTATATGTAAAGGACGGATAAAGATCCGGCACATTGGCAAAAGGTGCCTGCGGCCCCTTGGCCATACTGTGAAGGGTGGTGCAGAAAAATGGATACAGAGAAGCTTCTGATCGACATAGTAGATAGGTATGAGAAGTCGCTCAAAGATAACCTTGTGGGCCTTTATCTACACGGCTCGCTCTCCATGGGATGCTTCACGCCTAAGGCCGACATCGACCTGATAGCAGTGGTGAAAAGACCCATGGAATTCGCGGAGAAACGCAACCTGATAGACAAGTTGTCCTGCCTGGGACCTCTTCCGGAGAAGGGCCTCGAGATGAGCGTGGTGCTAGAGGAGCATGTCGGCAAAGTGGTTCATCCCATGCCTTTCGAGCTTCATTACTCCTACGTCCACAAGCAGAAATACGAGACCGACCAGGACTACATAGTCGGAGGAACGACGGACCGCGACCTGGCAGCACATCTTACGGTAGTTAAGCACAGGGGAGTGAGATTATTCGGTAAGCCGATTGACGAGGTAATCGGGGATATACCTAAGGAGTTCTTCATCGACGCCGTGTTATACGACATCGGAGATGCCGAGAAGACGATAGTCGAAGACCCTGTGAACGTATCCCTGAACCTCTGCAGAACACTCTACTACCTTTTAAAGGGCGTAGTCGGATCCAAGCTTGAGGGCGGTTACTGGTGTACGGGCCATGCAAAGCCCGAATTCAAGGAGCTTATCTCCGAAGCGGTGCGAGTATACGCGGGGATACAGGACAAGATGCAGAGGCCTCCGGAGGAGCTTAAGGCATTTGCGACATATATGCTGGGAGAGATACTTCCCCACTGCAACGTTAGCGGAAGGGATGACCTCTGCAAGGTGTGATGTACAGAGATAAACAGGACACTTCCAAGGGCGGGCCACCGGTCCGTCCTTTCTCATCTATTTAGGCCCAGCTATTTGCAAGACGATAGCAGCTTGAAAAGAATCCAAAATATATTTGAAACCAGAAGGAATCCAAGGAGGTCCATTGAAATGTAACTGTGTGTATTAACATACACAGTTAAGTAAAGGAGGAACCATTATGAGCAAGTTCGCGAAAATCGCTCTGGCTGCTGCCTTGTTGCTGGCGATGTCTTCCATGACGCTTGCCGCGACCTATCCGGCTGCGGTCGACAAATGGCTCAAGGACAATCAGATCGGCATCTACCAGGAGAAAGTCACGGATTACAAGGCGCTATATGAGCAGGCGAAGAAGGAAGGCAAGCTTGTTGTCTACAGCGGGTCTTCAAGGATGCCTGCGGTCGCTAAGGAATTCGAGTTGCTTTATCCCGGCATCAAGGTCGAAGTGGAAGCCATGGGAACGGCCGAGGTCATAGAGAAATATGAGCGCGAAGCCATAGCCAAGGTTAACAGGGTGGACATTGTTCAGGCATCTCAAGCCGGCCGTCAGAAGGCCCTTCTGTATGATAAGAACTACCTCTTCACATGGGTGCCCTCCGACATCAGGCCCCTTCTTAGGGCCGACCAGATGGATCCCTTCCTTCACTGGAGATACGGCTCCCGCCAGTGGGCCTTCAATGACAGCGTCTCAAAGGAAGAGCCGTTCACAAGCCTCTGGGAGCTTACTGAGCCCAAGTGGCGCAAGAGGGTTGCAATCGGAGATCCAAGGCTCGATGGAGGTACGCTGGACTATTTCATCCAGATCACACTCATGGCGGACCAGATGGCCGCCGAATACCAGCGCCACTACGGAAAGCCTATCAAGCTCACTACTCCAAATGCCGGTTATGAATGGATAAAGATGCTCATGGCCAACGACCCCATACTTGTGAAAAGCGAGAAGGATGTTCCAAAGATAATCGGCGAGCGTGGCTTGAAGGATGCTCCTGTAGGCCTCATCGCAGGATCAAGGTTCGATGCCGTGAACGACCCCGCACAGGGTAACTACAGGTTCTTCCCTACATTGAAAACCAAGCCGTCGATCGGCGTGGTAAGCATCTATCCCGTTGGCATCGCATACAACGCTCCGCATCCGGCGGCAGCAAAACTCTTTATTAAGTACCTGTTCGGTGACGAGAACGGCGGTGCCGGCTGGACCGAGTTCCATGTACCCGGCAACTGGCCGGCCAGAAATGACATCAAGAACCCGCCCAAGAGCTCCAACGCCCCAGAGATCTTCGCAGCCCTTTGGCCGTTGGAGAAGGTCAACATGTGGTATATGGACGAGGAGAAGGTATACGCCAACCAGGCGAAGGTACTCGACTTCCTCGCTGACGTCCTCTTCTAAAGCTGCTCTGCTTAAGCAATATTACTAAGCTGGCGGATATGTCCGGCGCCTCCAAAGGCGCCGGCGGCTGCCGGCGGAGGCCAGGTGAGGAACATGAACTTCAGGAAGTTCCTGCGAAACGCATTCAGCCCCCAGGGAATTCTGGCCCTTTTCGTACTTATCGTCCTTGCCTACACGGTAGTGATGCCGGTAGGATACCTGCTTAAGGATTCTCTGACGATTTCGGAAGGAGACCTTAGGCTGTATCCGGAGGCCACTGCGGGGCAGCTCACGCTATCCCATTGGAAGAAAACGTATCTGAGCTGGACACGTTTCCTGGGCCCGCTTAGGAATACGCTCGTAGTCAGCGGAGCCACCATGATCCTTGCACTCCTGATAGGGGGCACATTGGCTTGGTTTACGAGCATGACCAGCATCAAGTACAAGGGACTCATAAACTTCCTATGCGTTCTGCCTTACATGCTCCCGTCGTGGTCCTTCGCGATGGCGTGGACCGAGATATTCCAGAATAGGAACGTTGGAAGGCCGATGGGCTTCTTGACCTACCTTACCGGGCTTAACGCCCCGGAATGGCTGGTCTTCGGGCCCGTGCCGATTATCATATGCTGTGCTCTGCATTACTTCCCGTTCGCTTACCTAACGATAGGCGCAGCCCTCAAGGGCATCGACACCCAGGTGGAGGAGGCGGCGGACCTTCTTGGCGCAAGCAGGTTCACGATAATGAGGAGGATAACATTCCCGTTAGTGATTCCGGCGATACTCTCCGCCGCCATCCTTGTTTTCTCAAGGGTTATGGGCACATTCGCTACGCCATCTCTCCTTGGCATACCGGTCAGGTATCAGATACTGTCGACCCAGGTCTACAGCTTGACGCGGTTCGGACGGATGAGCGAGGCCGCGACAGTCGCCCTTGCCCTTATCGCACTCTGCGCTGTCATCATCTTTATTAACAACAAAGTAACAGGCACGAGGAAGAATTATGCGGTGATCGGGGGGAAGGGCGGCAAGAAGAAGCTGTTCTCCTTCGGCAAGAGGGACGGTATCATCGGATTCGCAGTGGTTGCGACGCTGTTCTTCGCAATAGTGATACCGATGCTGCTTCTGGTATACTCGAGCCTCATGAAGAACATAGGCGACTGGAGCCTTTCGAACTTCTCGCTGCACTGGTGGATAGGAGCATCGGATGTGTCCCTTGCCCATGGCGAACCCGGCATTTTGAGAAACGAGCAGGTATGGCGCGGGGCGTGGAACACTGTCAGGGTATCAGTTGTGACAGCTCTTCTTTGCGCAGCCTTCGGACTGCTCATCGGCTATGTAGTGGTAAGGATGAAGAAGACCCGCATCGCGGCAATAATCGACGCCATCGCCTTCGTTCCGGTTGTGATCCCCAGCATAGCGTTCGGCGCGGTCTACCTCTCGATATTCGCCTCCCCCAAACCCTTCGTGCCGGTGCTCTACGGATCGTTCATGCTTCTGGTACTGGCAGCCTTCGCTAAAAGGGTGCCTTATACCACAAGGACGGGAGTCTCCTCGATGCACCAGATAAGCGCCGAGCTTGAAGAGGCGGCATACCTGCAGGGGGCGCCTCTGTCGAAAAGGATAATGTCGATAATACTTCCGCTTGCAAAGCCCGGTGTCATCTCGGGGATATTCCTCGTGGTAACCACCACCATGAGGGAGATGAGCCTCTTCGTGCTCCTGATGTCCCCCGGAAACAGGGTGCTGGCGGGCCAGACCTTCACTTATAGCGAGATCGGCGCGACACAGCTTAGCAATGCGCTAATGGTATTCATAATGATACTTTCGATAACCGCGGCTCAGCTGGTCAACCTCTATGAGAGGAAGACCGCCCGCAAGAGCCTTGTGCACGGATAGGAGGAGCCAGATGAAGTCTTCTAACAATGTAGGCATATCGATAAGCTCAGTTTTTAAGGGCTGGGGCAAGGTTCAGGCGCTAAAGGGCGTCTCCCTTGAGATACCGGCCGGTAGCTTCACTACGCTTCTGGGCCCCTCCGGATGCGGCAAGACCACTCTGCTAAGGTGCATCGCAGGACTGGAGGAGCCGGAGAAGGGCGACATACGAATAGGCGGCAAGCTGGTCTTCGGGAATCACGGAGCAGTATGCTTGCCTCCTAAGGCTAGGGATCTGGGCATGGTGTTCCAATCCTATGCCCTTTGGCCCCACATGACGGTGAAGGAGAACATCGCCTTCGGACTAAGAATCAAGAAGATGAGCGCCCCTCAGATTAACCAGAGGGTGGAGGAAGTCCTCCATATAGTGGGCCTTACAGGCTACGACGGAAGGTATCCTTCGGAGCTATCCGGAGGGCAGCAGCAGAGGGTGTCCCTTGCCAGGATGCTTGCAACAAGGCCTTCTGTGCTCCTTATGGACGAACCGCTCTCCAACCTGGATGCGAAGCTCAGAAACAGCCTGAGGGTCGAGCTTAAGAGGCTTCATACGGACACGGGCCTTACTGTGGTCTATGTCACGCACGACCAGATTGAGGCGATGAGCCTGTCCACCGACGTTGCAGTGATGAGCCACGGAGAGATTATGGACTTCGGACCTCCTGAAAGGGTATATGGGGATCCGGCAAACCTGTTCGTATCGGACTTCATGGGCAATCCGCACATGAACCAGCTTAAGGCTGGCATCGTGCAGGAGGCGGGGAGTACGTACGCCCTGCTCGGGGATGGGTCTGTCAAGATCGGTGTGCCTCACATGAAGCAGGTCCCTTCGCATGAGGTGATGGTGGGATTCAGGCCTGAGGACATCGAAGTAACGCAGAGACCTGCAGATGGAGCAGTGAAGGCAAGGGTATATGCTGTGCTTACGACCGGGGCGGACATTATGCTGAGGCTTGAGACCGGAGGCTGCCAGATAACGGCTAGGTGCGGCAAAGGCGCCGGGATAGGGATGGATGATACTATCTACTTCAGGATAGATCCTTCGACGATAAACGTTTTCGATTCCGTCACCGGAAGGAGTCTGACCATAAATGATTAGAGACGCTTCGGCACCTCTCTATCTCAAGCTGAAGGAGATTCTACGAGAGAAGATTGACGATGGGGAGTGGAAGCCGCACAGCGCGATTCCGTCCATAAGGGAGCTTTGCTCCATGTACGGCATCAGCACCACAACGGCTAAGCAGGCCGTACAGGAGCTGACGCATGAAGGCCTCGTTTATTCGGTGCAGGGGAAGGGCACATTCGTCGCGGCCCCCCAGTTCTCCTCCGGAAGGGTGGAGTTTACCGAAATCGGAGCCGACGTGATGCTCAACGCGCGGATGAAGGCCATCGGAGTAAGGTACTCGTGCAAGCTTCTGGCCTTGGCCACGATACAGGCTACAAGGCACCTGGCTGATGTATTGGCAGTCCCGATGGGCACTGACCTTCTTAGGATTACCAGGTTCAAGGGGGCCGATGACGAGCCGATGCTGGTCGAGTACGTCTACACCGAAGCGGCAAGGTTCGGGAAGATAGGCGAGGCTGACCTTACGCGCCCCATGTTCGAGATATTCAAGGGCACTTACGGGATACAGCTCAAGAAGAGCATGGAGAAGCTCACACCCGTCTTCCTTGAGTCGGCGGATGCTGAGCTTTTGGGCCAGAAGCCGGGAGCTTTGGCGCTACTTAATGAGAGGACATCGCTAAGCGACAGCGTCGAACCAGTCATCTACGCCCGCTCTTTCATAAGGGGCGATAAATGTAAGATGTATGTCGACCTAACCCAGCTGAGGACCTTGAACAAGTAGGGCGGGGCGATAGCCGAAGCCATTGAGGAGGACGCTGCCTTGATAGAGATCAAACGCCTATCGCAGGCATTGAAGGCAAGATACGATTCGGGGGATAAGGACTATTGGATGCCCCCTCTCGTAAAATATGAGGATGGGAGCTACGCAGGCGAGGTGAAAGACGCAGACGCACTGCTGTTCTGCCTTAGAAGGGGTGACAGGCAGGCACAGATAGTGGAAGCCATCACTGACCGCGACTTCAGCCAGTTTACGACAAGGCCGCTTAGCGCCCTTTCCTTCGTATCCCTGGTGCAGTACCAGCAGAAATTCGCCCACCTGAAGTCGCTCTTCCCTACGATCAGGCCCAAGGACACCTTGGGCGAAGTAGTCTCAAGAAACGGCCTTAAGCAGCTTAGGATTGCCGAATCGGAGAAGTTCTCTCATGTGACCTACTTCTTCAACGGAAGGAACACCCAGGCTTTCGAAGGCGAGGAGCGCATAGTAGAGAAAAGCCCCAGATCGAGCGATTTCGCGGATAATCCGGGCACAAGGACATGGAGCGTCGCTCAGAGGGCATCTGCTGCGATGGATCAGGGAAAGCATGACTTCATACTGGTGAACCTCGCCGCCGGCGACATAATCGGTCATATGGACGATTGGGAGCTTAACGTAAGGTGCGCCGAGGAAGTTGATAAGGCCCTCGGCTTGATTTGCGAGGGGGCCTTAGCGAACGGATATGCTGTCGTCGTGACAGCCGACCACGGCCTTCTCGAGGTAAGCAGGCACGAGGACGGAACCCCTAGCCTAGAGCATACGCTTTCGAAGGTCCTGTTCAGCGTCTACGGCGTTGAAGCCAAGCTGTCTACTGACACTGGTGAGCGCGAGTGCACGCTCGCCGACGTAGCGCCTACAGTGCTCAGGATAATGGGACTGGAGAAGCCCTCCGACATGACTGGAAAAAGCCTCTTGGAAGTGCCTGCTGATCCTCATAGATGCATACTTGTCGTGATGGACGGATGGGGGCTTGGAAAGGACGATCCCAAGCTGAACCCGATTATTGCGGCGAAGACGCCCTGGTATGACAGGATGACCTCTTCCGGCAGCTTCATTGCCCTTACAGCATCAGGCCTGAGTGTAGGCTTACCTGAGGGCAGGTCCGGCAACTCGGAGACAGGTCATCTTACCCTAGGCTGTGGAAGGGTCATCCCACAGGATGAGCTCAGGATATCTACTGCCATGAGAAACGGCGGTATGGAAAGCAACCAGGAGCTGGAGCAGATTGTAAGGCGGCTCATAGCTGACGGAACTACGGCACATGTAGTGCTTATGCTCTCCGATAAAAGCTCACATGGAAACATGAGTGAAGGCGTGGTCATAGTAAAGCAACTGGAAAGCAAGGGTATCCAGGGTATAAGGATACACTTGGTCCTCGACGGCAGGAGCACTCCGGTCCACGGCGCTCCGGCACTTCTAGAGACGCTTCAGAGGATGCTGGGGTCAGACAGCACTGCGGTTGTCGCAAGTGCGGTAGGAAGAGGTTATATGCTGGACAGAAGCGGCAATTACAACGATACCACGAAGAGAGCTTACGATGGCATGGTGCTGGGAGTTGGGGACAGGTATTAAACCTTGTTCTGATTAGTTGAGTAGTTTGCCATATCGATGAAGCTGAAGAGGCTGTCATACACCAGGCCCTTGGAGCCGGTTGCGTGGCAGCCTCTTTTATCGGCGGCACACTATTTTAGAAATCTCCTTACCATGTCGAATGCCCTATTCGCAGCAAGCGTATTCACATATTCCTGGTCTCTGCCTGGCGGGTAGTTGTAGCTTTCCACATCGTCCTTCTCGCCGGAGGAGACCGAGTAATAGATGGCGCCGCCGTTTTTGATGATCCCAACCCCGAGGTCCGCCCCGGAGAACGATGCGACAGCCCTGGCCAGCGCCGTAGCCTTCTGCCCCAGGGTATCATTGGCGTGATTTGCCGCATCCTCGCCCTCAAGCATCTTCTCCATTCCGTCTATGCTGCAGGACGACATGCTTAGCTTGAGCGTCCCCGGTTTCACGGTTGCCTCGAACAGCCTCTCCGCGGCTATGCCGCCGGTGCAGATCTCTGCAAACGCGACCGTCTTATCCTTCTCCTCCAGAAGCTGGGCAATGTGCTGCTCGAGGGAATCGATGTCCACTCCGTAGACATGATCTCCCAGCCTTCGCCTGATCTCCTCTATGACGGGCGCCATAAGCTCCTTCGCCTCGTGCTCGTCGCGCGCCTTTGCTGTGACCCTAAGTATGCATTCCCCCGACTTCGCATAGGGGGCGACTGTAGGATTGGTCATGGATTCCATTATGTCCAGCACCCTCGTCTCCATCGCAGACTCCCCGATGCCTATCACCCTCAGCACACTGGAGAACAGGATGTACTCGGAGTACTTCCTTAGATACGGGGCGACCAGGTTGTCGAACATGGGCTTCATCTCGCGGGGAGGGCCCGGCATCATTATTGCCACCTTGCCGTCGTCTCCTTCGATTATGCAGCCCGGGGCGGTTCCCTGCGGGTTATCGAGGATAATCGCACCTTCCGGCATCATGGCCTGCTTCCTGTTGTTCTCGGTCATCTCGCGCCCTAGCCTGGTGAAGAAGGACGTGAGCTCAACCAGGCACTTCTCGTCCATTACGAGCTTCCTGCCGAAGCTTCTTGCCACCGTCTCCTTGGTCAGGTCGTCGTACGTGGGGCCGAGCCCTCCCGTCGTTATTATTATGTCGGCGCGGCCCTTGGCTATCTGAAGCGCGCTTTCAAGCCTTGCGGGGTTGTCGCCAACGACCGTCTGGTAATAGACGTCTATGCCTAACCTGGCGAGCCCTTTTGCTATGTACTGCGCATTGGTGTTCACTATGTCCCCAAGCAGGATCTCGGTTCCCACGCACAGTATCTCGCACGATGCCTTCCTCAATGTAACAACTCCCTGCAGTGAAGCCTAATTTGCATCAAGTCCCCGTTATTCCGCTATAGCCACTTAATCCTTGACGATGTCTTTTACCGCACCTATGGCCCTTCTCAAGGCCGGCATAAGGAAGAACTTGTCGCCTCCGAGCATGACCATCCTCGCGCCCAACCCTATCCACCTTGATGCCTCGCGCCTGATGTCGGAGGGTTCGAAGTCGAAGACGTTGCAGGCAAGCGTAACCCCGTGCTTTCCGGCAGTTCCCGCCATCTCCTCGATCTTGGATATGACGAGCGGATGCTTGGTCTGTCCTCCCACGCCGAGCGAGACGGAGAGGTCGAAAGGCCCGATCATGACCGCATCCACTCCCTCGACCTTCACGATATCCTCGAAGTTCTCGGCGCCCTGCCTTCCTTCTACAAGAAGGCACAGAAGGACATCCTCGTTGGCCTTACTCGCATATGATCCCCAGTCCAGCGGCATATGCCCCGCCGCCCTTATAGTCGGGCAGGCGCCTCTTGACCCGATGGGCGCATACCTTGCGGCGCTGGCTGCCTTACGCGCCTCATCAGGGGTCGAGACTCCGGGGATGACTATGCCCTCGGCGCCCATGTCAAGCACCTTAAGGATAAGCGACTCTGAGTTCTCCATGACGCGTACGACTGGCGATATGCCGAAGGCGTCCGCCGCCCTGATCATGCCCGGCACCGAATCAAGGCCGAAGTGGCTGTGCTCCATGTCGATTACCGCAAAGTCGAAGCCCGCCGAGCCGATCATCTCGACAGCCTCCGGGCTGTCCATCTGAGCCCAGCTTCCGAAGGCGACATTGCCTGAGCTGAGCACTTCCTTGAGCGTGGGCTTTGAAGAAATCATGTCGAAACCTCCCGGGGAAAGTCCTTGACGCGTCTGTTCTCGCTAATTGGAATCATCAGACCTTTGCCGCCTTTTTGCAACCATAGGCTTCATATGGAAGAATCTGTTTAGGGTGGCGAAGGAATGGAGGCCAGTTCATAGAATTTGTCTCTGTAGAAAATATCCTTCGATAGTATATGATATTGGCATAAATCCTTCACGTAACGAGGTGTTGGAATGGAAAATATTCAGTCCTCGGGATTGATAATGAAGGAGTACCCCAACCTTAGGCCCATCGGCCGCAAGCTCGCGGATTACATCATAGAAAACGAAAAGGATGTAATCCACTTGTCGATTACCGAGCTTGCCGAAAGGGCGGGCGTCAGCGAGACCACGGTCATAAGGTTCTGCAGGCAGCTGGGCTTTGAAGGTTACCAGGACTTCAAGATAAGGACCGCACAGGGAATCGTCCCTCAGCTCAGCAACATCCATGAAGACCTGGATGAGGAAGACACCCCGCGCGCCGTCATGAAGAAAGTCTTCGAGGCCAACATGGGCGCTATCCAGGCTACGCTGGGTATCGTTGATTCGGACGCATTCGAGAAGGCGGCGCAGGCCCTCTTCAAGGCATCCAGGATTGTCTTCTGCGGCGAAGGCGGATCTGGCATTGTCGCTCTTGATGCGGAGCACAAGTTCATAAGGTTGGGCATACCGACTTACGCCAACGTCGACCCGTACATGAGGCTTGCCAACGCCACCCTGATGAAGACGAATGAGGTGCTGATAGGCATATCCCACAGCGGCAGCACGAAGAGCACTGTGGAGGCCCTGGGCCTTGCGCAGAAGCGGGGGGCTACCACTATTTGCATCACCCAGTATCAGAAGTCCCCCATCACGAAAGTATCAGACATCATCCTGCAGGTGTTCTCCAAGGAAGTGGAGTACAGAAGCGAGGCCATGGGCTCCAGGATAGCCCAGCTCTGCCTCCTTGATAGCCTCTATGTGGAGGTGGCGAAGAGGCTGAAGGATAAATCCTGGAATTCTATCAAACGTGTCAGGGAGGCGCAGGTAAGCCTAAGGTACTAGAAGAAAGCAAATATACAGTTTTAGGGGGCACTCGAGGTGCCTCCTCTTCTTTTCTTAGAACGTAAAGAATATTTTTTTCACAAACATAAAATTAGAGGAGATATTATTCTGTGATAGAATACAGTAGCAGATTACTACTACAGGAGGGGAAAACAGTGATTAGGAAATTGTCTGTTCTCATGCTGTCCTTGACGCTTATGGCGATGCTTGCGAGCACCGCACTGAGCGCGGTCTACCCCACGCAGCCCATCACCTATCTTATCGCGTTCGCCGCGGGTGGAGAATCCGACATCACGGCCCGTATGCAGCAGAAGTACCTTGAAAAGGAGCTTGGCGTACCTGTGGTAATGACCTATAAGGTCGGTGGCGGCGGAGCCGTCTGCTGGGCGGATCTGGTCCGTTCGAAGGCCGACGGTTACATCATCGGCGGCGTGAACGAGCCGCACACCATCCTTCAGCCACTGCAGAGCAACTGCGGCTACGAGACCGAGCAGATCCAGAGGGTTGCGCTGTTCCAGTATACCCCCTGCGCCCTTATAGTAAGGAAGGACAGCCAGTTCAAGACCCTGCAGGATCTCATCGACTTTGCCAAGAAGTACCCCGGCATGGTCACTGTCGGCGGAAGTGGCAGCTGGGCCTCCACTCATTTCACCACGATGCTCCTTGAGAAGGCAGCCGGAATAAAGCTGACTTACATACCGTTCGCGGGATCCGGCGACACAAAGCCCGCAATCCTCGGAGGACACGTATCGGCAATAGTCGCCCATCCCACTACCGCAGTGTCGATGAGAAACGACATCCGCATACTTGCTGTGGCGTCTGACATTCGCTCGGCCGTCTTCCCTGAGGTCCCCACGTTCAAGGAACTTGGCTTCCCTACGGTAATCGAGGGGTCATACAGGGGAGTTGCAGTGCCTCCCGGAACCCCCAAGGAAGTCATAGACAAGCTCGCCGCCGCCTTCAAGAAGGCGAATGAGGATCCGGAGTTCGTGAAGCAGATGACCGAGCTGGGCTTCGACCTGGTATGGAAGGGCCCCGCGGAGTATGAGAAGTGGATCAAGGAGAGGACCACTTATTATGTAGAGCTCCTTAAGACCCTCGGATACCAGAAGTAGCCAACTGAGCGGGCCTGCTTTGGAAACGAGGCAGGCCTTTTCCTCAACTATCGGGGAGAAGAGAGGGTAATGAAATGATACTCGAAGGATTGCTCAGCATTCTTACGCCCCAGATACTTCTTTACATTCTGATTGCCACAATTGGAGGGCTAATCGTAGGAGCATTGCCAGGCCTCACCGCCACCATGGCAGTTGCCGTGATGGTGCCGCTAACCTTCGGGATGAGCCCCACCACGGGACTTTCCGTCCTAGGCGCCATCTATATGTCAGCGATATACGGCGGATGCTTCTCGGCGATTCTAATTAACACACCCGGAACTCCCGGTTCAATTGCAACTGCCTTCGATGGATACCCGATGTGCGTAAAGGGCGAAGGAATGAGGGCGATAGTGGGAGCCACGGTCGGTTCCGTCGTCGGCGGGATAGTAAGCATGCTGTTTCTGTTCTTCCTTTCGCCTCCGCTTGCGACCATCTCCTTGAAGTTCGGTCCCCCTGAGTACTTCTGGCTTGCCATCTTCGGCCTGACGGTCATGGCGAGCATGGGCGGCGAGGGGTCGCTCGTGAAGACCTTCATGGCAGGCGGCCTTGGCCTTTTAATCAGCATGATAGGGATAACGATAATGGGCGGCGAGCTCCGGTTTGGGTTCAATAACTATCACATGCAGGGGGGAATCGAGCTGATTGCAGCAATGATAGGCCTCTTCTGCATCCCTGAGGCGCTGAACTACATGAGCTCGTTCGGTTCGATGTATGACATAAAGAACCCTGAGAAGATGAACAAGTCGATCTGGAGCGCGGTGGGCGAGACCTTCCGTCTTTATAAGACCATGGCCAGGTCGTCCATAATCGGCGTGATTGTCGGCATACTTCCCGGCGCGGGCGGCACGATTGCCAACATGATCGCCTATAATGACGCCAAGAAATCTTCGAAAGACGGCGCCAAGTTCGGAACAGGGATACTTGAGGGCGTCGTCGCGCCTGAGACGGCGAACAACGCGACAGTAGGCGCCGGCCTCATACCTACACTTACGCTTGGAGTCCCCGGCACTTCAGTGGCCGCGGTCATCTACGGCGCTCTGCTTCTTCACGGGCTGCGCCCCGGGGCCGAGCTGTTTACAGCGAACGGGAAGATTGTCTGGGGGTTCATGTTCGCAATCCTGATAGCGACGCTGCTGATGGGTGTCATCGGCATCCTTGCGGGAGTGCCCATGTACAAGAGCATATCCAAGGTGCCCACCAGGTTTATGGCCCCTGCTATAGTCGCCCTGTCGATAGTCGGCTCCTACGCTGTCAGGAACAACCCGATGGACGTGGTCGTGATGATCATCTTCGGCCTGATCGGTTCCGTGATGAAGGAGCTGGGCCTTGCCCCCGGCGCCATGGTCCTTGGCCTCATCCTGGGTCCCATAGCCGAGGCAGGATATGTGAGATCGACGTTAATGGCCTTCGCCGCGGGCAAGCTTCAGACGTTCGTTACGAGGCCTATCTGCCTGATTCTGATAGGGCTTACGCTTATGTCGCTGGTGTGGCCAGTTTTCACCAAATGGCTCGCCGACAGAAAGAAGGTGTCTTAAATGCTGGACGGGAAGCTCAACATCGACAGAATCGCAGCCCTTATAGTGCTTGCTGTCTGCGCCGTCTTCTGGTGGCAGCTAAGCTTCATCAACACGCAGCTGGACAAGATATTCCCCCAGTTCGTGATAATCAGCCTTGTGGGACTTTCAGTGATCCTGCTGATCAAATCATTCATAAAGCCTGAGTTCAAGGCGATATTCAGGATGAAGCACAGGGGCATGGTGGCGCTTGGCGCGGCCCTTCTGGTCCTCTGGGTGGTGCTTATCGACTATATCGGCTTCTTTATAACAAGCGTTGTAATGTTCGCGATACTTTCATGGATAATGCAGGACAGACAGAAGAGGGCGGTAAAAGCCGCGGTAAGCTCCGTGCTGGTGGGAGCCGTGCTCATAGGTGCCATTTACCTGCTGTTCGCGAAGCTTCTTATGGTGCCTCTGCCCAAGGGCACGCTATTTATGTGAGAGTCTCGGCAGATTGGAGGGCGCATCTATGACTAGGGTGGGATTCATCGGCTTCGGCGAGGCTGCCACAGCATTCGCCGGAGCGATGGCCGCAAAAGGCGCCAACGTCGGCGCATACGACGTGAGGATGGCATCAACGGATGGGCTTCAGGAGCTCAGGCGACGGGCGGAGCCGCTCAATGTGAAGCTAGAGGGCATTAATGAGCTCATTGCCGGACGCAACCTCATCATCTCGACGGTAACTACGGACGTGGCGCTGGAAGTGGCGAAGGCATGCTCGGGACATCTGACATCGGCCCATACCTTCATCGACATGAATTCGACATCTCCGAACGCTAAACAGAGGATTTCTGAGGCTGTCGGTAAGTCGGGCGCCAGATTCGTTGAGGGCGCGATATTAGGCGCCATTGGGGCGACCGGCGCTTCGACCAAGGTGCTTCTGGGCGGGCAAAATGCCCAGGAGCTGTCGGAGCTTCTAAACGGCCTCGGCTTGAACACCAGGAAGTTCTCTGAAGAGGTGGGGAAGGCCTCCACATTCAAGATGATCAGGAGCGTGTTCAGCAAAGGAGCGGAGGCGCTTCTAATAGAGATGCTCGCGGCCGGAAGGAAAGCGGGCATAGACGACCAGCTGTGGGACGACATCGTCGGCTTCATGGAATCGAAGCCATTCGGCAAGATAGCCTCCAACTGGCTTGAGACGCACGGACCTGCCTGTGAGAGAAGGTATTTCGAGATGAGGCAGGTATGCCAGACGATGGAGGAGATGGGACTTGCCCCTGTGATGTCGTGCGCGACGGAGCAGGTGTTCAAGAAGTCGGTGGACAAGGGCCTGAAATCGAAGTTCGCGAGGAAGGCGGACGACTATGCTCAAGTGATCGACGCTTTGGTCGACAAGGCGGAATAAGGGGGATTTGCTTATGAAGAAAACGACCCAGCTGAAGAACATGCTCACTTCGCCGCAGCTGGAATTCATATTGGAAGCCCATAACGGGATGAGCGCCAAGATCGTGGAGGAGGCGGGCTTCAAAGGCATCTGGGGAAGTGGACTTACGATCTCCTCTGCGCTCGGAGTGCGCGACAGCAATGAGGCAAGCTGGACCCAGGTGCTTGAAGTGCTTGAGTTCATGAACGATGCCGTCAACATCCCGATACTGCTTGACGGAGACACCGGATACGGTAATTTTAACAACTTCAGAAGGCTCGTGAGGAAGCTGGAGCAGAGGGGAATCGCAGGCGTATGCATAGAGGACAAGATCTTCCCCAAGACCAACTCCTTCATCAACAGCACTGGACAGCCGCTTGCTGACATAGCCGAGTTTGTGGGAAAAATCAAAGCCGGCAAGGATACGCAGAGCGACCCGGACTTCTGTATAGTTGCCAGAATCGAATCCTTCATCGCGGGATGGGGACTTGAGGAGACATTGAAAAGAGCCAGGTCATACCATGAGGCCGGCGCAGATGCGCTTCTGATACACAGCAGGCTGTCAGTGCCGGACGAGATCCTGGCCTTCATGGCAGAATGGAAGGACACCTGCCCTGTGGTCATAGTCCCGACCATGTACTACGCCACCCCGACCGAAGCATACGAGAAGGCCGGCATATCCCTCGCGATATGGGCCAATCACATGATGAGGACCAGCGTGGCTAGCATGAAGAAGACGGCGGAGATAATATTCAGGGAGCGTTCCATAAGCCCCATCGAGAAGGAAGTGGCAAGCGTAAAGGAGCTGTTCAGGCTCCAAAACGCAAAGGAGCTTGAAGAGGCCGAGAATAAGTACCTTCCAAGATAGCGGGGCTATGTACGGAGGTTCTGATGGAAGGCTACGTAAGGATAAAGGCAGCAGAGCTTAAGGAGATCGCAGGATCCGTGCTCGCAGTAAGGGGAGTCGCCGAAGACTGCGCCGAGACATCGGCGGACGTCCTTGTAGAGGCGGACCTCAGGGGGCATTCGTCCCACGGGGTGCTGAGGCTTCTGAAGTGGGCGCCCGGCATAGATGAGGGCGCCATAGCCAAGGACAACCTGATGGAAGTCGCGGGAGGGTGGGGCTCCGTCATCCTGTTCAAAGGCAACAGGACTTTGGGGCCCGTCGCCGCGATGTCCGCGATGGAAGCCTGCATGCAGCGGGCGAAGCATACCGGAATCGCTGCCGCATGCGTAACCGGCGCCTCCCATATAGGGATGCTGGGATACTATGTGGAGAAGGTCGCCTCATACGGGGCCATCGGCATCGCGATGTGCAACACGGAGCCGGCGCTTGCCCCTCCCAACTGCAAGGACAAGATTCTTGGGACAAACCCGATAGCGATAGGGCTGCCTAGCTCAAATGGGGAGCACATCATAGTCGACATGGCGACAAGCGTCCATGCAAGGGGTAAGGTCGTGGAAGCCCAGGAAGCGGGCTCTGAGATACCTCTCGGTTGGGCGCAAGGTGTCGACGGGGAGCCTACGACAAATCCCGGTGAGGCATTGAAAGGGGCGCTTCTGCCATTCGGGGGAATCAAGGGGTACGCCCTATGCCTCGCCATAGACCTTATATGCGGGGGTTTGTCTGGAAGCGCGGTGGGATCTAAGGTGGCAGGATCTAACGATATGAGCAATCCCTCCACACGCGGGGACTTCTATATGGTAATAGATCCAGGTTCCACAGTGGGAAGCCAGGCTTGCGCCGAGAAGGCCGATACGCTCATCTCCGAGATGAAGGCGGCTAGGACAAAGGACGGCAGCAAGTTGCTTATCCCCGGGGAACCGGAGAGGATTACGCGGGGCGAAAGGCTCGCTGAAGGCATACCCATACTGCAGAAGACCCTGGACAAGCTTAGATACCTTGCTTCAGAAGGATCGATAAACAAGAGATAAGCGATAAGCATCAAGGCGCCTCCGGGCGCCTTTCTTATTGGTTGGCTACGATGAAAACGGACTCATTTCATCAAGTTCCTCCCAGGGTTTATTTACGCGATGCCGTGGAATATACTTTTACTAAGTGAAGCGTTACCGAAGGAGGGTATCCAAATGGCCCTTAAGGACAACGTTGACAGGGAGAAGACCGACAGGCTCTTCAAAGCGATGATGAGCCTTGAGACCATGGACGAGTACTACGCCTTCTTCGAGGACCTTTGCACGATATCAGAGGTCAATGAGCTCAGCGACAGATTAGAGATAGCGCTTAGCCTTGAGCGCGGGAGCACCTATGCCGAGGTGGGCAAGGACACAGGTGCAAGCTCCGCTACTGTGAGCAGGGTAAAGAGGTTTCTTTCATTCGGCGCTGGCGGATACAAGCTTGCGATAAGGAGACTTAAGGAGAAAGGCGAGATATAGATATCGATGCCCCATGACAATCCATGCTGATGGACGAGTGTCCGACGAGTCGCCTTGCTACATACTAATAGCAAAGGTGCTATCTGCTAAACATAATGGTATCAAAATTGTTACAATATATTATAGTTAAATAACATATTGCAACTGAAATGATACTTGGGAAGGTTTCAATGAGGTATTACAGGAACTTGGTGGAGATGCCCTGCTTCTCCAGCCAGGATCTGACAAGCCTGATAGGAAGCTATGACTCTGCAAGGGCGATCCTGCACAGGTACATGAAGGCTGGATTGATAGAAAGGGTAAAGCATAACCTCTATGCAGTGATCAGCCTGGAGACCGGGCAGCCTATTGCCAATAGGTTCGCTATAGGGACAAGGGCGGCCGAAGGGGCTTATATATCGCACCACAGCGCGCTTGAGTATCATGGCTTCGCCAATCAGGTTTTCAAGGAAGTATATGTAACTTCACCGACCAGGTTCAGGACATTCGAGTATGGTGGCCTTAGGTACATTGGCATAATCCCTCGGATCAACTCGGGAGTCGAAAAGAGAATAGGGGCAGTCAGGGTTACGAGCCTCGAAAGGACTGTAATCGACTCAATAAATGATATCGACAAGATCGGCGGACTGGAGGAGCTGCTGAAATGCCTTGCACTCATTCCTTCCTTGAAAGAGGATAAGCTTGTTGCCTGTATGGAGGATTATGGGAAAGGATTTCTTTATCAGAAGACAGGATATCTCCTTTCGTTCTTCAAAGAGGAATGGAGGCTCAGAAGTGAGTTCTTTCAGTTATGCAGGGAGCGTATATCAAGCACCAGGAAATACCTTGACCACACGTCGCCGTTTGGTTTGAATAACGCCCTGCACTATGAATGGGGTTTGATTGCGCCCAAGAACCCTTTGGCTTTGTTAGGTGAATGTGACGAGTAGGCCTTAAACCTTCACGGATAATCAAATATATGATGAGCAGCGATGTGATTGAAATCAGTTGTATACTTGGGAAAAAACAACACTCAAGCGCTGGTACTTGCTAATAATAAGAACAAGCTTGGATGTCAGCCCTCTTTACTACAAGCAATACGTGCTTATTGCCATTTGGCTTCCTTAGCAGACCATTTTTTCAACAACACCTCCTGATTGATGATGGCGCTCCAGACAGGCCCCAAGAAATCGGATATCCCTGCTAAAGCCTGCGCAAGTGGTACAGATGGCAGTTTGGTCCTAATAAAGAACTGATGCCATCGATTTTGGATGATCTGGCTTTGAGCCAAGGCGGTCACCTTTTTAAGGCTCTCATTCGAGTAAACCGTCAGCCGGTTTGTCAGTGTGCAACCAAGTGCCTGTTGGAGAAGCCAACCATCGAAATTGAAAGAATTTGAGAGGTAAAATATGTCATAGATGTCCTTCATGCGACTAGTCAGTTCCATGCGCTGCAATAGAGCTTCGAACTTCTCTGCAATGGTGCTTTCCAGCGAATAGGTCATCACATAGGGGACAGTAAACTCATCCAGTTGCACAGGAATCTTGCGTAACTGCGATCCGGGTACGATAATGTCTCCAAAGCCAAAGTCCACGCTAAAAGGAGTCCTTGTGTTCTTTATCCGACCGATCATCTGGAAGCTGATACCTGTAAGTTCCTTGTGGATTGAAATTGGCTCAAAATTGTTTGCTATTAGGCTTATGAAATCGTTACCTGTATCTACAACAAGGATGTTCTCCACAACTTTCCGGACTTCCTCAATGCTATTAGGAAATTGCCGCAGAAGGAAGTCTACATCAACTGTCGCACGGCTTTCGAAATTCGTGATTGCATAGACAAACAGCCCACCTTTTAAAACGAGGTTACCCGCATGATCAGACATGGATACACGACGGAGGAACTCCTCCTGGCAGAGAAGCTGCAAGTAAAGTTGCAAAGGCTTACCCGTTTCTATCGATTTATTGCGTAACCTAGCAATAACGGACGAGGATCTATCTGGCATTTTGTTCCCTCCAATAGAAACACTACATCTCTATCGAGAGGGCAACAATCGCCTAAGATGCTGAAAACTATAGCCATACTCCTATTCGATCTCTAACCTTCCTTAGTACCCTACGCCTTTCAGCATAAGCTAGGAGATTCGAAATACTTTTTCTACTATCATTAACATAACCTTGAACAGCTTTATTGTAAGTCTCGCGGTCCATTTTCCCCTCATAGTAGATGCACTCGCAGATGAGCCTATCACGGTCGAAAACTCTTAGTGCACAGTTCTCATATTCAGCACTCACAATACCGTAAGAGAGCTGCTCGGGTTCTAGGTAATAAGGCTTTACATAGGGGTAATCAAGCTTGAAGCGGGACTTTGAGGTGTCCTTGTCTATGGCAATGTCCCAGACAAGCGGCGTTCGGTCTGAGTACCGGTAGTAGAACAACGCTGAATACATGCACAGCACCCCATCAGGGAATAGTTTCGCGATAAGGGCTGCTTCTGAGATGTCATCTTTAATTGATAGAAGGCAATAATAGCCGGGTTTGATCCTTTCGATGATGCCGCTATCAAGGAGCTTACGGATTCCATAGGCATTTATCCCGATTGCATTCATGGCGGATGTGCGGAAAACCCCGCCTGATCTGCCCGCCAGTAGATGAAGTTGTTCGTTCCGGGTCAATGGAGTCACCAACTTTCCGCTCAAATGGCATATAAGCGGCAAATATATAACCTGATGTCATATTACGCCCATATATAAGCCATGTAAATTCGAAAATACTCCGCTCATAGCAACAATTTCGGAGTCAATGCTGGTACAGGCATCTCTTTGCACCGATTTAAGTGCACTTTCCCTGTTGACTCATCTGCTTGGAAGAAGTAAATTAGTAACCGTGTTACTTTAATACTTTACTTAAGTAAAGCGATGAAGCAATAGAGAGTGGTGTGTGGATTGCAGGAGATACTAGAGGGCATGTCGCTACTCCTTCCCCCTGAGGCTGGGGCTATAAGGAGGATGGAGGCGGGACTTGCGGCGATGCTCGAAAACCTTGGCTTCGAAGAGGTGCGCCTGCCGGTAATAACATCCCCGAGTCCGAACGATAACGTCGATTCGTCAGCAGGCCCCATCAAGCTGGCCCTTCCAGGGGGCATGATAGGCCGCCTCTGTTCTGATATGACTGAACCTTGCGCAAGGCTTGCCGTGCGCGAGCTCGCCATGAAGAAGAGACCCCTTCGCCTCTTCTATACCGGCCCCGTATTCAGGGAGCCCTCCAGCCGCGGAAGCATCGCCGTCTCAAGGCAGGAGATGCAGCTCGGTGCCGAAATCTACGGACACGATGGACTGAAGGCCGGCCTTGAGGCGATTGGTGCCGCAATAGGCATTTGCCGCTTCGCGGAGGAGCCGGTGCAGTTTCGCGTAGGAGACATCGCCCTACTAAATGAACTTATCGATGCCTCAGCGATTGGCCCAGATGCAGGGGTCTCATTGAAAGAAGCCCTGATATCACACGACATATCCACAGCGATGGCAGTCCTTAAGCCGTCGGGAAAGAGAAACGCAGCCCTCCGGGCCTTACGCCAGCTGATTCCCGCAAACCCTGCCGAGATGGCTATGGAAGCCCTGACGGCGCTTGCTGCGGAGTATCCGGATATTAAGCTCGCGGAGGAGGCAGGAAGGGCATCCATGCTCCTTGACGGCGCCAGGATGGTGGCGAAGGGTGTGGACATAGCCTTCGAGCTCGGGCTTCTAAGGCCTCTCAACTATTACACCGGCCCTGTGTTCGAGGCATATGTCAACGGCTACGGAAAGCCGCTTCTAGGAGGCGGCCAGTATAACGGGCTGATGAAGGCGCTTGGTTCCGACGAGGGCGGCATAGGCTTCGCGCTCGACCTGGGCATGCTCATGGAGATCAGCTCCTCGAAGGCGGGGTGCGCCAGATGACAGTCGAAGGACTCATGACGATAGCCCTTCCCGCAGGAAGGATGCTTGAGGAGGCGGCAGACGCATTAAACGGCGCAGGTTATGACTGCCCCTACGACAAGGCCGGCCGCAAGCTCATATTCGAAGGTAGGCGCTCTCGTTACATAATCTCCCGCCCCTCCGATGTCCCGGTATATGTCGCGAGGGGGGCCGCCGACCTCGGGATAGTTGGAAAGGACGGCCTCTCAGAATCCGGAGAGGAAGTATATGAGCTGATAGACCTCGGCTTCGGAAAGTGCAGGTTCGTGCTGGCGGCACCTGTCGAGAAGGCGGCTGAGTACAGGCGGGCTCTGGAGGAAGAGGGAAGGATAGGCAGGCTCCGCATCGCCACCAAGTTCCCATCTATAACAAGGGAGTTTGCCAAAGACAGGATCCTGAGGCCCGAGATTATAGAGCTCAAGGGCGCGGTTGAGCTTGCAGCCTCGGTCGGGCTTGCCGACGCCATCGTAGACATCGTCGCAAGCGGTCTCACCCTCAAGGAAAACGGCCTTGAGATAGTCGCCGAGATATCCAAGTCAAGCGCAAGGCTCATCGCCAGCAGGTCGAGCTACGGCCTGAGGGCGCAGGAGATAGCCGAGTTCTGCGGCATGATGGCAAGGCCCTCATCGGCAGAGGATGTAGGGGAGGGCGCGGCAAGGTGAGCGGGATGCTTAAGATAGTGGGTAAAGACGGGTTGAACAGCATAAGGCCATCCGCAGGGGAGGGAAAGTTCTCAAGCGTAGCTGCGGACATAATCGCGAGGGTCAAATCAGAGGGCGACGCCGCCCTTGTCGAGCTTACAAGGTGCTTCGACTGGTCGGAGATGACGGAGGGCGACATCGAAGTGGACTTGAGGGAGGCTAAGGAGGCGCTTGCCGCGCTTGACCCTGAGGTAAGAGGCGCGCTTGAGCTTGCAGCCCAAAACATCTCGAAGTTCCACATAGCGCAGCGCCCCGCCTCATGGAGCACGGTGAACGCGGACGGAACTAGGCTCGGGCAGAAGATGGTGCCGCTGAAAGCTGCCGGAGTGTACGTCCCCGGAGGCAGCGCCGCCTACCCTTCCACAGTCCTCATGTGCGTGCTGGCCGCAAAGGCCGCAAGCGTTCCCGAGATATTCGTATGCACCCCACCCGGTAAGGACGGAAGCCTCAACAAGGCTACATTAGCCGCAGCCGCGCTCTCCGGTGCCACTAGGATATTCCGCGTCGGGGGCGCACAGGCGATAGCGGCCCTTGCCTACGGCACGAAGACGATACCCAGGGTGGACGTGATCGCAGGCCCCGGCAATGCCTATGTCACCGCGGCGAAGAAGGCCGTCATGGGAGACGTCAGGATAGACATGCTGGCGGGCCCCAGCGAAGTGATGGTCGTGGCGGACGAGACTGCGGATTCTGCCTTCATCGCGGCAGATCTCATCGCGCAGGCGGAGCACGACGAGCTCGCCTGCTGCACGCTTATAACCACCTCGAGGGGCCTAAGGGATGATGTTTTGGCGGAGCTCGGCAGGCAGCTTAAGGATGCACCGAGGAGGGGCATTGCCGCAAAATCGCTCGAGCAGTATTCGGCTGCCGTAATCGCAGAGTCCCTTGATGAGGCTGTGGAGATAGCGGACAGCTTCGCGCCGGAGCACCTGGAGATATGCTGCAGGGATGCGGCAATGTATGCAGAAAAGGCCTCAAATGCTGGCACGATATTCGTCGGCAGCTACTCAGCCGAGGCTATGGGGGATTATGTCGCAGGGCCCAGCCATGTGCTTCCGACCATGGGCACCGCGCGCTTCAGGGGGACGCTTTCGACGGCCGACTTCATGAAGGCTGTGAATGTGGTCGAGTATTCGAGGGAGGGCTTCCTCAGGGAAGCTCCCGCAGCTGAGGTGTTAGCAATCGAGGAAGGCCTGTTCGGGCACGGCGCATCCGTATCGGTGAGGAGAGGGAAGCTCGCCGGGCAGGCAGGACAATACAACCCGACAGGAAGCGCCCCTGTTATCAAGCTCGACGCGAACGAGTGCAGCATGGACGTGCCTTCCGGCGACAAGGCCCGCATGCTGGCGTCCTTGATGGACGTACCATTCAACAGGTACCCGACCGCCGATTCAGACGGCCTGAGGAAGGCCCTGGCCGAGAAGTTCGGTATGGAAGCCTCCCGCTTCCTAATAGGCGTCGGCTCCGACGAGCTTATATTGGTCCTGATGCTGGCATTAAGGGGCAAGGTGGACAGGGTGGTCTCTCCTTGGCCTTCGTTTTCCATGTACAAGGTCATATCTGCCATATGCGGGCTGCCGTTCGAGGAGGTCGCCATCGGCGAGGACGGGCTTCCGGACGGCGTGGCTCTGGATGCCGCCCTTTCAGACGACAGGGCCCTCGTCTTCCTGTGCGTGCCGAACAACCCGACCGGAGACAGCATGGAAGGCTTCGTAAGGGAGAGGATAGCTGGCTTAGATGGATATGGGGCGTATGTCGCGATAGACCAGGCCTATGCTGAATTCTGCGGCTCCGACATGTCGGATCTGGCTACGGGCAGGACCGTGGTCCTGAGGACCTTCTCCAAAGCAATGCGCCTTGCTGGCCTCAGGGTGGGCTACAGCATAGCTTCGACTGAGATGACGGAGCTGATGAGGGCGGCGAAGCTTCCCTACAACGTGCCATCCATATGCGAAGAGCTTGCAAGGCTGTCCCTGGAGGATGAAACCGGCATGTTGGATTACCTGGGGCAGAACGCAGGCGAGAGGCAGAAGCTGGGCGAGGCGCTTAATGGAATGGGGATATCGGTTAGGAGCGGATCCTGCAACTTCGTGCTGGCGGAGGGCAAGGGCGACGAAGGGGCGAGGCTTGCAGACGGGCTCAGGGGAAGGGGAGTCCTCGTGAGGGACTTCAGGGAAAGGCAGGACCTGATGAGGGTCACCGTAGGGATGCCCGAGGAGAACGAAAGGTTCATCGGAGCGCTTAGGGCTGCACTAGAAGATGTAAAAGGCGGGATGCCTGAGGGGGCTAAGGATGCCCAGGAGCAGGGTGAACCTTCGGGAATGCGCGATGATTCGGCGGCCAGGGGAAGCCAATTCGGGGACTGATGGGGAGCTCTTAGCCTTTTGCAATGACGAGAAGGTATCCGGGATTTTCGAGACAAGATGGGGAGGGCGGATGGACATGGGGGCTCAGTACTCTAGGAAGACGAAGGAGACGGACGTGCTGATAGAAGTGGCTACAAGAGGCAAGGGCAAGGCGGAAGCATCCACCGGAAATGGCTTCTTCGACCACATGCTGGAGCAGCTGGCCTATCACTCCCTCATGGATATCTCGGTGAGGGCGACGGGCGATGTGCAGACTGGATATCACCACCTGCTCGAGGACATCGGCATATGCCTGGGAAGGGCGCTTAAAGCGGCGGTCTCGGAAGGGGCATGTCCAGAGGGAGCATGCACTGAGGGATCGGGAGGCAAGGAGGGCGGCAGCCCGGCAGCCATCAGGCGCTTCGGCTCGGCGACCGTCCCCATGGACGGCTCCCTGGCTAGAGTCGCGCTTGATATAAGCGGAAGGGGCGGGGCCTATATCGACGCATCGGGCATGGACGAGGATATCGTCGAGTTCTTGAAGGCGTTCGCCAGGGAAGCCGGGCTGACGCTTCACATGGACGTGCTTAGGTCAGATAACCGGCACCACGCCTCGGAGGCGTGCTTCAAGGCGCTTGCCATATCGCTTAGGGCGGCGCTTGAGCCGGACGCGGCAAGGGAAGGCTCATCAAGCAGCAAGGGGTGCATAGGATGATGGACAGGAAGCCTTTGGTGGGCATACTCGATTACGGCATCGGCAACATCACGAGCGTGGCAAGGGCGCTTGAGGCGAGCGGCGGAAGGCCGGTCCTGGTGGACACACCGACAGCCCTTAGAAGCATAGATGCGCTGATACTCCCGGGAGTAGGCGCCTTCGGCGCGGCCTGTGAGAGCATGAGGGATACGGGCATGGACCTTGCGGTGCCGGACTTCGCCGACTCGGGAAGGCCTGTTCTCGGCATATGTCTGGGCATGCAGCTCATGTTCGATGTGTCAGAGGAGAGCAGGGGGCAGATGGGCCTCTCGCTTTTCAGGGGAAGAAACAGGCGGATAGGAGACGGGGAAGGGTGTAAGGTAAGGGCTGAGAATGCGGGCCTTCCCGGCGTCAAGGTGCCGCACACCGGCTGGAACGACGTATTCCCCAAGGGCGGGGCGCTTGAGCCCTTGATGGGAGAGAGGGCAGGGAAGTTCTACTTCACCCACTCGTATGCGGCAGTGCCGGACGACGAGGGCATTGTTGCGGCTACTACTCCTCTGGTCGGCGATCTTCCGGGGCAGGGAGAGACCATAGTGGCGGCGGTGAGGAAGGGCAACGTCTTCGGCGTGCAGTTCCACCCGGAGAAGAGCGGCGACGCCGGCCTTTCGCTTCTTGGCGCATTCGTCGGGCTGGGGAGGAAGGCAAGTGCTTGATATCATCCCCGCCGTCGATATATTAGCAGGGCGCGCGGTAAGGCTTACCGGCGGAGGCTACGACACCGCGAAGGCGTACATGGCTTTTGCTGCAGATGCCGCGAAATTCTGGGCGGACGAGGGTGCTACTAGGCTTCACGTCGTGGACCTGGACGGGGCGAAGGCGGGAAGTCTCGTGAACAGGGATGCGGTGGAGAGGATAAGGGCGGCTTTTACTGGCGTCATGGACGTAAGCGGCGGCATCAGGGGCATCGCGGACGTGGAGGCGGTGCTGGGCTTAGGGGCGGACCTTGTCGCGCTGGGAACGTCGCTTCTGGGGGGAGCCGGGGCTAATGGGGCAGCGAGCTTGGGGGCTGAGGCTTGCGGGAGGTTCCCGGGAAGGGTTCTCGCCTCCGCAGACTTGAAGGGCGGGGTAGCCATGGCGTACGGCTGGACCGAGGGGAGCGGAATAGGCGCGGCGGAGCTTGCAAGTGCGATCGCCGCCTGCGGGATTGAGGCGGTTATAGTTACCGATGTGCTCAAGGACGGGGGTCTGAAGGGCCCTTCGATTGAAAGCGTGCTGCCGTTTAGCAAGGCCGGGCTTAAGGTGATCGTCTCTGGCGGCATCGGGTCTTTGGAGGACATAAGGCGGGTGGCCGAGGCTAAGGCGCAGGGGGCAGAATTCGGGGCGATAACCGGGATAATCGTCGGGAAGGCGCTTTATGAGGGCAGGTTCTCATTCAGGCAGGCGATGGAGGCTGCGGCATGCTGAGAAGAAGGATCATCCCCTGCCTGGACATGAAGGACGGCAGGGTGGTCAAGGGCGTAAGGTTCGAGGGACTTAGAGATTGCGGGGACCCCGTGGAGATGGGGAAAAGGTACTACAGGGAGGGGGCGGACGAGCTCGCCTTCCTCGACATATCCGCCTCCGCCGAGAAGAGGAGCAACGCAATCGAGCTTGCCAGGAGGGTCTCGAAGGAGGTCTTCATCCCGTTCATGGTGGGAGGCGGCATCTCTTGCATGGAGGATATAAGGCAGGTGCTGGGCGCGGGGGCGGACAAGGTCTCCATCAACACATCAGCAGTGCTCACCCCCAAGCTTATATCCGAGGCGGCAAAGGCGTACGGAAACCAGTGTGTGGTCGTGGCGATAGACGCGAGGCGGAAGGTGGGTCCTGCCTATGAGGATGAAGGCTCCGCATGGGAGGTCATGATCTACGGAGGGAAGAAGGCGGCGGGGCTCGATGCCGTTGACTGGGCCAGACGGGCGGTTGAGCTTGGCGCCGGCGAGATACTCCTTACCTCGATGGACCAGGACGGGGTTAAGAGAGGCTACGACGTGGAGCTTACCAGGGCGATTGCGGAGGCGGTCGAGGTGCCGGTCATAGCATCGGGAGGTGCGGGCTGCCTTGAGGACTTCTACGGCGCGCTGACTGAGGGGAAGGCGGATGCGGCGCTGGCAGCATCTCTCTTCCATAACGGCGAGCTCAGCATAACGGAAGTTAAGGAATACCTTGATGGCAGGGGAGTGCCGGTGAGGCTCTGAGCTTGGGTTCTGGCGGGTCTTAACGGAAGGGTGGAGGAACGGGCATGAGGGAGTATTGGGCGAGGCTGCTTGAAGAGGCGAAGTTCGGCGAGGGCGGGCTGCTGCCTGCCCTCGTTCAGGATATCATGAGCGGGGACGTTCTCATGGTTGCATATATGAGCAGGGAAGCCATGGGTAAGACCATAGAGACGGGCGAGGCGTGGTTCTGGAGCAGGAGCAGGCAGAGCCTTTGGAACAAGGGGGAGACCAGCGGCAACAAGATGCTGGTGAAGCGCATGGCGCTGGACTGCGACAGGGATACCCTGCTTCTCCAGGTAGAACCTTTGGGGCCCGCCTGCCATACGGGAGCTGCAAGCTGCTTTGTAAGCGGAGAGCCGGCAGACGAATCTGACAAGGTTGTCAGGTTCGAAGGCAAGGATGTGCTGGCTGAGCTGGACGAGCAGATAAGAGACAGGAAAAAGAACCCCGTCGAGGGGTCATACACCAATAAGCTGCTGGATGCGGGAATCGAGAGGATACTGAGGAAGGTCGGGGAGGAATCAGGGGAATTCATCATAGCCGCCATGAATGCAAAGGGCGGGGATGCTGCTGCCAAGAGGCTCGCCGCGGAGGAGCTGGCCGACCTAATCTACCATGCAGAAGTGGCATTGACCAGCTTAGGATCATCTTTTTATGAAGTCGAGAAGGTACTAGTAGAAAGGCGCGGCGCCAAGAGGAGGCCCGAAAGCAAGAAGGTATAACCGGTCAGATCCACCAAACCAGGTAGTGTCAAGAATTTTCGCAGATTTGATAGCTGCTGGCCTCAGGAAATCACCTATTAATGAATCAAAGAGCTAAGCGCTACTTTAAAAACTTGATGCTATGATATCAAGTTGTTCTGCAATGATCTTAAAGTCACAATCCAAATCAAGTGTCCGGACGCTTATCCTATTACCACTCATACTATAAGTGCTGTTGGGAAGTATGGCTTCATCTGTTTTGGCATAGAGTAGCATACCGGATACTTCATGTGGTTGATTGCGTAGCTGGCTTTCTTTGTTTTTTACGTAAGTGAATATTTGGTACAGATTTGTTGAATGAAGTTTATGCACATCGTACCGTTTTTGTGTCGTATTAGAATAGTACTTTGCATCAACAATGAGCGTCTCGTCATCTTTTTTGAGCATGATGTCGGTCTGCATAACTGGTAGCATAGCATCCATATCATCATCTAATTGCCAAGGAATCTGAGATGCATCTGCCCTCAGTTCGGGATGCTCTTTCCTGAAGTACTCAAGAATGAATCTCTCGTAAAGCCTGGACATGCGCTGTTCATCAATGAAATCCATCAACTTCTTTGTTCCATCGGAATTTGTCTGGAGCAAACCTTTTACGATCAGGTAACATATATAGACAAGCATTCGGTAGGTTTGATTATTCCGATTATACTGAAAGCTCCAGTTTATGTTATGCACGTCCAATGGATCAATCTCCCCTAAAAGAACGAGTAGCTTCCGCAGGTTCTTCTTTCGTATTTTCGAGATGTCTGAACGTAGTAAAAGCTCAATAGTAGCCTTAATAACTCTGTTCATATAGGAGTTTACTGAGAAATCATCGTACTCACAAACCAGCTGCTTCTTATATGCGATTCGTGATTTTATTGATCCAGAGATGTCAATCTTCCCCCTGATTGCAGATAAAGCATCTGTTTCCGTAATATATTCCCTATCAAGCCCCCTCTTGAGTTGAACAGAAACACCTTTCGATAGAATAGCTGCGCATAGCTCTGCCACGTTATTGAATTGCTCTGCGGCTAAACATTTATAACCCTGCTCATTCAATACTTGAAAAGCATATGCCAGCATGTAATAGACGTTCTGTACAGGTATCATCTAATAGCACTCCTGAGATAACTCATCCAGTCTTTGACTTTCGACGGTTCGTCGAACCAATACTCTTTTAATAGCGGAATGAGCTCGTACTCAACGATATTCGAAAGCACAGAATGCGTGACTTCTTCTAAGTCACAGAAATAACTGTGTCCTATGCAGAACCCTTCACCAAGGGATTCGTCAGCTGCAATGACAGTATTCAAATTCTCAACGCAGTTGATAAGTTTATCGAACTCATCGCTTTTTAAACTCATACGATATTTTCTGAACCCATTCGTTTCGAAGCCTGGCCGTATTTCGTAGAAAACAAAACGTCTGCGAAGTGCATAGTCAAGCATAGCCAAGCTTCTATCTGCAGTATTCATCATGCCAATTATGATTATGTTCGTCGGGACAGTGAACTTCTCGCCGGAGTACAGAAGCTGTAGCGAATTTCCGCGTTTATCGCATTCAATAAGCATGAAAAGTTCGCCGAAGATTTTGCTAAGGTTTCCTCTGTTTATCTCATCGATAATGAAGAAGTATTCGCGATCAAGGTCGTCTGCTGCTTTCTTGCAAAAGCTATAAAAGGAACCCTTCTTTATTTCAAATCCGCCATTAGCAGCAGAAGGACGAAAACCCTCAATGAAATCCTCATAGCTGTAGCTTTGGTGGAATTGTATCATCATTACACGTTCCTGGTCTTTAACGCCCATCATGGAGTAGGCCAAACGTTTTGCTGCGTAGGTTTTACCTACACCTGGTGCGCCTTGGATAATAACGTTCCTCTTGATTCTAGCAAGGCCGACAAGAGTATTGTAGCTATCCTCATCCATATACACTTCCTCAAGGAACCTGTATCTGTCATAAGTAGGGTATGAGATCTCCGGAGCTTCGTCTTTATAGTCATCTTCATCGTCATCAAATAAGGCACAAAGTTTCTCGACGTAATCTGTGTAAGAAGTAATATCCGTCAATGTTTTCATAACTGCCTGTCCCGGGTGGTCCTTTGGCTGATCCAAGCAGTTATCGGTCCAGTTCATCTTTCGCAGATTGGGGTACTCAGTATCGATGGATGAATCGAAGAAATAACCCGACGTTACAACGCCTCGTCCAACAAGCTGATGCATACCTCTCTTAACAAAGACAATATCGCCAGGCTTTAGATCGTGTACGAACTGCCAAGTTGCATAAGCTGCATTTCTAAAAGCCTGAGTTGGGTCAATTTTCTCCTTCATGGCAGCTTTCATATCTTCTTTGCTGGCATATTGCGTTAAATCACCGATCTCGCTCCATCCGATACCCATTACGTTATGGCTGAAGAAGTCTTTCCACTTGATGGCACCGTCGCCTGGCGAATAGATCCAATAATGAACAATGTCTACATCTTCGTCAGCAAGCCCTGCTCCTTTATCATCACGAGCAGACTTTGTCCCTTTCTTGAAGAGCTCTGATGCGAGGTTTTCCGTCATGCTGACTTTCCAGCCTTCGTCAGTAAGCTTCCATATTCCAGATGCTGAGTTATCGATGTAGCCTCCGTCAATAAGATAGGCGCTTGCATAAGCCACTTCATTTTCAAACTTGTTAACGTTGTTTTTTCCTCTGAATTCGGATACTTCTTCCTCTATGAGCCTTTCATTTATGATGATTTTTTCGCGAGTTTCTTGAGGTGTTGCAGACCCACCAAGATCACGCAAGGCTTGAATAATCGGCTTAAACCACTTCAAGAACGCCGAATTAGAGAGCATTGCTTTTTCCTTTTTCTTCTCTTGATTCACCTCTTCGGAATAGCGCCATGCTTCAAATGACAGCTCCTTGAAGTCTTTCAAGACACTCTCTGTGCTTCTAAGGTAGCTAAGCAGTTTCTCAATAATCTCAAAATAGTCTTTTGATGCCATCTTATTCTCAATGGAGGGAAGCGAAGAAACAACTGCTGCCGGTATTCTGCCAGAATCGTATATATACCAGGTATTGCGTTGGTCCAGATTGAGGAAATGATCAGGGGCTATCCAGTATAATCCCATTGTGATCTTGCTGTTGCCATTGCCTTTTTTGTTGATGGCAAGGTCAAAGTACTTCGAGAGAACTTCACGGTTTTTTGATGAAGGGTTATCGACATATACCAGAGCTGCTTCAAACAGGTCCCACAGCTCATCAATATCCCGCTCAGCGCGTTCTCCTAAGAAGTAATAATAAGTGGCATTTTGGTTGTTTAGTACGGGAACGCTGTCAAAAGATGTGGGTACAGTCGCCTGAACTCCAAACTTCTTTGCCACTTCCGAGATTATCTTCACTCGGTTACTTTCCTTCATAGAGGTTTTATTGAACAAACCAAAGACAGTAAATGGATCTATGTCAATAAACTGGTTGTCCAACTTTGGCATATTAATACCTGTGTCGCTATATATGCTTTTAACCTTATAGATAAGCTCCTGTCGATTGTTCTTGTAAGCTAACAGCAGATGAGAGAGCTCCTTATAAAAGTTTACCCAGTTATATTGACCTGCGCTCATTGTCTAACCTCCTACTGGTCAATTATCTCCCAGCTGTAATAGTAACAGTAAGAATAAAAGGTCAAATACGCAGTATGGATCTCTCAGCTAAATATATGGTC